>JAJYTW010000213.1 GCA_021792855.1 Actinomycetes bacterium
GCCGACACCCAGCCCGAGCCCATCCGGCACGCCGACACCCAGCCCGAGCCCATCCGGCACGCCGACACCCAGCCCGAGCCCATCCGGCACGCCGACACCAACGCCTTCGCCAGGCTCGATCTGCGTACACGCGAATCTCAGCGCCCGCCAGTCGCAACTGCGACCCGGCGGCATGCTCCGCTACGTCGTCTCCATTCGTGGCACACTGCCAGCCCGGCACGTCCAGGCGACAGCCTCGGTACGCACCCAGACGATGACGGCGCCGAGGTTCGCGCTCTGCCCCGGCCGGCGTACTACCACCTCGAAGGTCGGCACCTGCACGATCAGCACCCTGCGGGCGAACAAGACTCTGAAACTGACTATCGCCGCGCGCATCCGCAAGAAGGTGACGGCGGGCACGCAGGCAACTCTGACCATCGCCGTGGCCGCGCCGGGAGTTTCCCAAGCTAAGACCTCCATTACCGCCGTGGTCGGGCACAGCGCGCCGTCGCCGACACCAGTCACCCCATCGACCTCGACCGCTACCCTGAGCCCGCTCCCCGGTACTACCGTTACACCGAACAACCTCTCGGGCCTATTTCCCGTCGTCACTCCCGCTCCCAGCCCATCCCAGCCGGGAGTACGTCGGCGGCCCGGCCGGTCCGCTGGGCTCACTACCACGGCGGCCGGGCAGCCGATCGGTTCCCGGCTGATCGGAGCGCAGTTGGTCGGCCTAGTGGTGCTCGCTGTGGCGGTCATCTTGGCCATTGCCAGGCTGTCGCTGCGCCGGAGTGTCTCCCTGACCAGGTCCGAAGCGCACCCGACGACCGATCACCTACCCGATCACGGCAAGGAAACGTAGCCACGACGATTTGTCGGTCCAGCCCGAACGAACGCCCTATCTGATCCGGTGCTCGATCAACGGCCGCATCTGGCGCAACTCGGTGGCCAGTGCGCGAGCATGCAGCGTGGCCGACACGACCACGCCAAAGGTGTCGTTGTCTGCCCAGGCGCACTCGGCGAGTCGACCCTCTGAAGCAGGTGCGCAAGCTGCCTGACCGCCAAGCCGCCCAGCGCTGGTGCTGAACGAGCCGTGCAACTCGCTCTTGAATCCGCTGATGAATCCACCCGCTGACCCGTTACCCGTTAGGTTTCCACCGATGAACACGACGATCTGCGGACCGGTGCTGGTCCCCGGGCCGGTCAACTGCTCATAGACGGCGGCGACCACCTTCTTGACCTCGCCCCTGGCGCCCGCGACGATCTGGCTCCGCAACTGCCGCGCGTTCGCACTGGCAACCGAGGACTGCCTCACATAGCGGCCCAGCCTGGACGGCGTAGCGATCGAGTGGGCTGGCTGCGGGGCCAGCAACAGCAGGTAGGCGGCGACCGCCAGCACGGCGCCCATTGCCGAGCCGCTCACGATGACCGCGCGCAGCGGAATCCTGAACAGGCCGAACGTCAGGTGCCGACCCGACTTGGCGCGCTTCTGACCGGTGCCGCGCCGGGCCGCGGCCGAACCGGCGCCGCTATCCGGGGCACCGGTCTTGACCGGCGCACTGTCCTTCGCCGGAGCGCCCGCCTTGCCCGCTCGACTGGCCCAGCCGTCCTTGCCGCGCCGGCCGAGCTTGCCTGGCCTACCTCCCGGGTCGGACTTGGCCGGGCCGGGCGCGAGATCCGGCGCGGAACCTCTCCCGGCCGGCGCGCTCTCGGTCTCCACGGCCACGGCGGCCCCCGGGCGGCCCTTGCGAGCGGGCCGATCTGAGTCCGCGTCCGGGCGGCATTTGCGCCCGGTTCTGGCCGGCTGGCCGGCCGTGACCGGCGCGGCGGCGCCATGACGGGCCTGAGCGTCCCGCTGGCCAGCGCCGCCGCGGCCTGTGCCCTGCCGCCGGGGCCGGTCCCGGTCATCTCGTTCCCCGCGCCGTCGTGGCGGAGCGACAGCGGTGATCGGCCCGCTGTCGGCAAGCGGCAAACCGCCCCCGATCGGCCCGCTGTCGATGATCGGCCCGCTGTCGGCGAGTGGGCCGGTATCGGCCGGAGCGACGCCGATCGCGAACTGGCCGGAGTCCTTGCCCGGCCGGGTGGCCAGGTCAAGGCCGCCGCCCGGTCCCGGCCGACCGGTCGGCCGGGGGTCGTAGCCAGATTCGGCTAGCGGGCCCGCCCACGCGGCCGGGCGGGACGCGACCGCCGGACCAGACGGCCTCGACGGCCGGTAACCGTCACCGGACCGCTCGCTCCGGCCCGCGCCACGCCCGCCGCGACGGCCGCCGTCGCCGTCGCCCCGGCGAGCGTCCCTCCCCGGGCCGGGATCGGGCACCGCCGCGCCGGGCGGCGGGTAGAGCGGGCTCGCGTACTCGGCCGAGTCCATCACGCCGCGCCGGTAACCTCCCAGCGGGCCGGAGTCGTCCGCCGCCGGATAGCGCGGCCGGGCGTAGCTGTCGGGGTCCCAGCCGGGCAGGCCATCCGGGTATTCGCCGGGCTCACCGGACTGACCGGCCAGGGATCCTGGGAAGTCGCCGGGCCACCCGGACGAACGGCCGGGGAACTCACCGGCCGATCCGGACGGATAGGGGTAGCCGGCAGGCTCGCCGGATCGCCCGGCCCAGCCGGCGCCGTCCGGGGGGGCCGCGCGCTCTGGCCGCTCAGCGGGAAAGCCACCGCGGTCCAGGTAGCCCGCCGGGGCGCCGGCGCCCGGCCGGGCCGGCCAGTCGCCGCCCGACTGCCCGCCGCCGAAAGCTGAACCAGCGATACCTGAACCGCCGAACCCCCGGCTGTCGTACCCGGAACGGCCGGCCTGGCTGGCATCACCGGCGAAGCCCTGGTCGCCCGGGTTGGAGTCCGGTCTGCCGGGCCGACCCTCGCCGAGGTAACGGAACCACTCGTAGTCCGCGTCGGGAACCTGCTCGGGTTCGCGGCCCGCCTGGCCGCGCCCCCTGGACCGGCCCCGGTCACCGCCGTGGCGGCCGTCGGAGTGCCGGTCCCCGTTGTGCCGGTCCCCGGCTCGCTGATGCCGATCGTCGCCGGCGTCCCGGCGGCTGGCGCGCTCGCGGGCGGGCACCTCCGGTCCGGAGTCCACCACCGCCGCTCTCGGCGGGCCAGCCAGGATCGGCCGTCCGCCGACCGGCGGACCGGGCAGAGTCCACTGTCCGTAGCCTGGCGCTCGCGGCCCGCCTAGCTCGCCCTCGGACGCCCACGGCCCGGCGAAATCCTGCCCGGCCGTCCACGGGTCAACGCCCGCGTCGGCGGCCGGCTGTCCCGACTCGTAGCGGTGGCCATCCGCACCCGGCTCACCGGCCGGCCACTGCGTCACGGCCGCGGAATGGGCGGTCGGGGAAGGGTAAGGGAACGGCTCGTCCCGCGGCACCCAGCCATCGGGACCCTGCGGATCAGAGTCGCCATACGGCCAACCGTTGCTCATGCGACGCGATTCCCCTGACGCTGGCGGCTCGTAATCCGGCCGTGATTTTCTCCATCATGCGGCAAGATCGACCCCGCCGCTACACGATCGGCCGGGTCCGCGCGGCGCGTCGCCGGGCACCGCGCGTTCGCCGGACGCGCCGACGGATGGGACCTATTCGCCCGCAACGCCTGATCCGTATCATCGCCAGGATGACTGCGAACCTGGCGGGGCGGGCCGACGTCGCGGGCGAGCACCGCGGGCGGCCGGGCCGACGCGCGATCTGTTCGTTACGCGACTATGCGAGAGGCTTCCCGATGGCACATGAGGTAACGGGCGTGATCGCCCGCGGCAAGGGCGCTCCGGTCGAGCTAGCGACGGTCCTCGTCCCCGATCCCGGGCCGGGCGAGGCGCTGGTTCAGGTTCAGGCCTGCGGCGTCTGCCACACCGACCTGCATTACCGCGAGGGCGGCATCGGCGCGGACTTCCCCTACCTGCTCGGCCACGAGGCGGCCGGGGTCGTCGAGGCGGTCGGGGACGGCGTCACCGGCCTGGCCCCAGGCGACTTCGTGATCCTGAACTGGCGGGCGGTCTGCGGCCAGTGCCGGGCGTGCCGGCGCGGCGAGCCCTGGTACTGCTTCGCCACGCACAACGCGACTCAGAAGATGACCCTGGCCGATGGCACCGTGCTGAGCCCGGCGCTCGGGATCGGCGCCTTCGCCGCCAAGACCCTGGTCGCCGCCGGGCAGTGCACCAAGGTCAGCCCGCTGGTCCGGCCCGAGGTCGCTGGCCTGCTCGGCTGCGGCGTGATGGCGGGACTCGGCGCCGCACTGAACACCGGCCAGGTCGGCCGCGGCGACTCGGTCGCGGTGATCGGCTGCGGCGGGGTCGGCTGCGCCGCCGTGCTCGGCGCCAGCCTGGCCGGTGCGACGACCGTGATCGCGGTCGACATCGACGACCGCAAGCTGGAGTGGGCCGCCGGCCTCGGTGCCACGCACATGGTGAACTCGCTCCGGGGCGACCCGGTCGAGCAGATCCGGGCGCTCACCGGCGGGAACGGCGCCGACGTGGTGATCGAGGCGGTCGGCCGGCCGGAGACCTACCGGCAGGCGTTCTACGCCCGCGACCTGGCCGGCACCGTGGTGCTGGTGGGCGTGCCGACCCCGGAGATGAAGCTGGAGCTTCCGCTGCTCGACGTGTTCGGCCGGGGCGGGGCACTCAAGTCCTCCTGGTACGGGGACTGCCTGCCGGACCGCGACTTCCCGATGCTCACCGACCTGCACCTGGCCGGCCGGCTGCCGCTGGAGAAGTTCGTCACCGAGACGATCCCGGTTGACGGGGTGGAGGAGGCGTTCGCGAAGATGCAGCGCGGCGAGGTGCTGCGCAGCGTGGTCACCTTCTGACGGCACCGGCCCGCGGGGACACCCGCCGGCCGCCGATCCCGCTGGGGAGGCAACGATGACGGTGGTGGCGAGGATCGCCATGTGGTCCGGACCCCGGACACTGTCCACGGCGCTGATGCACTCGTTCGGCAACCGACCGGACACCGTGGTGGTAGACGAGCCGCTCTACGGGTACTACCTGGCCGCCACCGGGATCGACCATCCCGGCCGGGACGAGATCATGGCCTCGATGCCGACCGACTGGCGGACGGTGATCGGCCAGCTCACCTCCGGCCCGGTGCCGGCCGGGACCGCGATCTACTACGGCAAGCACATGACCCACCACCTGCTGCCGGAGATCGACAGGTCCGCGCTGGCCGGCCTGCGGCACGCGTTCCTGATCCGCGACCCCCGGCGACTGCTGGCCTCCTACGCCAGGGTCAGGGACACCCCGACGCTGGCGGATCTCGGGCTGCCCCAGCAGGTCGAGATCTTCCGCGCGTTCGGCGGGCCGGTGATCGACGCGGCCGACCTGGCCGCCCGGCCCGGGCCGGTGCTCGCTGCGCTGTGCGACGCGCTCGGCATCGGCTTCGACCCGGCGATGCTGGCCTGGCCGGCCGGGCCGAAGCCGTATGACGGGGTGTGGGGCCGGTACTGGTACGGCCGGGTCTGGGAGTCCACCGGCTTCGCCGCCGGCCCGGGCGCCGAGGCCCCGGCCGAGGTGCCGCCCGCGCTTGAGCCGCTGGCGGCCCGGTGCCAGCCGTATTACGACGAACTCGCGCCGCACCGGCTCACCGGCTAGCCCGGACCGGACCGCTGACCGGGCCGGGCTGACGGCACGGGCCGGATGTGCCTAGCATCAACGCCGGAGGGATTGACATGCTTCAGGTGTTCGACGAGCGGAACCGGGACGTCATCGTCAGCGTCGCCGGCAAGCTGACGCACCGCGACCACGCGGGGGTGAGCCCGTTCGACTCAGCGGTCCAGGGCGGCGACGCCGTCTGGGAGGGACTGCGGCTGACGAACGGGCGGATCTTCCGGCTGACCGAGCACCTGGCCAGGCTGCGCCGGTCGGCCAGGGCGCTGGCCTTCGAGTCGGTGCCGTCCGACGAGGAACTCACCGACGAGATCCGCCGCACCCTGGCGGCCAACGGGATGACCGACGGCGTGCACATCAGGCTCACCCTGACCCGCGGCGTGAAGATCACCAGCGGAATGGATCCCCGGCTGAACACCGCCGGCCCGACGCTGATCGTCCTGCCCGAGTACAAGCCGCCGGTATACGCGGCCACCGGGATCTCGCTGATCACCGCCAGCATCCGGCGTCCGCCGCCGGACTGCCTGGACCCGAAGATCCACCACGCCAACCTGCTGCCGTCGATCCTGGCCAAGATCGAGGCTAACGTGGCCGGGGCCGACGACGCGCTGATGCTGGACCAGCGCGGCTTCGTCGCCGAGACCAACGCGACGCATGTGTTCTGCGTGCTGGACGGAGTGCTCGGCACGCCGACATCGGCGGCCTGCCCGGAGGGCATCACCCGGGCCGCGGTGCTCGAGATCGCGGCCGAGGCCGGGATCGAGTGCGCGGTCGGCGACTACTCGCTGACCCAGGTGTACAACGCCGACGAGGTGTTCGTGACCGGCACGATGGGCGGGATCGCGCCGGTGATCCGGATAGACGGCCGGGTGATCGGGACCGGCGCGCCCGGCCCGCTGACGGCCCGGCTGTCCGGCCTGCTCGACGACCTCGCCGCGCGCTCGGGGACGCCGGTAGTCTGAGCCCGGCCCGGTCGGCTGTTGCCGCGGAACGGCCGCTGGCCGGTCTTCCGGCGGGACGGTCAGGCGCCGGGCAGGGTGGCGCGCAGCGCGATCACCCGTTCCGCCGCGGCCGTGAACAACTGCTTGCCGAGCAGGCCGTGCTGGTAGTCGTACCGGAGCGAGTTCATCGCGGCGACGCCCTCGCGGTAGTCCCCCTCCGAGCACAGCAGCAGGTCCATGCCCGCGTGCGCGGCCAGGGTAGCCCGGTGCGCGATGGCGCCGAACGGCCCGAGCGCGCCCGCCTCGAGCGCGTCCGTGATCGTCACGCCGGCGAAGCCGAGCCGCTGCCGCAACTGGCCGCCGACCACCGCGGGCGATAGGCCCGCCGGGTGCCTGGGGTCGAGCGCCGGGTAGGTCGCCCAGGACACCATGACGAGCTTCACCCCGGCCGCGATCGCCGCCGGGTAGGGGCGCTCGTCGATGGCCTGAAGCTCGGACAGCGGCAGCCTGAGGGTGACCGGCCGCAGGTCGGTGTTCTGGTAGGCGGTCGCGGCGCCCAGTCCGGGGAAGTGCTTAGCGGTCGCCGCGACGCCGCCGTGCTGCTGCGCGCTGATGAACAGCGAGCCGAGCTTGGCCGCCTGCGCAGCCCGCATGCTGTAAGAGCGCTGGAACTGGTCGAGGAAGTCGCCCGGGTGCCGGTAGACCCCGAGCACCGGCGCCAGATTGACATTCAGGCCGTAGTGCCGCAGGTTCGCCGCCGCGCTGGCGCCGGCCTGACTCGCCTGCGCCCACGGGTGCGCGGACTGCCCGACCTGCTTCTCCGACAGCACCGGGGCGCCCGGCAGTCGCCGCACCAGGCCGCCCTCCTGATCGGTCATCAGCAGCAGCGGCGCGCGCACCGGGTTGGTGCTGGCGGCGTTCGCCCGGTCAAGCTCGCGCACCACACTCGCGAAGTTCGCGAGCTGGGCCCTGGTCGTTCCGATGTTGTCGGCGAAGAAGATGACTCCCGCTGCCTCGCCACGGCTGATCAGGCCGAGCAGGGCGGCGGGCGGGGTCGGCCCGGAGTAGCTGTAGATCACCCGCTGGCCGGCTAGCTGGGTCAGGCTCAGCTTGCCGACGACGGCCCGGGCGGCGGCCAGTCCGGCCGCGCTCGGGGACACCGCCCCGGGCC
>JAJYTW010000214.1 GCA_021792855.1 Actinomycetes bacterium
GCTGACCGTGCAGGAGGAGGAACGCCGCCGGATCGCCCAGGACCTGCACGACGAGCCGCTCCAGTTGCTGGTGCACCTGGCCCGCACGATGGAGCGGCTGGAGACGACGGCGGGTGCCGATCCGGCGGCGGACCGCGCGGCGCTGACCGGGGGACTGGTTGCCGCCAGGGAGCAGACGCTGGACATCGCGGGTCGGCTGCGGGCCGTGATGGCCGGCCTGCGCCCGGCCGCGCTCGAGCAGCTTGGCCTGATCGCCGCGCTCCGCGGGTTCCTGGCCGACCTCGGCGAGACGACCAGCCTGCGCGCCGACCTCCGCGTGCGGGGCGAGCCCGCCAGGCTCCGGCCGGACATCGAGCTGAGCGCCTTCCGGATCGTCCAGGAGGCGACGAACAATGTGATCAAGCATTCCGAGGCACGCCGCCTGATGGTCACCATCGCGTTCGCGGACAGCGAGCTGAGGTTGCAGGTCAACGACGACGGCTGCGGCTTCGACCCGCGGCTGGTGGACGGCCAGCTTGCGGCCGGGCACCTGGGGCTGCTCGGAATGCGGGAGCGGGCGATGCTGGTCGGCGGCGAGCTCACCGTGCATTCTCAGCCCGGCCACGGCGCACTGATCGAGGCGAGTATCCCGATCGCCGCCGTGCCCCAGGCCGTCGCCGGGACGCCGGCGGTGACCGGCCAGCTCACGGCCGGACCGGTTGCCTCCTGACCCGGGATCGGATCGGTCCCGGGGCCGGCGCGGGTCCGTTCCGGGTGGGGCCAAAGGCCGAGTAGTAGGGACGTTAGTCCGTAGAAACACGGAGCCGTTCTGAGGCTCACTAGATACATGTTCGTCGCTCACGAGCTTGTGCTTGATGTGCCCATCTGGGTCGCGCGCACCAGGCTGACCAACCTGGTCCGGTGCGGTGACCTTGCTGGTTCGGCTGTGGCGGCCTACCAGGACGGGCTGGACGGTCAGATCCGGGTCGGTCCGTTCGGCGACCTCCCCGGCGCGTCGAAGCTGGTCAACGTCCAGTTCCTGGACCCGATGCAGCGCGACGACACCACCACGCTCGGCATGCGCTGGGAAGCCACCGGCGCGGCTGGCGGCCTGTTCCCGGTGCTGGACGCGGACATCAGCCTGGCCCCGGCCGCGGACGAGAAGACCAGGCTGTCGCTGGCCGGCTCGTACCGGCCGCCGCTCGGCCGGCTCGGTAACGGACTCGACCGGGCCATCCTGAGCCGGGTAGCGACGGCGACGATCAGGGAACTGCTGCTCAGCATCGCGGACGCGCTAGCCGAGCCGGCCGGCTCCGGTGAGCGGGCCGTCGCGCCGGTCGTCGTCCCGGTGAGTGGCTGCGCGAACTCCTGAGCCGCGTGAACTCCTGAGGTGGCTATCCCTGGGCGCTGCGTACTGCTGAGCAGGGACCGGGCGCTCAGGCCAGCGTGAGGAACATCCGCTCGACCTGCTCCTGCGTCATCGGGGCGTTCGGGTCACCGGTAGCGCACTGGCGCATCCCGTCGGCGACGATCTTGAAGCCCGCCCGGTCCAGAGCGCGGGAGACGGCCGCTAGCTGGGTGACGATGTCGGTACAGTCCCGGTCGGCCTCGATCATCGCGATCACCCCGGCAAGCTGCCCCTGGGCGCGACGGAGCCGGTTCAGTACCTGACCCACGGCGTCCTGGTCAATCTTCATCGGACGTCCCCTCGTAGTCTCTCCAGCTCACTATACCCCAAGGGGTATCACTGCTGCGCCCTCGGCAGATGCGGATATCGGACCGCCGTTAGGCGGGCGCCGGCCAGCGGATCAGAACAGGCCGGGAACGCTGCGGGCCAGCGTGTAGACCGCGACCGCGATGATCAGCAGCGTGAAGGCCACGCCCAGCTTGCGCGGATTGACCCGGCCGGCCACGGCGCTGCCCGCGATCGTGCCGATCACCGCCGCCCCGGTGAAGATCGCGATGACGGGCCAGTTCAGGGCCATGCTGGCATGGCCGATCCGGGAGATCAGGGCCGAGATGCTGTTCACCACGATCACGACCAGCGAGGTGCCGACCGCGGTAGGCATGTCGAAGCCGAGTGCGAGCACAAGCGCGGGGACGACCACGAAGCCGCCGCCGACCCCGAAGAACCCGGTGACCAGGCCGACCACGGTCGCCGCGGCGACCATGATCAGAATCTGGCGCGGCGAGCCGGCCAGCCGGGACCGGCCGGCCACCGGGACCGGCCTCGGTGTGGCGGTCACCGTCGCGGCGGTGCCAGGTTCGGAGATCTCCGCGGCGTCGGCCAGTGCCGCGTCGGCCAGTGCCGCGTCGGCCAGTGCCACGCCGGTCCGCCCGGGGGCGGGGACCTGGTCGGTGCCGGCCGGTCTCCCGTGCCTGCCCGGCCCGGCGCCGGTCCCGGTCGGGCCGCCCAGTGCCGGGCCGCCCAGTGCCGGGCCGTCGTCCCGCAGCGGGCTATCAGGATCGTCCTGATCGGCGGGACGGAGTTCGCCGTCCGGGCCGACCACCTGGGCCGCGCCGACCCGGCCACCACGGCGACCGCGGGTGAACATCAGGGCGGCGACGACCAGCATCAGCACGCCGAACCCGGCGAGCAGCAGGTTCGCTGGCACCGCCTCGCTGGCTATCGACCCCGCGTAGGAGCCGGCCACGCCGACGATGCCGAAGATCACGCCCTCCCGCAGCCGGACCCGCCCGGCCCGGAAGTGGGAGACCGCGCCGATCAGCGAGGCTCCGCCGACCACGAACAGCGACGCGGCGGTCGCCTTGTGCGGGCTCATGCCCATGAGGTAGACGAGCGCCGGGACGGTGAGGATCGAGCCTCCGCCGCCCAGCGCACCGAGGCTCAGCCCGATCAGCAGCCCGGCGGCGATGGCGAGTGCGAGCATCGGGTCAGATCACCCGCCCGGGGCGATTGCCGGAGGAGACCACGGGCAGGCCGGCCCGAGCCCAGGCGAGCATCCCGCCGGAGAGGTTGACCACCTCGCGGCCCTCGCGGGCCAGGATGGCGGCCGCCCGGCTGGACCGGGCGCCGGTCCGGCACACGGTCACGACGGTCCGCTGCGGCGGGAGATCCCGCAGTCGGTGTGCGAGCCTGCTGAGCGGGATGTGCTTGGCGCCCGGCGCGTGCCCGGCCCGCCACTCGGTGTCCTCGCGCACGTCCACCAGGATCGCGCCGGAGTCGATGAGTTCCTTAGCCTCGTGCGGCCGCGCCTTGGGCCGCCCGCCGAGGAGCTTCCCGAACCACCCGCTCATGCTGCCCTGCTCTCGGTGTCCTCGCTGGTCAGGGGAAGGCCGACGGCGGCCGCCCGGGTGAAGTCGTCGTCCACGGCCACCACGGTGCGCCCGGCCGCCTGGAGCAGCGAGGTGGCGATGAAGGCCCGGTACCCGCCGCGGCAGTGCACCCAGATCTCGCCGGCCGGCAGGTCGGCGATCCGGGCCGGGAGGTCGTGCAGCGCGACGTGCACCGCGTCCTCGATGTGGGACTCCGCCCACTCCAGGTCCCGGCGGACGTCGAGCACGGTCACCGGCCGGTGATGCCGCACGGCGGCCAGGTCGGCGAAGGACGCCACGGTGATCGTGGCCAGTCCGTCGTCGCCCGCCCACTCCTGCGGGGTGCCGGACGCCGCGGCGGCTAGCTGGTCGATCCCGATCCTGGTCAGGTCCCGCTGCGCGGCGGCGACCTGTTCCGGGCTCTCGCCGAGCAGCGTCAGCGGCGTGCCCCACGGGATCAGCCAGCCGAGGTAGTTGGTGAAGTCGTTGCTGTGCTCGAAGCTGAGCGAGCCTGGCACGTGCCCGGCCGCGAACGCGCGCCGGCTGCGCAGGTCGACCACCCACTCCCCGGCCGCGATCGCGGCGGCGATCCCGGCCGCGGTGGCCGGCGCGGGCTCGGACAGGTCGGCCGCGTCCGGGCCGGCCGAGTTCGCCGGCCCCATGTGCGCGTAGTACGCCGGGTAGGCGTCCAGGCCGGCCAGCAACTCGGCCACGTACTCGTCCTCGTCCAGGGTGAGCACCGGGTTGGTGAGCTTCTCCTGGCCGATCGTGGACGCGGTGCCGCTCGCCTCGGTGGCGGAGCAGAAACTGCCGAAGCCGTGCGTCGGCCACACCGGGGTCTCGTCCGGCAGCGCCGCCAGCCTGCGGGCCGACGCGTGCTGCGCGGCGGCCAGCGCCGCCTTGTGATCCGGGCCGAGCAGGTCGGGCCGGCCGGTCGAGCCGTACAGCAGCGACCCTCCGGTGAACACGGCGACGACCGATCCGGTCGCGGCGTCCTCGAGCGCGTAGGACAGGTGCGTGAAGGTGTGCCCCGGAGTGGCGATCGCCCGGACCCGCATCGCGGTCCCGACCTCGATCACCTCGTCGTCGCTGATCGGCGTGCGCTCGAAGGCCACCTGGTCGGCGACGTTCACGAAGTACGCCGCACCGGTCTGGCCCGCGAGTGCCAGACCGCCGGTCACGTAATCGTTATGGATGTGGGTCTCGAACACATGGGTGATGGTCACGCCCCGCTCGGCGGCCGCGGCCAGCACCCGGTCGATGTCCCGCTGCGGGTCGATCACGAACGCGACCTGCCCGTCGGTGACGAAGTAACTGCGGTCGCCGAGGGCCGGCGTCTCAATCCGGACGATGTCGATCATGCCGCCACCTCGCCGTCGCGCGTGCCCTGGCCCCGGGTCACCAGCGGGCCGCCCGCCTGAGCCCAGGCGCTCGTCCCGCCGGCCACCGACCGGGCGTCGATGCCAGCCGACGACATCCAGGAAGCCGCGGCCAGGCTGCGGTTGCCGGTCGCGCAGATCACGTAGACCGGCTCGTTGCGCGGTAGATCGGCCATGTGCGCATGCACGGCGGCCAGCGGGATGAGCCGGGAGCCGGGAACGTGCCCGGCGACGTACTCATACGCCTCCCTGACGTCCACGACATAGGCTCCGTCTCGGTGTGCTGCGGCGAATGCCCGCACGTCGATCTCGCGTACCATGATCACCTCTATACCCCGGTAGGTATCTTCTGCCGGGAAGGCTAGCCGACCGCTAGCGGCCCGTGCAAATACCCAAGGGGGTATGTAAGCAACGCCACACTCGGGGCCGCTGCCTGGCCGGGTGAGGCGGCGGGCGGGAGTTGCCGCCCCGCGTCGTGCTCCGTGGCATCACGGGCGGCCAGCGTCCGCCGGGACCGGGGTGATCGTGGTTGATTCTCGGCCGTGGCTACCGAGAATCAACCGTGCTCTGAGATTCGCCCACGCTATCCGGCTGATCCGGTCCCGGCGCGCCCTCGCCTGGTCCCGGCCCGGGGCTGTCAGCGGCCCGGCTGTCAGCGGCCAGTGCCCGGAACACGCCCGGCCGCCAGATCGCGATGGCTCCGAGGATCACCAGCAGCAGTACGGCGGTGCCCGCCGTCGTCCAGCCGATCCCGATCCGGTCGATGACCGGGCCCTGCACCAGGGACCCGATCGGGTAGGAAACGCCGAGGGCCACCAGGAAGAAGCTCAGCACCCGGCCCCGGTACGCCTGCGGCGCCCGAAGCTGGACGACCGTGGACAGGCCGGACAGCACGCCGATGTAGACCAGGCCGACGGCGAACAGCGTGGCCGCTCCCCACCACGGGGAGGCCGACGTCGCGTACCCGGCCAGCGTGACGGGCAGCAGCGCCAGGCTCACCAGCAGAGCCCGGCCCCGGCCGATCCAGCCGGCCAGCGGGGCCAGCAGCAGCGCGCCGACCACGGCGCCAACCCCCTGGGCGGTCGTGAGCAGGGCGGTCGTGGCGGCCACCGCGCGCCCGCCGCCGCCGGACAGGTGCTGGGCCATCACCGGCACCAGGGCGATGAACGGCGAGGCGACGAACGCGACCATCGCGATCATGCCGATCGCCGCCGCGCAGGCCGGCTCCCGCCTGGCCTGGACGAAGCCGGTGCGCAGCGACTCGACCAGTCCGGCGTGCTCGCCCGCGGGCGGCGCCAGTCGGACGAAGAAGACGGCGACGACCACGGCCAGGAAGGAGATCGCGTTGGCGACGAACGCCATCGGGTAGCCGAACGCCGCCACGGTGGCGCCGGCCAGGGCCGGCCCGATGATCCGGCCGAGGTTGAACTGGGCCGAGTTCAGCGAGGCCGCGGCCAGGAACTCGGATCTGGGCACCAGGTCGGGCAGGATCGCCTGCTGGAACGGGCCGATCAGCGCCGATGCCGAGCCCTGCACCGTGACCAGCAGCACGACGATCCACGGACTGTCCCGGCCAGCGGCCACCTCGATCGCGATAACGGCGGCCGTCCCGGCGGCTACCAGGTTGCCGATGGCCAGCACCGGCCGGCGGGGGAGACGATCCGCGAGCGCGCCACCCACCGGGGACAGCAGGCCGATCGGCAGGAACGCGCCGGCCGCCACGAGCACCGCCCAGGTCGCCTGCCCGGTGTTGGTCACGACCAGCGCGCCGACCGCGACCGTCTGCATCCAGCTGCCCACGGTGGAGACCAGGCCGGCCGTCCACAGCAGCGTGAACGCGCGATGGCGGAACGGCGTCAGCGAGGACAGGCTCCGCGCCGCGCCGTCGGCATCGGCTCGGGTCATGGCTGCCAACCTATCCGCGGGCCGGCCCCGGTCAGCGCGCAGGTCCGGGCGTCGGGCCGGGCTCCGGGACCGGCGCCGGACCCGGCCGTGCCGGTCAGCGGGCCGGCCCGGGCGCGTTGCGGCTGGCAACTAGCGTGGCAATAGGAGACGATTAGCCGCAATAGCGATTGTCCCTAGCGCATCCGGCCAGGAGGTCTGCTGATGCCGCTCCCGGATCGGGACCACGCCCTCGACCACGTGGTCGTCCTGATGTTCGAGAACCGCTCGTTCGACAATCTGCTCGGCCGCCTCTACCAGCCAGGCGAGGTGCCCGCCTTCGAGGGCGTGATCGGCCGGAACCTGAGCAACCCGGTGCCGGAATGGGCCCGGACGCCGGGCGGCCCGGACCGGATCGGCTACGCGGTCGCCACCGGCATGAACAGCCCTAGCCCCGACCCGGGCGAGGAGTACCAGCACGTCAACACGCAATTGTTCGGCACCATCGACCCGCCGGGCAACCGCGGTGTGCTGGCCACCCGGATGGCCACCCCGTACAACGCCCCGGCCGATCCCGGTCAGCGCCCGTCGCTGGATGGCTTCGTGGCCGATTACATCAGCGCGGTGACCGCCGAGACCGGGCGGCGGCCCGGGCCGGATCAGTACGCCCAGATCATGACCGGCTACGGGCCCGAGCAGATGCCGGTGCTGTCCGCGCTGGCCCGCGGGTTCGCGACCTTCGACCACTGGTTCTGCGACGTGCCGTCACAGACCTTCCCGAACCGCTCGTTCTTTCACGCCGCGTCCTCGTCCGGCTATGTGGTCAACGTGTCGCCCGCGGACTCGTTCCCGCTGCACAACAGCGCGGAGACGATCTTCGAGCGGCTAGACGCGGCCGGCCTGTCCTGGCGGGTCTACTGCGATCCGCCGAGCCACGTCTCGGTCACCGGCCTGATCCACGCGCCCCGGCTGTTCAGGTACTTCGGCACGAACGTCGTGAGCACCGACCGGTTCTGGGCGGATGCCGCGGCCGGCCAGCTTCCGGCCTACTCGTTCATCGAGCCGAACCTGCTCTACGGGCACAACGACATGCAC
>JAJYTW010000215.1 GCA_021792855.1 Actinomycetes bacterium
GCGATCGCCGGTTGCTCCTCCTCCTCCGCCTCGTCGACCGCGTCCACCAAGACCGCGAAGACGTCCAAGGTGGTTCCCCTGGTCGTCTACTCGGCCCAGGGTTACGACAAGGCGATGACTCAGGCCTTCCAGAAGGCAACCGGCATCCCGGTCAAGCTGGATGACAACTCCACCGGCCCGCTGCTCACCCAGATCGAGGCCTCCAAGAACAACCCCCAGTGGGGTCTGCTCTGGGTTGACGGATCCACCGCGTTCGCCGGCCTTGACCAGCAGGGGTTGCTGCTCAAGGGCTTCGAGCCGAACGTGCCGTTCAACAGCCTCGGCACCCAGAACGTCCCCGCCGACAAGAGCTACGTCCCGACCGGCGTCACGCTGGCCGGCGCCATGGTCTACGACAAGACCAAGGTGCCGACCCCGCCGACCGCCTGGTCGCAGCTGACCTCCGCGCAGTGGAAGGGCGCGATCGGCACCAACGACCCGACCCAGTCCGGCCCGACCTACCCGTTCATCGCGGGCATGATGAACTACCTGGGCGGTGTCAGCGCCGGCCAGAAGTACTTCCAGCGGCTCAAGGCGAATGGCCTGGTCATCAACCCGACCAACGGGCCGACCCTGCAGGCCCTGACCAGCGGCCGGATCAAGATCGCGCTGGTGCAGAGCTCTGCCGGAGTGGGCGCCGCGATCGGCGACAAGAACCTCGCGGTCAAGTACCTCAACCCGGTGACGATGCTGCCAAGCTGCATCGGAATCGACGCCAAGGCGTCCCCGCAGGTTCAGGCCGAGGCCAAGAAGTTCGCCGAGTTCGTGCTCTCCCCGGCCGGCCAGAAGGTGATGCAGAGCGGCGACCCGACCGGTGACTCGCTGTATTACCCGGTGGTCAACGGCGTCAGCCCGCTGCCCGCGCTGCCCCCGCTGACCGGCGTCAAGACGCAGTTCATCGACCCGTACAAGTGGGGCGCCCAGGAGGCCGCGATCAACACCTGGTTCGTCAACAACATCATCCACTAGTCATGGGACATCGACAGGACGGCTTCGGCCGGCCGCACACGACGGCCGTCGCGTCATGATCGAACAGCTCGAGACCGTCGTCCGCGCCCCGGCCAGCCCGGGGCGCGGACGCGGCCGCATGCGCTGGTCGGTCGCACGCGGACTGCTCGCATCGGGACGGGCCGGGCGGAGCCTCTTCTGGCTGCTGCTCAGCCTGTTCATCATCGTCCCGTGCGCCTTCTTCCTGGTGATCGCGGTCTCGCCGCGGCTCTTCGACGCCGGGACCCAGTGGTTCACCCTCAGCTACCTGGGCGAAACCTTCACCGGGCTGACCGCGGTCTCGCTGCTGAACTCGCTCTGGGTGAGCTGCGCCGCGGCCGGCCTCGGCCTGGTGGTCGGCCTGCCGATCGCCTGGCTGGCCGCACGCACCACGCTGCCCGGCCGCCGCCTGGTGGCAGGCAGCATGTGGCTGGTGCTGCTGCTGCCGTCCTGGCTGCCCGCCCTCGGGTGGGAGCGGCTGGTGCAGCAGGACGGCGTGCTCTACCGGCTTGGGATCGGCGCGGCCTGGGAGACCCACCTGATCATGGGCCCGTTCGGGGTCGTGCTGCTGCTCGGCCTGCGCTCGGTGCCGTTCACCTACCTGGCGATCTCCGCCGCCCTGGCCGGTCTCGGACAGGAGTTCGAGGACGCCGCCCGGGTGCATGGCGCCGGCCGGCTCGCGGCGCTGCGGCTGATCCTGCCGATCCTCGCCCCGGCGATCTTGTCCGCGCTGGCGATCAACTTCGCCGAGGCGATCAGCGACTTCGGCGTCGCCGCGACGCTGGCCTACAGCGCGAACTTCCCGCTCGCCACCTACCAGGTGTACCAGCAGATCGGGAACTTCCCGCCGAACTTCCCGCTGGCGGCCGCGATGGGCTGGCTGCTGGTCGCGGCCGTGGCGCTGCCGCTGACGCTCCAGGCCCGCGCGCTGCGCGGCCGGACCTACGCGGTGCTCTCCGGCCGGACCAAGCAGGTGGCCCGCCGCCGGCTCAGCCTGCCCGGCGCGATCGCCGGGGTGACCGGAGTGAGCCTGTTCTACCTGCTCGCGCTGGGCGTGCCGGGATTCGGCGCGGTCAGCGGATCGCTGCTCGGTGACTACGGCGGCTCGTTCAACCTCACCCTGGTGAACTACCGGGCGGTCTTCCACCAGCCCGATCAGTTCGGCCCGCTGGCCCGCTCGCTCGGCTACGCCGTCATCACCGCCACGATCACCGTGGTCGGCGGATTCATCGCCGCGCGCTTCCTGGCGCAGCGCCGCACCAGGGCGACCAAGGTGCTGGACTTCATGCTGCTAGCGGCGGTGGCGCTGCCCAGCGTGGTGTTCGGGGCCGGGTACATCTTCGCCTACAACCTGCCGATCATGTCCACGCTCGGCATCAACCTGTACCAGACCGTCACGCTGCTGGTGATCGCCTATATCGCGGCCAGCCTGCCGACCAACGCCCGGGTGCTGGTGGGTGCGGTCTCGCAGATTCAGCCCTCGCTCAAGGACGCCGCGCGCACCCACGGATCCGGCGAGTTCGCCGCCTGGGCACGGGCGGTGCTGCCGGTGGTGTCCCGGCCGATCGTGATGGCGTGGCTGCTGACCTTCTGCGGCACGTTCCTGGAACTGCCGCTCTCGCAGTTGCTGTACGCGCCGAGCAACCCGCCCGCGTCGATCGCCATTCAGGACAACCTGTCCGTCTACCACTTCGGGATCGGCATGGCGCAGTCGGTCCTCGCAGTCGGCATCGCACTGGCCGCCGTCGGACTCGTGCTCGGCGGCTACCGCCTGCTCGCGCCGCACGGCTGGCGCCGGATCGGAGGAGTTACCCGTGGCTGAACGAATCACCGTCGAGAACCTCACCAAGGTCTACCCGGGTGGCTCCACCGCGCTGTCGGGCGTCAGCCTGGACGTCGACCCGGGTACCTTCCTGGTGCTGCTCGGCCCGTCCGGTTCCGGCAAGACCACCCTGCTGCGCAGCCTGGCGGGGATCGAGCGGATCACCAGCGGCCGGATCACGATCGGCGGGGTGACGGTCGCCGACGGCAAGGCAC
Source organism: Actinomycetes bacterium (assembly GCA_021792855.1). Taxonomy (GTDB): domain Bacteria; phylum Actinomycetota; class Actinomycetes; order Streptosporangiales; family Streptosporangiaceae; genus Chersky-822. Next base: position 3,064 of record JAJYTW010000215.1, read on the forward strand.
ACCTGCCGCCGGACAAGCGGGACGCCTCGATGGTGTTCCAGGACTTCGCGCTCTGGCCGCACCTGCGGGTCCGCGACAACGTCGCGTTCGCCCTGCGCCGTCGGCACGTGGCGAGAGACGAGGGCCGCCGCCGCGCGGACGAGATGCTGGCCAGGGTCGGCCTCGGGCACCTCGGCGATCGCTACCCCAACGAACTGTCCGGCGGCGAGCAGCAGCGGGTCGCCCTCGCCAGGGCGCTGATTGGCAACACCGGCCTGGTGCTCTGTGACGAGCCGCTCTCCAACCTGGACGCCGACCTGCGGGAACGGATGCGGGTGGAGATCTCCACCCTGGTCCGGCAGGCCGGCGCCACCGCCGTCTACATCACCCACGACCAGGCCGAGGCGTTCGCGCTGGCCGACGTGATCGGCGTGCTCGAGCGCGGGAACCTGGTGCAGTTCGGCACCCCAGAGGAGATCTACCACGCGCCGGCCACCCCGTTCGTGGCCCGGTTCACCGGCCTCGCCGGGGAGATCGCCGTCCGGCTGATCGAGCCACCGCGCAACGGCATGGCCCAGGTGATGCCGATGCCCGCGGACGGCGCGGCGGCCGACCCGGACGACACCAGGCCGTTCCAGGCCCGGGTGCCGCACGAGGTGGCCGACGTCACCCACGGCCACGTCATGATCCGCCCGACCGGCATCCGGCTGTGCCCAGACAACGGCGAGCAGCACCTGCTCGGCACCGTCTTCGACGTGGCGTTCCGTGGCCGTGGCTACGAGCACGCCGTCGACGTGCCCGGCCACGGGATGCTGACCGGCATCTTCGCCGACTTCCGGGCCGGCCGTGGTGAGCGGGTCGGACTGCGCCTGGACCACGCCGGCTGCCTGCTGTACCCGCCGCTCGCCGATTCGGCGGCTGGCCACGGGCCGGACGCGACGCCGGCCACGGTGACGCCGGCCACGGTGACGGCGGACACCGAGCCGGCGGACACGGTGACTGCGGGCAATGCCCGACCGTAACCGCCCCGATTGCGACCCGAAGAGCGCCTCGATGCGACTGTGCGAAATATGGCGGATAACGCCGGGTCGATGGCAGCCCGCCGGCCGGGCGGTTGTCCATCCCCCGCCGGCCTAGGGACTAGGCTCTAGGTCCGTGACAGCAACCCTTCAGAGCACTACCCTGCCCGCGCGCGAGGTCCGAGCCGACGCCGTTATCGTCCCGATCGGCCAGGGTGCCGATGGCCCGGTGCTGACCGCCTGGGCCGCCGACGTCGACGCGGCGCTAGGCGGCGGCCTGGCCGCCACCCTGTCCGCCGTGGGCGCCACCGGCCGGGCCGAGGAGGTCACCAGGGTCGCCGCGGCCGGCCAGCTGGCCGCGCCGCTGGTCGCCGCCGTGGGCGTCGGCACGCTGACCGGCCCGCAGCCCGACCCCGAGGTGCTGCGCCGGTGCGTCGGCGCCGCGGTGCGCGCGCTGGCCTCCGACCGGGTCCGGACCATCGCGGTGGCCATCCCCGGCGCCGACGCTGACGCGGTCACCGCGGCCGGCCTCGGCGCGCTGCTCGGCGGCTACGCCTTCAGCCGGTACCGGGCCACCCGGCCCGATCCCGATCTGCTGCTGCTGGCCGCCGGCGACCACGTCCCGGCGGCGATCGACCGGGCCCGCGCGCTCGGCGCCGCGGTGACGCTGGTCCGTGACCTGGTGAACACCAGCCCGGCGGACCTGTACCCGGAGGTGCTGGCCGCCGAGGCCGCCCGGGTCGCCGCCGAGTCCGGTCTGGGCATCGAGGTGCTGGACGCCGAGGCGTTGCGGGCGGGCGGGTACGGCGGCATCGCCGCGGTCGGCCAGGGCTCGGTGCACCCGCCCCGCCTGGTCCGGCTCAGCTACCGGCATCCGGACGCAACCCGCACCGTGGTGCTCGTCGGCAAGGGCATCACGTTCGACTCCGGCGGGCTCTCGCTGAAGCCGCCGAAGGCGATGGAGACGATGAAGTGCGACATGGGCGGCGCGGCCGCGGTGCTCGCCGCGGTGCAGGCGGTCGCCGCCCTCGGCGCGGCCGTCAACGTGGTCGGCTACCTGGCGCTGGCCGAGAACATGCCGGGCGGCGGCGCGCAGCGGCCCTCCGATGTGATCACCATGTACGGCGGCACCACGGTCGAGGTGCTGAACACCGACGCGGAGGGCCGCCTGGTGATGGCCGACGCGCTGGCCAGGTCCGGCGAGGACGGCCCTGACCTGCTGGTCGACGTCGCCACCCTGACCGGCGCCCAGGTGGTGGCGCTCGGCACCAGGATGGCGGCCGTGATGGCCAACGACGACGCGGTGCGGGACGGGGTCGCCGCCGCGGCCGGCCGGGCCGGCGAGGCGTTCTGGCCCATGCCGCTGCCCGAGGACCTGCGCAAGGGCCTGGACTCCAAGGTCGCCGACCTGGCCAACGTCACCGGCGACCGGGATGGCGGGATGCTCGCCGCCGGACTGTTCCTGCGCGAGTTCGTGCCGGACGGGGTGCGGTGGGCGCATCTGGACATCGCCGGGCCCGCGTTCAACAGCGGGGAGGCCTACGGCTACACCCCCAGAGGCGGCACCGGCTTCGCGGTCCGTACGCTGGTGCAGGTCGCCGAGGACGTGGCCGCCGGGCTGCTGTGAACGCGCCGGGTGGTAAGGGGGCTGGCGGGACCGGTTCAATGATGAACGGGCGGGGCGAGACACAAGGAGCGACGGGTGACCGAAACCGGTAGCTACGACATCGTGATCCTCGGCGGCGGCAGCGGCGGCTACGCGTGCGCGCTGCGCGCGGCCGAACTCGGCAAGCGGGTCGTGCTGATCGAGAAGGACAAGGTCGGCGGCACGTGCCTGCACCGGGGCTGCATCCCGACCAAGGCGCTGCTGCACGCCGCCGAGGTCGCGGACCACGCGAAGGACGCCGGCGCCGTGGGCGTGCGGACCACCTTCGAGGGGATCGACATGCCCTCGGTGAACAGCTACAAGGACAAGGTCGTCGACCGGCTCTGGAAGGGCCTGCAGGGCACCCTGGCCAACCGCAAGGTCGAGATGGTCTACGGCGACGGCAGGCTGGTCTCGCCGACCGCCGTGGCGGTGGGCGACACCGTCTACGAGGGCGCCCACGTGGTGCTCGCCACCGGCTCCGAGCCGAGGACGCTGCCCGGCCTGGAGATCGACGGCGTCAAGGTGATCACCAGCGACCACGCGCTCCGCCTGGACCGGGTCCCGGCCTCGGTCATCATCCTCGGCGGCGGCGTCATCGGGGTCGAGTTCGCCAGCGTCTGGCGGTCGTTCGGCGCCGACGTGACGATCGTGGAGATGCTGCCGCACCTGCTGCCGCCGGAGGACGAGTCAAGCTCCAAGCTGCTGGAGCGGGCATTCCGCCGCCGCGGCATCAAGTATCACCTGGGCACCAGGTTCACCGGCGTCAAGGACACCGAGACCGGGGTCGCGGTCAGCCTGGAGGACGGCACCGAGTTGTCGGCCGAACTGCTGCTGGTGGCCGTCGGCCGCGGGCCGGTGTCGGCCGGCCTCGGCTACGAGGAGGTCGGCGTGGCCATGGACCGCGGCTACGTCCTGGTCGATGAGTACTGGCAGACCTCCGTCCCGACCATCTCGGCGGTCGGCGACCTGACGCCGGGCCTGCAGCTTGCGCACGTCGGCTTCGCCGAGGGGATCGGGGTGGCCGAGCGCCTGGCCGGCCTGCCGGTGACTCCGATCGACTACGACGGCGTGCCCAGGGTCACCTACAGCGATCCGGAAGTGGCCTCGGTGGGTATCACCTCGGCGACGGCCGCAGCCCGCGGCATCGAGACCACCGAGGTGACCTACAACCTCGGCGGTAACGGCAAGAGCGTGATCCTGCAGACCCAGGGGGCCGCCAAGGTGATCGCGGCCGCCGGCGGCGGCCCGGTTCTCGGCGTTCACCTGGTCGGCGCCCGGGTCGGCGAGCTGATCGCCGAGGGGCAGCTGATCTACAACTGGGAGGCCCTGCCCGCGGAGGTGGCGCAGCTGATCCACCCGCACCCGACGCAGTCCGAGGCGATCGGCGAGGCGCACCTGGCGCTGGCCGGAAAGCCGCTGCACTTCCACTCCTGACCAGCCGCGGCCGCCGACGGCTGGCGCGCCGCGATCGCAGACGAGAACGAAGGAGTCACCCGAAACCATGTCGGTCTCCGTATCCATGCCGCAACTCGGTGAGAGCGTCACCGAGGGCACAGTTACCCGCTGGCTCAAGCACGAGGGTGACCACGTCTCGGCGGACGAGCCGCTGCTCGAGGTCTCCACCGACAAGGTCGACACCGAGATCCCGTCTCCGGTTTCCGGGATTCTCCGCGGCATCACCGTCGCGGAGGACGAGACCGTCGAGGTCGGCGCCGAGCTTGCGGTCATCGACGAGGACGGCGCGGCCGCGCCCGCCGCCCCGCCCGCCGCCCCGGCAGCCGAGCCGGCTCCGGCACCGGCGCCACAGGCCG
>JAJYTW010000012.1 GCA_021792855.1 Actinomycetes bacterium
GTAACAGCCGGGGGCGGCGACCCTGGTCGCGGCCCGGACCCTGGCCCGGGCGCCGGGAAGCTCGGGCAGGCCGGTCACCCACCGGCCCGCGTGCGGTCCCGGGTAGTGCCGTTCCCAGGCGGCCGGGTCGGCGAGCCGGAAGTCCGGGCCGATGTCGACGATCTTCACGGTCTCGCCCAGGCTGGCGGCCGCCGCCGCGGACGCCCCGGCCGGCAGGGCAAGGAACGCCAGGTCGCAGCCGGCCGAGGCGGCCGCCTCGTGCGGCGCGAACACCAGGTCGCCGATCCCGGCCTGCCCGGCCAGGTTCTGATGCACCTCGGCGACCGGCTTGCCCGCGCTGCTGTCCGCGGTGGCCACGGCAAGCTCCAGATCCGGATGCCCGGCGATCAGCCGCAGCACCTCGCCGCCCGCATAGCCGCTGGCTCCGATGACCCCGACCCGCATTGTCCTCGCCCCTCACCCGGCGGCCAGCGACGGTGACCGGCGCATGCCCGGCCGGCCCGGCGCACTGCCCGCGATCCGTTCTGCGCATTATTATGCAGAACGTCGATTGCATATGCAAGCGGGAGTCACCGGCGGCGGGACATTACAACTCGGTGGACGTACGGAAGCAAGACGGGAGTTCGGCTTCACCTTGTCGGCACCGGACGGCATGATGAGTGCGCGCACGGAAGGAGAGGGCATGCACCGTCGAGCACTCGGACGAGTCGGACGGCGCATCCTGCCCCGGGCGACCACGGTCGCTCTCACTGCGCTGGCGGTGCTCCTGGCCGCCGGCTGCAGCCACCTGTCCTCCCCGTCGGGCCCAGGCGGCAAGGCCACCAAGACCGCGCTGATGTCCTGCGGCCGGTCGAAGTCGGCCGCGGACGTGCCGGTCGACATCGAGATCGCCCGCGGCAACGTGCCCTGCGGCACCGCGTTGTCGATCGAGCAGCAGTACGCGGTCGCGATCAGGTCCGGTAAGGCCCCGGGCAACGGCGGCGGCGGCCCGGTCAGGGTCGGCGGCTGGACCTGCGAGGGGTTCGCGACGCCGGTGGTGCTGAAGACCGGCAAGGCCTCCAAATGCGTGAAGGACGGCGAGGAGATCCTCGCCGTCCTCCCGCTGCCCTCGGGATCCGCCGGCTCGGGCTCGGCCGGCTCAAGCTCGGGATCGGCCGGCTCGCCCGGCTGAGCTAGCTGCCCCGCAGCACCGCCCCGGTAAGCCGCGCGGCCTCGGCCACCGCGGCGTCCCTGGCGGCGCCCACCTCCTCGTCGGTCAGCGTCCGGTCCATCGCCCGGAACCGCAGCGTGTAGGCGAGCGACTTGCGGCCGGGGCCGACCTGCTCGCCGGTGTAGACGTCGAACAGCCGGACATCCTCTAGCTGAGCCACCGAGCCGGCCGCGGCCGCCCCGGCCACCAGGGCGGCCTCCACCTCGGCGGCGGGCACGTCCGCGCCGACAAGCAGCGCGACGTCCTGGGTGGCCACCGGATGCCGGGAGATGGCCGGCGCCTGCACCGGGCCGAGCGCGGCCGCGGCCCGCTCAATCAGCGACAGGTCAAGCTCCATCGCGCAGGTCCGGGCGGCCATCCGGAAGGCCTTGATCACCCGCGGATGCAGTTCGCCTGCGTGCCCGAGCACGACCTGCCCGCCATCGTCGGTCAGCACGAACTCCGCGCACCGGCCCGGATGCCACGGGGCAGGCCTGCCGGACCTGACCTGGTAGCGCAGCCCGCTGGCGTCCAGCACGGTCCGCGCCGCCTCGATCGCGTCCCGGAAGTCCGCCGGTCTCGGCGGCTGCCCCTGCTGCCACCAGCCGGCCGGCTCGCGCGCGCCAGTGAGCACCGCGGCGATCAGCCTGGGCTGGTCCGGCAGCGCCGCGGCGAGCGACTCCACCTCGTGCTCGTCCGGGCCTCGGTCCACCGGGAGGATCGGCGCGACCGGCATCCGCGGCCGGTTCCTCGCCACGTTGCCGATCTCGAACAGCGCGAGGTCGGCGAACCCGCGGCCGGCGTTCCGCGCCATCGCCTTGAACAGGCCGGGCAGCAGCGTGGTGCGCAGCAGCGGCTCGGAGTCCCGGATCGGGTTGGCCAGCGTGACCGCGCGCCGCCGGTCGTCGCCGTCGGCGAGTCCGAGCCGGTCCAGGTCCTCCGGGGCGCCGAACGGGTCGCCGATCACCTCGGTGAACCCGGCCCCGGCGAGCGCCCGGCCCACCCGGCTGCGCAGCCGCTGCGCCGCCGTCCGGCCTCGGCCGGCCACCGTGCGCGGCATCGCGATGCCGATCCGCTCGTACCCCTCGAACCTGATCACCTCCTCGGCCAGGTCGTTCGGGTCGGTCAGGTCCGGCCGCCAGGACGGCGGGGTCACGGTCAGCGTGCCGGCGTCGGCGCGGACCTCGCAGCCGACCTCGGTGAGCCGCCGGATCACGGTCGCGGCGCCATAACTGGTGCCGGCCACCCGGTCCGGGTGGTCGGCGCGCATCGTGACCGTGGCCGGTTCGATCGGCGCGGCCGCCAGCGTCCGGCCCGGCAGCGCCGTACCGCCGCCAAGCTCGGCCAGCATCGCCACGGCCCGCGCCGAGGCGCGCAGCGGAAGCTCGTAATCCACGCCGCGCTCGAACCTGGCGGATGCCTCGCTGGGCAGCCGGTGCCTGCGGCTGGTCCTGGCGATGCCCGGGGCGCTGAAGTGCGCCGCCTCGATCACCAGGTCGGTCGAGGCGCCGCTGATCTCGGTGGCCAGGCCGCCCATCGTGCCGGCCAGCGAGATCGGCCCGGAGGAGTCGGTGATGCAGATGTCGTCCGGGTCGAGGTCCCGCAGCACGTGATCGAGGGTCTCCAGCCGCTCCCCGGGCGCGGCCCGGCGGACCACGATCGGGCCGGTCAGGGTGGACCGGTCGAAGGCATGCAGCGGCTGCCCGAGCTCGAGCATCAGGTAGTTGGTGATGTCCACGGCCAGCGAGACGCTCCGCATCCCGGCCCGGACCAGCCGGACCAGCATCGGCAGCGGGGTCGGCCGGTCCGGGTCGATGCCGGTGACCTCGCGCAGCACGAACCGGTCGCAGGCGGTCGGGTCGGCGATGCTCGCCGGGTAGGACTCGCCGTCGGCGTCGATCCAGTCCGGCAGGCCGGCGTCGGCCGGGTCGGTGAACGGCACGCCGTAGGCGATCGACAGTTCCCTGGCCACGCCCCGGATCGACAGCGCGTGCCCCTTGTCCGGGGTCACGTTGACGTCGAACACGACGTCGCGCAGGCCCGCGTAGGCGGCGAAGTCGGCGCCGAGCGGCGCGTCGGCGGGCAGCACCCAGATCCCGGAGTGGTCGCCGCCGAGGCCAAGCTCGTCGGTCGAGCAGATCATCCCGTCCGAGACCCTGCCGTATCGCTTGCTCATCCCGATCTCGAAGCCGCCGGGCAGCGTGGCGCCGGGCAGCGCGAGCGGCACCCGGTCGCCGACCGAGAAGTTGGTCGCGCCGCAGATCACCTGCCGCTCGGCGTCCGGCCCGCCGGTGCTGACCCGGCAGTACCTGATCGGCTTCTTGAAGCCGGTGAGCTCCTCGATGCCGAGCACCTCGGCGATCACCACGCTGGTGATCTCGTGGCCGACCCGGTCGATCCCCTCGATCTCCAGGCCGATCCCGGTCAGGGTGCGGGCGATCTCGCCGGCGTCCACCGGCTCGGGCAGCTTGACGTACTCAAGCAGCCAGGACAGCGGGACCAGCATTACGCCTCCACTCCGAACGCCGCGGTGAACCGGACATCGCCCTCCAGGGTGTCCCGGATATCGGTCACCCCGTGCCTGATCATCAGGGTCCGCTCGATACCCATCCCGAACGCGAACCCGCTGTACCGGTCCGGATCGATCCCGCAGGCGATCAGCACCCGCGGGTTGACCATGCCGCAGCCGCCGATCTCGATCCAGCCCTGGGACCGGCACACCCGGCACGGCGGGGCGCCGGGTTCGGTGGACGCGCCCCGGCACACATGGCACTCCATCGACACGTCGGCGGACGGCTCGGTGAACGGGAAGAAGTCCGGCCGCAGCCTGGTCCGCAGGCCCTCGCCGAACATCGCGGCCACGAACGTGCTGATCGCGCCGCGCAGGTCGGCCATGGTCAGCCCCTCGTCCACGGCCAGCCCCTCGATCTGGTGGAACACCGGGCTATGGGTGGCGTCAAGCTCGTCGGTGCGGAAGCACTTGCCCGGGCTGACCACGTACAGCGGCAGCGGCCTAGTGAGCATCGAGCGCACCTGGACCGGCGAGGTGTGCGTCCGCAGCACTAGCCCGGACCGCCCGGCGCCGTCCGGCCGGCCGATCCAGAACGAGTCCTGCATCTCCCTCGCCGGGTGGTCGGGCGGGAAGTTCAGCGCGTCGAAGTCATACCACTCGGCCTCGACCTCGGGTCCCTCGGCGATCTCGTAGCCCATCCCGATGAAGACGTCGGAGATCCGCTCGGCCAGCGTGGTGACCGGGTGCCGGGCACCGGCCGGGTACCGGTTCCACGGCAGGGTCACGTCGGCGACCTCGTCGATCAGCACCCGGCGGTCCCGCTCGGCCTCCAGGTCAGCTTGCCGCGCGGTGAGCGCCTCGGCGATGGCCCGCTTCGCGGCGCTGATCCGGCGGCCCGCCTCGGCCCTGGCCTCCGGCGGCAGCGCGCCGATCTCGGCGCTGGCCAGCGTGATCGGCGCCCGGCCGCCCTGATGAGCCAGCCGGGCCTGTTTGAGCTCATCGAAGTCGGCCGCCGCGGCGATCGCCGCCAGCGCCTCGGCGGTCATCCGGTCGACCTCGTCCGGGGCCAGCGCGGCGACCCGGACCGGGTCGTAGGAATTATTCGGTGCGGACATCGGTCCCGTTCTCCTAGATGTCACCAACACATACGAGGTCTGTGTTCTGCAGGTCTGTGTTCTGCAGGTCCGTGTCGTGCGGGTCCGTGTTCTGCCGATCGGTCCTCGCCCGGGCCGGCGGCCCGGCCGGCAGCGGACGACGGCAGGTGACTACCAGGGAGGCCCGCCGGTTAGCGCAGATCTAGCTCAGCAGTGATCTGGCACGCCAGCGGGCATGGTAAATCGGAACTCCGCACCGCCCCCGGGCGCCTGCGCCACCGAGATCTCGCCACCGTGCGCCTCGACCAGGCCCTTCACGATGAACAGGCCGAGCCCGGCGCCGCCCCGTCGCTTGGCACGCCAGAACTGGCGGAACACCCGCGGCGCGAACTCGGGCGCGATGCCCGGACCCTGATCGCGGACCGCAACCGCGACACCGGGCCCGCCGCGAACCAGCGCCGGAGAGATCACGGTAGTAACCGTACCAGCACCGTGCCGGATGCCGTTCTCAATAAGGTTGGCCAGGATCTGGTCGACCTTGTCGGCGTCCAGCCAGGTCTCCGGCAGCGGGCCGGCGACCTCGACCCGGAACCGGTGCTCCGGCTCGCCCGCCGCTACCCGGCCGGCCACGATCTTGGCCGCCCGGGCCGGGACATTCACAAGCTCCCGGTTGAGCTGGATCCGGCCGGACTCGATCCTGGAGACATCGAGCAGTTCGGTGATCAGCCTGGTGACCCGGTCCGCGTCGGCATTGACCGTCTCCAGCATGATCCGCTTCTGGTCGTCGGTGAACCTCGGCCACTTGGCCAGCAGGGTCGCGGTGAAGCCCTTCACGCTGGTCAGCGGCGAGCGAAGCTCGTGTGCCACGGTGGAGACCAGGTCGGCCCTGGCCCGCTCGAGCCGCACCCGCTGCTCGGCGCCGCGCAGGGTGATGGTCAGCTTGCGGACCGCGCCTGCCTCGTGCTGCCAGCCGACCCGCGGGCCGCGGCCGCGCGGCGCGCGCACATAGCCGATGCTGACCAGGAGTTCGGTGCCGTCGGGCAGGTAAAGCGAGCGCTCGGGGTGCCTGGTCCGGATCGCCAGGCCGTCATACGGGCGGGACTGCTGCCACCAGCACCGGCCCTCGCCGTCGGAGAGCGGCAGGGCGGAACGCAGATCCTGGCCGAGCGCGTCGGCGGCGCGGATTCCGGTGAGCCGCTCGGCGACCCGGTTGAAGATCACGACCGTACCGGCGTGGTCGGCCACCACCAGTCCGTCCGGGAGTTCATCGACGTCCAGCGGCCCTCGGTCGGCGCCCGTCACCGCGGCACGCGGCGCGGTCGTACCGCTCGCCGCGGCCGTGGCCTGCGCAGACATCAACCGGTTCACTCGGACTGTCGCCTTCGACCCAGTCGCCGCCCCGGCGCATCACTCACCGCGGCCGCGAGTCCGGGGGTTAACCAGCGGCCACCGCGCCGCGCCACGATCCAGGCCATGACCCGCTCCTGCCGACCCACGTCGCCGATCATGACGCAACGTGACTAGAGCCTAGCGGGTCCGTGGTACTAGGTGACACCCCGGACCGGTCGGGAAGTAGTCCGAATTGACTGCTCCCGTGCTGTCTGTCCCCGGGTTCGCGGGCGCCCGCCCGGTCCGGTTCCCGGCGCTGAGCACGGGCCGACGCGTACAGGCAGACCGCGGCCGCCGCGGCCAGGTTCAGGCTCTCGGCCCGGCCGTAGATCGGGACCGCCACCGCCGTGTCGGCCAGGCCGACCAGGTCGGCGGGTAGTCCCCAGGCCTCGTTGCCGAACAGCCACGCCGTCGGCCGCCGCAGCGAGCCATCGTCGGCCAGGTCGTCCAGGCCCGCCGGGCCGCTGCCGTCGGCCGCGAGCACGACCAGGCCAGCCGCGCGGAGCGCCGCGACCGCCTCGGCGACCGGTACCCCGGTCACCACGGGAAGGTGAAACAGCGAGCCGGCCGAGGACCGGACGCACTTGCTGTTGTACGGATCGACCGAGGCCCCGGCGAAGATCACACCGCCGGCGCCGGCCGCGTCCGCGGATCGCAGCACGGTCCCGGCGTTACCTGGGTCACGGATGTTGGCCAGCACCACGATCAGTCGGGGTCCGGCCGCGATCAGGTCAGGCAGCGGCACGTCCAGGTACGGGCAGACCGCGAGCAACCCCTGCGGGGTCACCGTCTGGGCCAGGTCGGCCATGACCTCGCCGCTGACCTCGTGCACCGGAGCCCCGGTCCGCCGCACGGCGTCGACCAGGTCGAGATGCCTGGCCCGGGCCTGAGCGGTAACGAAAAGCTCCCTGATCAGGCTGGATCCGGCCGATCCGGGCCGGTCTCCCGGCGCCGACCCGCCGGGCAGGGCAGCCGATGGCGTCACCCCGGCCAGTGCCTCACGGACCGCCTGCGGACCCTCGGCCAGGAACTGGCGCGACCGCTCCCGGAGCGCCCGCTTGGCCAGTTGCCTGGCGGCCCGGATCCGGCCGGGGCTGGCCGGCGTCGCCGGCTGCCACTCCCGGCCGGACCTGGCCACGTGCTACGCGGCGGCCGGGCGCGGCGCGTCCACGTCGGCGGGCAGTGCCTTGCGCGCGACCTCGACCAGCGCGCTGAACGCCGCCGGATCGGCCACCGCCATGTCGGCGAGCATCCGCCGGTCGACCTCAACCCCGGCCAGCTTCAGTCCCTGGACGAACCGGTTATAGGTGATGCCCTCCGCCCGCGCGGCCGCGTTGATCCGCTGGATCCACAGCCGGCGGAACGCCCCCTTGCGATCCTTGCGGTCGCGGTAGGCGTACGTCATCGAGTGCAGCGTCTGTTCCTTGGCCTTGCGGTACAACCGCGACCGCTGACCGCGGTAGCCGCTGGCCCGCTCGAGGACAACCCTGCGCTTCTTCTGGGCATTGACCGCCCGCTTTACCCGTGCCATCTCATCGACTCCCTATGCGGCGGGCCAGGTCACTTGCCCAGCAGTCTCTTGATCTTCTTCGCGTCGGCGGGCGCCATCTCAACCTCGTTCGCCAGCCGCCGCGTCCGGGTGGTCGGCTTGTGCTCGAAGTAGTGCTGGCGGTTCGCCCGGCGGCGCATCACCTTGCCGGTACCGGAAAGCCGGAACCGCTTCTTGGAACTGCTGTGCGTCTTCATCTTCGGCATGTCGCCGCATCCCTCGTTCCAGGCGTGCCTGGGCACGCGTCTTTGCTAACCCGCAGCCGGCCAGGCCGGCCCGGGCACGTCCTGCCCGCTCTGCCGAGCGGCTAGCTGCCGGAATCCGCTCCCTCGCCGGACTGGTCCGACGACCGCGGCCGCGGGGTCGGCACCGGCCGCGGCGCGCCCGACCGTGGCGGGGCCGGCTTAGGCGCCACCGGGCGAGGTGCGCCGGACTTCGGCGGGGCCGGCTTGGGCGCCGCCGCGGGGCGAGGCGTGGCCGGTCGAGGCGCAGCGGGCTTCGGCGCGGACGGCCTGGGCGCCGCCGCGGGGCGAGGCGCGGCAGGCTTCGGCGCAGCGGGCTTCGGCGCGGACGACTCGGCCGAGTCGTCCGTCTCCGGCTCCGCTGGCGCCGCCGACCGCTGCTGCGCCGACCGCTCCGCCGGGGCGGAATCCGGCCGCGGGGCCGCGGACCGCGTCGCGGCGGCAGCCGAGGCGGACGCCGGAGCCGGACTGGCCACCGGACGCGCGGGTGCGGCTTCCTCTGCCTGCTCGACGACCTGCTCGACGACCTGCTCGACCGCCTCCTCGACGACCTGCTCGACCGCCTCCTCGACGACCTCCTCGGCCGCCTGCTCGGTGTCTCGGTCGGCGGGCGCCGGACCCGTCGAGCGGGACCTGACCCGCTCGGTCGGCCGGGAAGCCGACCTGGCCTCCACGTTCTTCCGGTGCGGCCCGATCACCATGATCATGTTCCGGCCGTCCTGCTTGGGCTGGGCTTCGACGAAACCGAGTTCCTCCACGTCCCCGGCAAGCTGCTGGAGCAGCTTGTAGCCGAGTTCGGGCCGCGACTGCTCGCGACCGCGGAACATGATCGTCACCTTCACCTTGTCGCCCTGCTTCAGGAACCGCTCGACGTGGCCCTTCTTGGTGCCGTAGTCGTGCGGGTCGATCTTCGGCCGGATCTTGATCTCCTTGATGACCGTCTGCGCCTGGTTCTTGCGCGACTCCCTGGCCTTCAGCGCGGACTCGTACTTGAACTTGCCATAGTCCATGAGCTTGCAGACCGGGGGACGCGCCGTCGGCGCGACCTCGACGAGGTCCAGATCCGATTCCTGGGCAAGCCGCAGCGCGTCGTTGATCGAGACGATCCCGACCTGCTCGCCGGCCGGGCCGACAAGCCGCACCTCCGGCACCCGGATACGGTCATTGATTCGAGGTTCAGTGCTGATGTGGCCTCCCGCTTGCCCATCCGTCCCGGCCTGGCTCCTCCCGGCCGGATCCCGCGTTCCCGCGCGGAACGCAAAAGGCCCCGCACGATATGCATGCGGGGCCACCGTAGCGCGACCATCCGGCACGACCCGATGGGCCGCGCCGTCAAAGCCACGCGACGCGTCCGCGGCCCGCCCCAGGGCGCACCGCCGACACGTCCGGCCAGGACCCGCGGACACTTATGCCCGCTGATCCGCCACCGGTCGCCGACCGGTGGCTTCGGTACCCGCCGACCGGACCCCGCTCGCGCGTGGCCTGACCGGCTAGGTGGGAGGTGGCCGAGGTGGTCCTCCGCTTGCGACCCGGCGCGGACGCCGGGCGTTCAGTTCTCCGCTAAGACTAGCGCATCCGGGTGACCAGCACCGCCCGCCCGCCGGGCTAGCTCGGCCTGGCCAGCCGCGCGCATCGTCTCGACCGGCGCCGGACGGCCGGTCATCAACTCCACCTGGAGCCCGGCCTGGTGCAGCAACAGGTCGAAACCGCCCACGACCACGGCCCCGGCGGTGCGCGCCGCGCGGGCCAGTCCGGTCGGCCAGGGCGCGTAGACCACGTCGAAGACCACCGCGGGCGGCGTGCCCAGACTCGCCAGCCTGGCCGCCACCGCGTCCGCCGCGCCGGCCGGCACGGTGGACAGCAGCAGCCGCGCCGACCCCGGATCCGCCGCGTCGAACGGCACCAGCACGGCGTCGATGCCGATCCGGTCCGCGGCGGCGAGCAACGACCCGGCCCGGCCGGGATCACGGACCGCCACGGTCGCCGAGCGCTCCCCCAGGTCGCGCAGCGCCGCCAGGGCCGCGCACGCGGTCGCGCCGCCGCCAAGCACCAGCGCCGGACCGCTCCGGTGCTCGCCGCCGACACCGTGCTCGGCGAGGGCCCGCACCATGCCGGGCACGTCGGTGTTGTAGCCCAGTCGCTGGGCGGCGGCGAACAGCACCGTGTTCGCCCCGCCCACGGCCGTCACCAGCGGATCGATCCGGTCGAGCAGCGGCAGCACGGCCCGCTTCAGCGGCATCGTCAGCGACAGCCCGGCCCAGTCCGGCCCGCACCGGTCAAGCAACCCGGGCAGACCGGCCTCGTCGCATTCGATCGCGTCGTAGTGCCACCAGGTCAGGCCGAGCGCCGCATAGGCGGCCCGGTGCAGCACCGGCGAGAGCGAGTGGCCGATCGGCGACCCGAGCACCGCGGCCCGGACGCTGCGCCGATCGGCCTGCCTCAGCCCTGGGCCTGCGCCTGCCACTGCTGGAACTGCGTGTAGCTCGCGGTGAACTTGGTCAGACCGGTCTTGAGGTTCACCGTGATGAAGTACAGCCACGGCCCGTGCGGCGGGTGCAGCGCGGCCTGGATCGCGGCCAGGCCCGGGCTGTCGATCGCACCCGGCGGCAGGCCGGTGTGCAGATAGGTGTTGTACGGGGAGTTGTACTGCGTCTGCTTGATGGTCGCCGATGTCCCGTAGGTGCCCAGCGCGTAGAAGACCGTGCTGTCGAAGCCCAGCTTCATGCCCTGGTTCAGCCGGTTGTCGATCACCCGGGAGATCTGACCGAAGTCCGCGCCGTTGCCCTCGGCCTGGACCAGGCTGGCGATCGTGATCACCTGAGCCGGCGTGAGGTTCACCGCCCGGGCCTGCGCGGCCAGGTGCAGTCCGGCCACCTTCTGCTTGAACTCGGCCACCATCGTCTGCAGGATCTGCAGCGGCTTCTCCTTGGGCTGCAGCGAGTAGGTGTCCGGGAACAGGTAGCCCTCGACCTTGCCGCCGGCGTAGGCCGGCAGGCCGAGCGCGGCCGGCGGGTGGTTGATGATCTTCATGAAGTCGCTGACCGGATAGCCGGTCTTCTTAGCCAGCACGGCGGCGATCTGGCTGGCCCGCAGGCCCTCCGGGATCGTGACCGCGTTGGACACCCTGGTCTTGCCGCTGAGCAGCAGGCTGATCGCTAGCGCCGCGTTCATGTGGTAGTGCAGCTGGTAGGTGCCCGGTTGCAGCGCGCTGGCGTTCGCCGCCGCGTTCGCCGCGGCGTCGAACGGCCGGACCGCCTCGATCACCTGGTCGGCGAGCAGTGCCGGGCCGAGCGACATCAGCGAGGCGCCAGGCGGCACTACCACCGTGACATTGCCGTGGCCAGACCCGGCGTAGTCCCCGTATCGGTTGGTGAACCAGTTGTGCACCGACTCATATCCCGCGCTGATCGCGACCCCGGCCAGCAACGGCACGGCCAGGAACACCGCGATCATCGTGATTCTGCGCCGGAGCGTGCGCCGTCGCCGGCGGCGACCGCCACCATCGACACCGCCGTCGTCGTCACCGCCGCCGCCGCGGCCGAACCTGGACAGCAGGCCACCGCCGCCGCCGCCGTCCTCGTCGTCGTCCCAGTCGTCGTGCCCGGCGTTCTCGTCGTCGTCCCAGTCGTCGTCGTCCTCGTCGTCGCGCCAGGACCCGTACCCCGGAGGCTCGGCGGTGCGAGTACGGCCCGCAGCCTCGTGGTCGTCCTCGGCCAGGTCCGCCCAGCGCGCCGAGGGCGTTCCGGCGGACTGCCAGTCAGCGGCCGGCGCCGCGTCGTACCCGTTCCGCCGGTCATAGCCGTCAGCATGGTCATAGCCGTCAGCATGGTCATAGCGGTCATAGCCATCGGAATGGCCATAGCCGTCGTAGCCACCAGCCTGACCGTAGCCCGGCCCGGCCGACCCGTTCCCGTCCGACCTTGCGTCATAGCCGCCGGACCAGCCGAACGAGCCGGTGTCATCCCGGCCGAACGACCCGGTGTCGGCCCAGTCACCAGAGCCACCCGCGGCGCCGGAATCCGCCCGCGCGGAACCGTTACCGCTGTAGGAGCCGGGTCCGTAACCACCAGGCCCGCGGCCATCCGCCGCGCCGTACCCGCCGGGTTCGTAGCCGGGCTGCGACGAGGTGCCGTAGCCGGGGTACGGGGACTCGCCGTAGCGCTGGTCGTCCGGGTACCGGTAACCGGCATCGCCCGGGTAGCCGTCGTAGCCGGACCGGCCGCCATCGCCGTACCCGTCGTATCCGGACGGATCGCCCGGCCGCGCCGCGCCGCGCGGGTAGGGCGTGCCGTCATCCTGACCGACGACGGTCGGCCAGTCGGAGACCGCGGGCCAGGCATTGCCGTCGTAGCCGCGCTCTAGCTCGGCGGGCCACGATCCGGGGCCGGCGGGCCCGGGTTCGCCATAGCCGTCCGGCCGGCCCCGCTCGGCCGGGTCGCCGTACCGGTCGTCGTCCGGGTAACGGTGGCCAGTGGCCGTCCAGTCGTCACTGCCAGTTGTCATCAAGCACCGCCCTGCACCGCGCCGACGAGTTCGCCGGCCGGGTCGCCTGTCACGCGCTCACGATCGAGCGCTCCCTGGAGAAGCAGGGCAGCGGCGGCCTGATCAACCACGGTCCGTCGCTGCCTGGAGTTCTTTCCGCCCGAACGGAGGGCGGCATGAGCGATCACGGTCGTAAACCGCTCGTCGACGAGCCTGACCGCGATGGGGGCGACAAGGGGGGCAAGTTCCGCCGCGAACGCGCGGGCGCCGGTGGCGGCCGCACCAGCCGCGCCGGACAAACTAGTCGGCAGGCCGACAACTACCTCGAGCACGGCGTGCTCGCGCGCCAGTCGAGCGATCGCGGCGAGGTCGCCGCCGCCTCGCGGCACGGTGACTAGCGGGCTCGCGAGCACCCCGGCCGGGTCGCTGCGAGCCACGCCGATCCGCACCGAGCCAACGTCGATGGCAAGGCGCACGCCAGACCTCAAGGCCCGGCTCTCCGGGTCTTGGGTCTCGGATCTGACACGAGACGGCTGCGGCACGGTCTCACCGTACGCTACCTCAGGCACCGATGCGGTCAATATCAGTCCTAACCGCATCAAAGGCGTCCGCCACTGCCCGGGCCGTCTCCGCGCCGAGTGCGGCGCCGCCGCCCTGGGCGATGTCGTCCCGGCCGCCGCCGCGCCCGCCGAGCACCCTGGTGGCCGTGCCGATCAGCGTCCCGGCCGCCAGGCCGCGGGACCGGGCCGCGGCGTTCACCGCCACCACGACCGCCGGGCGGTCGGCCGGCAGGCCGGCCGTCACCACGATCGCGGGCCGGTCCGCCGGGATCTGGTCGCGCACGTCCAGCGCCAGCTTGCGGATCGCGTCCACCGGGGTGCCGTCCGGCGCGCGGTGCGCGACGAACGCGATCCCGCGCACGTCGGCCGCCCGCTCGGCCAGGCCCGCTGCCACGTCGGCAAGCTGCGCGGCGCGCATCCGCTCCAGGTCCCGCTCGGCGTCCCGCAGCTTGGTCACGACCTGCGAGATCCGGTCCGCTAGCTCGGCGCGGGGCGCCTTGAACTGCTCGGTTAGCTGGCTGACCAGCGTGGACTCGGTCGCCAGGAACCGGAACGCGTCGATCCCGACCAGCGCCTCGACCCTGCGCACGCCGGACCCGATCGAGGACTCGCCGAGCAGCTTCACCAGGCCAAGCTGGCCCGACCTGGCCACGTGGGTCCCGCCGCATAGCTCGCGGGAGTAGTCGCCGACCTCGACCACGCGGACCTGCTCGCCGTATTTCTCGCCGAACAGGGCGAGCGCGCCCATCGCCCGCGCCTCGCTGATCGAGGTGTGGAACGCGCGCACGTCCAGGTCGTTGATCAGCACCTCGTTGACCTCGTCCTCGACATCGGTCAGCACCGCCTGCGGCACCGCCCCGATCGCGGTGAAGTCGAACCGGAACCGCCCCGGCGAGTTCTCCGACCCGGCCTGGGCCGCGGACTCGCCGAGCGCGCCGCGGAACGCCCGGTGCACCAGGTGCGTCGCGGTGTGCGAGCGGGAGATCGCGCGGCGGCGCTCGACGTCGATCTCCGCCAGCACCATGTCGCCGACCGCGATCTCGCCCGCCGTGACCCGGCACCGGTGCACCACCAGGCCGGGCACCGGCGCCTGGACGTCCAGCACGTCGATCGCCGCGCCGTCGCCCTCGCCGCTGCCGACCGAGCGCATCCGGCCGGCGTCGGCAAGCTGCCCGCCGCCCTCGGCGTAGAACGGGGTGCGATCCAGCACCACGTCGACCTCGGTGCCGGCCCCGGCGGCAGGGACCGAGACCCCGCCGGCCAGCAGGCCGATCACCGTGGCGTCCGAGGCGATCTCGTCGTATCCGGTGAAGACCACCTTCCCGGAGCGCTCCAGGAACTGCGCGAACACGGAGATGTCCGCGTTCCCGGTCTTCTTCGCCGCCGCGTCCTCCTTGGCCCGCTGCCGCTGCTGCGCCATCAGCCGCCGGAACTCCGGCTCGTCCACGGTCAGGCCCTGCTCGGACGCCATCTCCAGGGTCAGGTCGATCGGGAAGCCGTAGGTGTCGTGCAACTGGAACGCCTCGGCGCCGCTGATCGACCGCTCGCCGCGGCGGGTGGTCTCCTCCGCCGCGGCCTCGAAGATCGCGGTACCGGTCCGCAGCGTCGACGCGAAGGCCGCCTCCTCCGCGTCAAGCACGGTGTGGATGTTCGGCGCGTCCCGCTTCAGGTCCGGATACTGCTCGCCGAGGGCCTCGATCGCCGCCGCCGTCAGCTCGTGCAGGTAGCGGTCGCCGTGACCGGCCCGGCCGCCCTCGCCGCCGCGCTGCGCCCCGGCCAGCAGCCGCATGTTCCGCACGCTGCGACGGACGATCCGGCGCAGCACGTAGCCGCGGCCCTCGTTGGACGGGATGACGCCGTCGGCCACCAGCATCAGCGCGGCCCGGACGTGATCGGCCACCACCCGGAGCGCGACGTCGGACCGGCTGTCCCTGCCGTACTTCTGCTCGGTCATCTCCGCGGCCCGGTCGAGCACCTTCCACATGGTGTCGACCTCGTAGATGTTGTCGACGCCCTGCAGGATGATCGCCATCCGCTCCAGGCCCATGCCGGTGTCGATGTTCCTGGACGGCAGTTCGCCGGCCACGTCGAAGTCCACCTTGCTGCGGACCGCGCTGAGCTGGTACTGCATGAAGACCAGGTTCCACACCTCCAGGTACCGGTCCTCGTCGGCCACCGGGCCGCCGTCCCTGCCGTATTCCGGGCCGCGGTCGTAGTAGATCTCCGAGCACGGCCCGCCCGGGCCGGGCACGCCCATGTGCCAGTAGTTGTCTGCCAGGCCGCGCCGCTGGATCCGCTCCTCGGGCAGGCCGACCGCGTTCCGCCAGATCGAGTGCGCCTCGTCGTCGCCGGTGTACACGGTGGCCCACAGCCTGCTCTCCGGGAAGCCGAATCCGCCGTCGGACTCCGGCCTGGTGAGCAGTTCCCAGGCCAGCGGGATCGCGGTCTCCTTGAAGTAGTCGCCGAAGGAGAAGTTGCCGAGCATCTGGAAGAAGGTGGCGTGCCTGGTGGTCTTGCCGACCTCCTCGATGTCCGGGGTCCGGATCACCTTCTGGGCGGTGGTGGCGCGCGGCCAGGGCGGTACGGCCTGACCGAGGAAGTACGGCTTGAACGGGACCATGCCGGCGTTCACGAGCAGCAAGGTGGGATCCTCGGCGACCAGGCTGGCGGACGGGACCACCGTGTGCCCGCGCTGAGAGAAGTAGTCGAGGAAACGGCGAACGATCTCTGCCGACTCCATCACCGGCCATCCTTACTGTTGTCGCTACCGGGTCCGGTCACGCTGGCGCGCGCCCGCTGAGTTACGAGGGTATTGCCTGACCGGCCGGAATGCCGATCCATATATTCAGCCATGCCGATCCGGACGTCGCGGACGAAGGCGCCGGCGTCCCGGCCG
This sequence comes from Actinomycetes bacterium, assembly GCA_021792855.1. Taxonomy (GTDB): domain Bacteria; phylum Actinomycetota; class Actinomycetes; order Streptosporangiales; family Streptosporangiaceae; genus Chersky-822. Next base: position 15,914 of record JAJYTW010000012.1, read on the forward strand.
ATGGCCACCGCGGCACGCACGGCGAGCGATTGCTCCCACGCCACCGCGGCATCCCGGCCCGCGGACCCGGCCACCTGGCGCTGCCCGTCCGGCGCGAGGGTCCGGCCCGGGGTCACCGACCTGGCCGCTCTGGCCAGCCGCCGGTAGCCGGTCACGCCGAGAAACGCGCCGGCCGCGAGCCAGAAGCCGCGCCGGATCATCGCCCCTCCCGGCCCGGTAGTTCGGCCACCTGCCCGGATCGGCGCAGCGCCAGCGCGCGCCGGACCCCATGGCCCGCAGCCGCGAGTCGCAGCACCGGGCCACCAAGCCCGACAGCGATCAGCCGTGCCGTGCCCGCTACCGCGGTGACCTGGTCGGATAGCTCCGTCATGCTGGCGGCGACCTGCTCCGCGCTCTCGGTCACCGCACCGGTCCTGGCAAGCTGCTGGTCGGCCAGATCCACAGCGGCGCTGGCCCGGCGCAGCACCTCGTCGGCACCGCCCCGGTAGTCGTTGACCATGGCGGTCGCGGCGGAGATCAGCCCGGCCAGCTTGATCATGACGATCACGGCAGCGCACATGGCCACGGCGAAGAAGCCGGCCGCGATCAGCGCTGCCAGTGCTCCGGCGTTCATCGCCGCCACTCACCTCCCGCTCGGATGCCTGCCGATCCCCGGGCCCGGCCCCCTGCACACGGCCGCACCGCGCCTGCGCTTGGCGCGCGCCCCGGCACGGCCGCCCGGCGCGTCAAGGGGCGCGCGGGCGACGCCACTGCGGAGACAATATCGCTTGCCCGGCGCCGAGGCGGCCCGCCCGGTCAGACCCGTTAGCTGCCCGGGGGCGAACTTCCGCCGTCCCCGGCCGTGTCGCCGTCCAGCACGGCCCTGATCCGCTCGGCCCGGTCCGCGTACCTCGCTTCCGCGCCGTGCCTGGATGGCTGGTAGTACCGCCGCCCGGCCGCCGCCTCCGGCGCGTACGCCTGCCGGACGATTCCTTCCGGGTAGTCATGCGGGTACAGGTAGCCCTTGCCATGCCCGAGTCGCTGCGCGCCCGGATAGCTGGCGTCCCGCAGATGGGCCGGCACCGGGCCGGTCCGGCCAGATCGCACGTCGTCGGCCGCCGCCCCGATCGCCGCGATCACCGAGTTGGACTTCGGCGCCAGGGCCAGATGGATCACGGCCTGGGCCAGGTTGATCCTGGCCTCGGGCAGGCCGACGAACTCGACCGCCTGCGCGGCGGCCACCGCGACCGGCAGCGCGGACGGGTCGGCCATCCCGACGTCCTCGCTGGCGTGCACGACGATCCGCCGGGCGATGAACCGCGGGTCCTCCCCCGCCTCGATCATCAGCGCCAGGTAGTGCAGCGCGGCGTCCACGTCGCTGCCCCTGATGCTCTTGATGAAGGCGCTGATCACGTCGTAGTGCTGATCGCCGGCCCGGTCGTAGCGGACCGCGGCCCGGTCCACGGCCCGCTCAAGCACCGCCGCGTCGATCACGCCGCCGGACGGCAGCCCGAGCGCGGCGGCCTCCAGGTAGGTCAGCGCCCGCCGGGCATCGCCGCCAGCCAGCCTGACCAGGTGCACCACCGCCTCGTCGGCGATCGTCACCGCGCCGTTCAGGCCGCGCTCGTCGGTGATCGCCCGTTCGATCAGCGCGCGCATCTGCGCCTCGTCCAGCGAGCGCAGGGTCAGCAGCAGCGACCGGGACAGCAGCGGCGCGACCACCGAGAACGACGGGTTCTCCGTGGTGGCGCCGACGAACGAGACCCACCGGTTCTCCACCGCGGGCAGCAGCGCGTCCTGCTGCGCCTTATTGAACCGGTGCACCTCGTCCACGAACAGCAGGGTCTGGGCGCCGGTCCGGCCCAACTCGCCCCGGGCCGCCTCGATCGCCGCCCGGACCTGAGCGACCCCCGCGGACACCGCGGAGATCTCCACGAACCGCCGCCCGGTCACCCGGCTCAGCACGTAAGCCAGCGTCGTCTTGCCCGTCCCCGGCGGGCCCCATAGCAGCACCGACATCGGCGCGGCCCGGTCGACCGCAATGCGCAGCGGTGAGCCCGGGCCGGTCAGGTGCGGCTGGCCGAGCACCTCGTCCAGGGTCCGCGGCCGCATCCGGACCGCCAGCGGCTCGACCGCGCGGGCCGCTTCCTCGCCCGCCGCGTCGAACAGGCTGGGGCCGCCCGGATCGTTTCTGGCCATGAGCTGAGATTATCGGCGCCGGCCGCCCGCAGCGCCCGCGCCGCCTAGCGGGCCGGAGCGGCGCTCAGCACCGCGAGGACGTCGGTCAGCGAGGAGCAGACCCGGTAGGCCAGGCCGAGCACGTCCGCCGGGATCGGTCGCGGCACTGAGGAGTCCGGCACCAGGAACGGGGTCATCCCGGCCGCGTGGGCGCCGATGATGCCGCTGTCGGAGTCCTCAAGCACCACGCACTCCGCCGGATCGCTGCCCAGCCGGCTGGCGGCCAGCAGGAAGATCTCCGGATCGGGCTTGCCGCGGCTGACCTCGTCGCCGCCGGTGACGATCCGGATCGGCTCACCCACTCCGGCGCCGCGCAGCCGGCTGGCGATCGTGGCCCGCGAGCTTGAGCTGGCCACCGCGACCGGTACCCGCTCCCGGCCCGCCCAGGCCAGCAGTTCGGGCAGGCCGTCCTTCACGGTGATCTCCGCCTGCCTGAAGTAGCCGGCCGCCCGGTCGCGGATCTCATCGAGGCTGCCCCGGCTGGCGGGCGCGGCCCGCCACCACGCCGCCATCGCGGCCTCGGCGTCCCGGTGGTTCCGCCCGAGCAGCTGCAGGTGCTGCTCGCGGCTGAACTCCCAGCCGAAATCCGCGCAGGCCCGCTGCCAGGCCCGGTACTCCATGATCTCGGTGTCGAGCATTAGCCCGTCCATGTCCAGGATCACCGCGGCGAAGCAGCGCCCGTCGTCAAGCTGCCGCGGCATCCCGGCCTCCAGCCGACCGGGCGGCACGGCGCGCGGGCGGCGCGATCATCCGGCCATCGCCGCCGCCCACCGGTCGTCCAGGTGCTCGCCGTAGCCGAACGCGCCATGCTGCATGCAATGCGCCGCTGCCAGTTCCTGGCTGGCCCGCAGCGCCGTCTCCGGGTCGTCGCCGAGCATCAGCCGCGCCAGCACGCAGCCGATCACGGCATCGCCAGCCCCGGTGGTGTCAACCGGCCGGAAGTCCATGGCGGGCACCTGGCAAATGCCGCCATCCGGCGTCCGCAGCAGCGCCCCCCGCGAGCCCTGGGTGACCAGGACGTATTCCGGCCCCGCGGCGGCCGACCGGTGCGCCAGGTCGACCGCCTCGGCAGTGCCGAGATGACTGCCGGAGAAGCAGGCGAACCAGATCCGCGGCAGCAGCGGCTGGTAGTACTCGGCGGGACGGTCGGAGAAGTCGAACGACACCCTGGCCACTGCCGCCAGGTCCGCTAGCTGGTCCTCGGTCGAGCTGGTGTCCCCGGTGTGCACGCACCAGAACTGGCTCAGGTAGGCCAGGTCGGCCTGCTCCAGCCGGAACACCGAGACGCCCAGATCATGCCGGCCGAACACCCGGTCGCCGTCGACGAGATCGATCGTCGAGTACGCGTTGGGCCCGTCGATGACCCGCATCCGGGTGGTCTCGACCTGCTCGGCGGCCAGCGCCGCCCGGACGACCGCGCCGTCCGGGCCAGCGCCTACCGCGCCGATATAGGCTGCCTGCGCGCCGCTCCGCCGGGCCGCGACCGCGACGTTCACGGTGTTGCCACCGGGAAACGCGCGGCCGAGCGCCGGATAGATGTCGACGACGTTGTCGCCTACCGTGGCCAAGCGGTTCAATACTCAACCTTGAACATGTAGCGGCGGATCTCCAGCGAGTGCCCGGTAACGGCCTCGAAGTGCTGGGCGATGCGAGTCACGGTAGATCCAAGCACGATCGGGTCGATTTCCGGGAACATGTGCTCGCTGACTCCGGGCATGTCGAGGCTAGCGGAGTCGATCCGGTAGGCGGCCTTGGTGTACTTGTCCAGGAACCGCGAGGCTCGCTCGGCCACCGGCCTGGTGGCGTCCCGGCCGAGGAAGAGGATGACCGGGGTGTTCTCGGTCACCATCTCGAACGCGCCGTGGAAGAACTCGCCGGCGTTGTAGGCGGCCGAGTGCAGCCACTGCATCTCCTGCAGATAACACATGGACAGGCAGCGGGCCACATCCTCGTTCGGGCCCGAGCCGAGCACGTAGATGATCGGCTGGTCAGCGAGCCTGGCGGCCATCGCGGCCAGGGCCTCGTCCTGGCTGGTCAGGGCCGCCGGGATGACGGCGGGCAGGACCGCGTAGGACGCCGCTGCGGCCTCCCGCTCCTGCTCGGTCTCATCTCCCGCGGCCGTGAGCAGGCCGTGTGCGAGGTGCGCCAGCAGGATCTGCTTCGGCTCCCACACCGTTTCCTTACTGCCGTAGGCGAACATCTCGTCCACGCCCTGGGCCAGCGGGCTGTCGTCCGGGCGACCGATGCCGACGATCGTGCGCACGCCCAGGGAGCGCGCGGTCTCGATCGCCTCCAGGGTCTCCGGGGTCTTGCCGCTGTGTGAGCCGACGACCACCAGCGAGTCCGGACCGACCTGCACCGGACGGATGTGGTTGAACTCGTTCGCGCTCATCCGGAACGCGCCGAAGGACGTCGCCCGCTGGGCGAGCAGGTAGCCGACCGGTGAACTGGCGAACAGGGAGCCGCCGGAGCCGACGAACCAGACATTCTTCATCCCAGCCTCGACCGCCCGCCGGGCGACCGACTGTACCCGCTCGCGCTGGTCCACGGCCCAGGTGATGGTCGCCGCCATGTCCGCCGGAAGCGGCTTGACCGGCGCTGCCGTGCTAGTCATTGGTTAGATCTCCTTCTCGTGCCAGGTGGATGCCGGGCGGCGGGTCGCCGCCCGGCTCTCCGGCCCGGGCTGGTTCTGGGTCCCGGGCCGGAGAGGTCAGGGAGCGGTCAGCCGGACATCGACCAGTTCTCCGGGTTGATCCAGTAGCCGACGTTCTGCGGCGTGGTCCCGTGCAGGGAGGTCTTGATCGCCGAGAACTGGTAGGGCTGCAGCGGCAGCCACAGCACCGGCACGTTCTTGTTCAGGTACTGCTCGTAGGGGTACAGCGCCTGGACGCTCTGCGACTTCTCGGCGCTCTGCATGAGCTTGTCCAGCGCCGGCGAGCAGTAGCCGCCGATGTAGGTACCGCCGCAGCCGAAGATCAGCGTTCCGATCGGGTAGTTGATCGGCACGCCGTACTGCCAGCCGCCGAGGTAGTAGTAGTCGGCGCTCCAGGTGCACGCGGTGCCCGGGGTGCACACCGTGTCCGCGAAGGTCACCGAGAGCGGCACCGGCGCGTCGGCGATGGCAATGCCGGCCTTGGCCGCGCCGCTGGTCAGCAACTGCGCCTCGACGCTGTCCTGGATCACGCCGGTCGGGTACTGGAACTTGAAGGCGAGCGGCTGGCCGGCCTTGATGCCCGCGCCGCACTGGTTCGGTCCGGTGCCTGGCCGGGCGCAGGTGTCGGTGCCGCCGGGGTGCACCGCCCAGCCATGGCTCTTCAGCAGCGAGATCGCCGCGCCGACGTTGTAGGGGTAGGCGTTCTGCTGCGCGGCCGGATCAGCCAGCTGCACCCCGTTGACGGACTCGGCAGGCTTGTAGGCCGGCACGGCACCGTAGGTCGGCACCCCGGCGCCATAGAGCGCGGCCGTGATCATCTGCGGCTGGTTCACCGTGTGCTGGATCGCCTGCCGGATGTACAGCTGCTTGAACAGCGGGCCGGTGGTCGGGTTGGTGTAGTTGTAGGTGGCGTAGTTCATGCCGGCCTGGGACCACGGCACGATCGAGTAGCCCTGGCTCTTCAGCCGTCCTTCCGACGGGACGTCGTTGAACGGCACATAGCCGTAGTCGATGTTGCCGGACAGCAACTGGTTGTACTCGGCCGCGTCGCTGGTGAACTCCAGGAACTGGATCTTCGCGATCTTCGGCTTGATCGGGCCCGAGTAGTTCTTGTTGGGCACCATGGTCACTTCGCTGTTCGGCTGGTAGCTGGAGAGCCGGAACGGGCCGTCCACCACCTGCCACAGCGGATTGCTGGCGTAGGTCGTCAGGTTCTTCGCCTGGCCGCTGAGGAAGTTGAACACCGCCTTGGCGCCGGCGGTGGTCTCGTCGTAGTTGCCGATCTTGCCGCCGACCGAGGTCTTGTCCCAGGCATGCTGCGGCAGCGCGAACAGCAGCGAGAGCTGGTTCAGGAACAGCCAGTTCGAGCTGTATGCCTGCTTGAAGGTGATCGAGAAGGTGCGGGTGCTGGAGTAGCTGACGCTCGCGATGTTGTCCGGGATATAGCCGGGGACGTAGTTCGCGTACTGCGTCTTGTTCGCGGCCAGCAGGTTCAGGAAGAAGCGCACGTCGGTCGTCGTGATCGGCTTGCCGTCCGACCACTTCCAGTTCTTCAGCGTGATCGTGACGGTCTTGTTGTGGTTGCTGAAGACCGGCGCCTCGGCGAGCGACAGCGCCGGGTTGTAGGACAGCGAACCGTTGTTCCCGAACCAGTACAGCGGGCGCCAGAACTGCTCGATGAACCAGAAGATCTCCTGCGTGGTGTCATCGGCCGCGGGGAACAGCGGGAAGATGTCGACCGGCTGGGTGCCCGGCAGGTAGGCGACCGTCACGGTGCCGCCGTTGCCGGATGAGCCGGACGAACTGCCGCCCGACGATGACGGGCTGCCCGAACAGGCAGCCACAACCAGCGCCAGCGCGGCAACGACCGCGACTAGCGGGGCTTTCAGGATTTTCAAGCCACCCACGGCAACCTCCTACAGTGCACCGGCCTGGGTTAGCTTCGCCCCGATTGGGAGCGCAAGTTGTGAGAACGCTCTCATGTGTTCCTGTTCAGAGTCAAGCCTCCGACTGTCAGATGATTTCCGAGTATCCGGCGCACTTCCGGATGGTTAGCGCCCCAGGTAGGGATCTTGGCGTGATTCTGCGGGTCGGCCCTAGCGCGAGATGAGATCGCCCGGTACCGTCTCCGCTATGAGATCGCGCTCAGAGCCTCCGCCCGGACGGCCGACCCTGGGCGACATCGCCGCGGAGGCCGGTGTCGCCCGGGCTACCGCGGCCCGCGCGCTCGGCGGGTACGGCCCGGTCAAGGAATCCACCAGGGACCGGGTCTGGGCGGCCGCCAGGAAACTCGGCTATACGCCCAACCTGGTGGCCAGGAGCATGGTCACCGGCCGGACTAACACGCTCGGATTCGTCAGCGCCGACCTGGAGAACCCGTTCTTCGCCGGCACCATGCGCGGGATCCTGGACGTCGCCCGGGCGGCGGGCTACGAGGTGGTCATCGCCAACAGCCAGGAGAACCCCGAGCTTGAGCGGCGCACCGTCCGGGTGCTGCAGGAGCACCGGGTGGACGGACTGCTGGTCGCCCCCACCCAGTACCAGGACAACGCCCATCTCAACGCCGTGCTGGCCGAGGGCACCCCGCTGGTGCTGCTGGACCGGTCGGTGCGCGGCGTGCCCGCCGACGCGGTGCTCGTCGACAACGTCCGGGCCGCCCGGGCGGGCGTCGAGCGGCTGATCGAACTCGGCCACCGCAGGATCGGGCTGGTCACCAGCGAACTGCCGAGGGAGCGGCCGGTGGCGCGGGTCGAGGAGGTCGCGCTCGATCCCACCCATGCCTCGACCAGCGCCGCCCGCAGCGTCGGCTACCTCGCCGCGTTGCGCAACGCGGGCGTGCCCGTCGACCCGAGCCTGATCGGCATCGCCGCCGCGTATACCAGGGAGGACGCCCGCGCGGCCGTGGCCGAGTTGCTCGCCAGGCCGGACCGCCCCACCGCCCTGCTGACCGTCGACAACATCTTCTCCCTTGGCGCGTTCGAGGCGATCCAGGCCAGCGGCCTGGACTTCCCCGGCCAGATCTCGCTGCTCGGGTTCGACGACCTGGAGTGGACCACGATCGTGCGGCCCCGGCTGAGCGTCATCGCCCAGCCGGCGTACGACATCGGCGCCGCGGCGGCCCGCCGCCTGCTCGCCCGGCTGTCCGGGGAGGAGACCGCGCCGCAGGTGCTGTTCCTCGAGACCACCCTCATCGAGCGCGGCTCCACCGCTCCCGCGCCCGCCAGTCCCCCGCCGGCCCGCAGGCGCAAGACCGCCCGCTAGCCCGGCCACGACCAGCTCAGACAAGGAGGCGAGCTGTGACCGGCTTTCTGATCCGCCGGATCCTGCAGGCGATCATCGTCGTCATCGGCGTTACGATCATCGCGTTCATCCTGCAGAACCTCATCGCCACCGGTCCCGCGCTGGCCCACACCATCATCGGGCCCCGCGCAACCTCGCAGCAGATCCACGAGTTCATCGCCACCTACGGCCTGAACCAGCCGATGCCGGTTCAGTACTGGCACTTCCTCTGGCAGTTGCTGCACGGCAATCTCGGCTATTCCTTCAAGGAGAACCAGTCCGTCGACGCGATCCTCGGCCAGCAACTGCCGAAGGACGTCGTGCTGGTCGGCAGCTCGCTTGTGCTGTCGCTGCTGATAGCGATCCCACTCGGAATCGCCCAGGCAGTCCGCCGGAACAGGCTGGTCGACCACGTCGGCACCGGCCTGTCCTTCCTGCTCTACTCGATGCCCACCTACTGGCTCTCGCTGCTGCTGATCGCCGCCTTCTCGGTATCCCTGCAGTGGCTGCCGGCCGAGGCGCCGCAAGGCACGAACGTCGGCCAGATCCTGGCCGACCCGGCTGGACTGGTGCTCCCGATCGCCTCGCTGACCTTGGTGAACTACGCACTGTTCAGCCGGTACATGCGGTCGTCGGCGATCGAGAACCTGGCCCAGGACTACATCAGGACGGCCCGGGCCAAGGGTCTGTCAGAGCGCTACCTGCTCGCCAGGCACCTGCTCCGAAATTCGCTCATCCCGGTGACCACGATGGTCGGCCTGTCCCTGCCCGGCATCCTGACCGCCGGCCTGGTGACCGAGTACGTGTTCAACTTTCCTGGGATCGGTCTCACATTCTTCAACGCGGCCGTGACCTCCGACTATCCGGTGGAACTGGGCATCGCCGTGCTCGTCGGCCTGGTCACCGTGGCGGGCAACGTGCTCGCCGACATCGGCTACGCGGTTCTCGACCCGAGGGTTCGCTATGAGTGACATACCGGCCACGCCATCCGCACCGAACCAGCACACCGCCGACGGCGCGGTGGCCATCGGCCAGCCACTGCCGACCGCGGCAGGCACCGAGGACGGCGGCCTGGATCAGGCCATGCCGACCGGCGGCGACACGCCGGCCGGGCGCAGCGCCTGGCGGCTGGCGCTGCAATCTTTCCTGGACAACAAGCTCGGCATCGCGGGCCTGGTTCTGGTCATCGCGATCGTGCTGTTCTGCTTCGTGGGACCGCTGGTCTACCACACCAACCAGATCAGCCCCAACGCCGCGCAGATCAACCTGCCGCCATCGACGAGGCACCCGCTGGGCACCGACTACGTCGGCTTCGACGTGCTCGGACGGCTGATGGCCGGCGGCCAGAGCTCGATCGAGATCGGCCTGGCCGTCGCCGTGGTGGCGACCCTGTTCGGCGTTCTCTGGGGCGCCATTTCCGGCTACCTCGGCGGCGTGGTGGACAGCGTCCTGATGCGCATCGTCGATATCATCCTGGCGATCCCGTCGATCTTCCTGTTCATCTACCTGGCCACCGTGTTCAAGCCGACGGTCGGGCTGCTGATCGTGGTGGTCTCTGCGCTGTCCTGGGTCGGCCCGGCCCGGCTGGTCCGCGGCGAGGCGCTGTCCCTGCGGGTGCGCGAGTACGTCCAGGCGGTCCGGGTCATGGGCGGCCACTCGACCAGGATCGTGCTGCGCCACATCGTGCCCAACACGGTCGGCACGATCGTCGTCAACGCCACCTTCCAGGTCGCGGACGCGATCCTGATCCTGGCGACGCTCAGCTTCCTCGGCTTCGGCCTGCCACCGCCCGCGGCCACCTGGGGCGGGATGCTCTCGGAGGGGACGAACTACCTCTACGACGGGTACTGGTGGGCGGTCTACCCGGCGGGCATCATCATCGCCCTCACCGTCATCGCCTTCAACTTCATCGGCGACGCCCTGCGGGACGCGCTGGAAGTCCGGCTCCAGCGGCGCTGACCGGACGCATCGCCAAACCTCACGGCGCGAGCGGCACCAGACTCCGCCCCCGCCGGCCCCCTGGAGGCAAACCATGGCACCGGTGCTGGAAATCACCGACCTGCGCACCGAGATCCGGCTGCGCACATCCACCGTGCACGCCGTCGACGGCGTGTCGCTGACCGTGCAGGCCGGCGAGACCGTTGGCCTGGTCGGCGAATCCGGCTGCGGCAAGACCACGATCGGGCTGTCCGCGATCCGGCTGCTGCCGCCCGGCGGACACATCACCGGCGGCAGCATCAAGATCAACGGTACCGAGATCGTCGGGTTGCCGGACGCACGGATGCGCCAGATCCGCGGCGGCGACGTGGGCATGATCTTCCAGGACCCGATGACCTCGCTGAATCCGACCATGCCGATTGGCGAGCAGATCGCCGAGACGGTCCGGGTGCACAAGCGGGTCAGCCACCGCGCCGCGGTGGACCGGGCGGTCGAGGTGCTCGACCTGGTCGGCATGCCGCGTCCGAGGGAGCGGCTCGGCGATTTCCCGCACCAGCTTTCCGGCGGCCTGCGCCAGCGGGTGATGATCGCGATGGCGCTGGCCTGCGAGCCGTCGGTGCTGATCGCCGACGAGCCGACCACGGCCGTGGACGTCACGATCCAGGCTCAGATCCTCGGCCTGCTCGACCGGCTGAAGTCCGAGCTATCCACGGCGATGCTGCTGATCAGCCACGACATGGGGGTGATCGCCGGGCGCGCGGACCGGGTCGCGGTGATGTATGCCGGCCGGGTCGTCGAGCAGGCGGAGACCGTCGAGTTCTTCGATCACATCCGGCACCCCTACGCCGAGGCACTGCTGGCCTCGATCCCCCAGCCCGGCCAGGACTCCCAGCGCGCGCTATACAGCATCCCGGGCAACCCGCCGGACCTGTCGAACCCGCCCGCCGCCTGCCGGTTCGCGCCGCGATGCCGGTACGCCACCGATCGCTGCCGGACCGAGGACCCGCGTCTGGAGCAGGACGCCGCGGCGCACGGCTACGCCTGCTTCCACCCGGTGCCGGCCGACGACGTCCGGCCGGAGGCGGCCGGTCTCCGGCTGGCAGCCCAGGCCCGACTGCGCGAGACGCGCCGGACGGATGCCGACGACCTGATCCTGGACGCCCGCAACCTGGTCAAGGAGTACCCGATCACCGCTGGCCTGCTGCAGCGCACTATCGGCTCGGTCAAGGCGGTCTCCGATGTCTCCTTCGGCATCCGGCGGGGCGAGACGTTCGGACTGGTCGGCGAGTCCGGCTGCGGCAAGACCACGATCGGCCGGCTGCTGGTGGGACTGGAGCGGCTCACCGGGGGCCAGATCGTGTTCAACGGCGCCGACATCAGCGCGCTGGCCACCCGGAGCCGTCCGGCCCACGGGGGCGGGCCGGACGACCCGGCCCAGGCGGGCAGCCGCCGGCGGCAGATCAGCAGGCTCCGCCGGGACCTTCAGCTGATGTTCCAGGACCCGTACTCCTCGCTCGATCCGCGGATGCGGGTCGGCACGATCCTGCGCGAGCCGCTGGTCATCCAGGGCATCGGGTCACGACGAGAGCAGGACCAGCGGGTCGCCGCCATGCTGACCGAGGTCGGCCTGCAGCCGGCCGCGGCGGACCGGTACCCGCACGAGTTCTCCGGCGGCCAGCGCCAGCGCATCGGCCTGGCCCGCGCGCTCATGCTCGACCCGAAGTTCCTGATCGCCGACGAGCCGGTGTCCGCGCTGGATGTCTCGATCCGCTCGCAGATCCTGAACCTGATGCGCGATCTACAGGACCGGCACAACCTGACCTACCTGATCATCTCGCACGACCTCGCCGTGGTCCGGTACATGGCGGATCGGATCGGGGTGGTGTACCTCGGCAAGCTCGTGGAGTCCGGACCAGCGGACACCGTCTACTCGACGCCCGCGCACCCCTACACGGCGGCGCTTATCAGCGCCATCCCCAGTCCCGATCCGCATTCCGAACGGGGCAGGAACCGCACTCAGGTGCGCGGAGAACTGCCCTCGGCGGTGAATCCGCCGTCCGGCTGCCGGTTCCGTACCCGGTGTGCGATCGCCGAGGAGATCTGCGCGGAGGTCGAGCCGCCGGTACATTCCTTTGGCGTCGATCACTATGCTTCGTGCCACTTCCCTCTGCAGCGGCCGGTGCCGCCCGCCGGGACCGACGGGGCGCTAGTCCGGACCCAGCAGGACCCGATCGCCGACCGGCCGCCGGCCAGCGGCCGGCTGGTCCCGGATACGACAGGAGACGCGGTTGCCGGACAGTAACCCGCTGGCCGCATGGCCCGGCCCCGACCTGGCAGGCTAGGACGCGGACATGGACCTACTCGACAACCCGGTGCGCGACTACCCGTGGGGCTCGGCCGGGGACATCCCGGAGTTCCTCGGCGTCCAGGCCGGCGGCGGCCCGGTCGCCGAACTCTGGATGGGGGCGCACCCCGACTCGCCCTCCCGGGTGCACAGGAACGGCGAGACGCGCTCGCTTGCCGAGGTGATCGCGGCCGACCCGGAGGCCGAACTCGGCCGCCGGGTGCGGGACGCGTTCGGCCCGCGACTGCCGTTCCTGCTGAAGCTGATCTCCGCGGCCCGCCCGCTGTCGCTCCAGGTACATCCGGACCGGCAGCACGCCCGGCGGGCCTACGCCGCCCAGCAGGCCGCGGACCGGGCCGGGCGGGACTACACCGATGACAACCACAAGCCAGAACTGGTCTGCGCGCTGCGGGACGGGTTCGCCGGGCTGTGCGGCTTCCGGCCGCTGGCCGGGACCGCTGACCTGCTGGCCGCGCTGGCGGTGCCCGGCCTCGCTGGGTTCGCCGCCCGCCTCGACCCGGCAGATCCGGCCGGCAGCCTGCGCGCGCTGGTGACGGACACCCTGACCGCTCCGGCCGACCCGGCGCTGATCGCCGCCGTGCGGGCCGCCTGCGAGCGGGTAGCGGCCGCCCCCGGCCGGTGGGCCGCGGCCTGCGCCGCCTACGCGGTGGTAGCCGTGGCGTACCCGGCCGACCCGGGCGTGCTGGTCGCGCTGCTGCTGAACTACGTCGAACTGCGGGCCGGCGAGGCGGTCTTCGTCGGCGCCGGGGTCCCGCACTGCTACCTGAACGGATTCGCGGCAGAACTCATGGCGTCCTCGGACAACGTGCTGCGGGCCGGCCTGACCGGCAAGCGGGTGAACGTGCCCGAACTGCTGCGGGTGCTGGACTTCGAACCGTCCGAGCCGGCCCGCCTGCGGCCGGTCCCCGGCGGCGCACCCGGGGACGCCAGCGGCGTTAACGGCACCAGCGGCGTCAACGGCACCAGCCAGGGTCCCGTCGCGGACCTGGCGGTATACCCGGCCCCGGTCGAGGACTTCCAGCTCAGCCGGCTGGAGGTGACCGACCTGGCGGCGGACCTGCCGGGCGGCCGGCCGCAGATCCTGCTCTGCACGGCGGGGCGGGTCCGGCTCACCGACGCCGCCGGCCGGGTGCTCGAACTACGGCGCGGCCAGTCCGCGTACCTGCCGGCCGCCGATCAGCGAACGCTGGTCACCGGCGACGGCACGATCCTGCGCGCCACCGTCGGCTGCTAGCCCGGCCGCCGTCGGCGGGCACCCGGCAGGCGTGCCGGATGCCCGCGCGGCGGGTCACTGCGAGTCGGTCACGACCTTCACCGCGGGCGCCGGGGCGGCGGGGGCGACCACGTCGACCCCGGCCTCCTTGCGCTGGGCGGCGGTGATCGGGGTCGGGGCCCCGGTCAGCGGGTCGTGCCCGGACGCGGCCTTCGGGAAGGCGATCACGTCCCTGATCGAGTCCCGGCCGGTCAGCAGCATCAGCAGCCGGTCCCAGCCGAACGCGATGCCGCCGTGCGGCGGCGGACCGTAGCGCAGCGCGTCGAGCAGGAACCCGAACTGCGACCTGGCCTCCTCCCGGGACAGCCCGATCACGTCGAAAACCTTCTGCTGCATGTCCGAGCGGTGAATCCGGATCGAGCCGCCGCCGATCTCGGTGCCGTTGCAGACGATGTCGTAGGCGTTCGCGAGGGCCCCGCCTGGCTCGCCGTCGAACTTGTCGGCCCACTCCGGCAGCGGCGAGGTGAACGGGTGGTGCACGGCGGTCCAGCCGCCCTCGCCGTCATCCTCGAACATCGGCGCGTCGACCACCCAGGTGAACGCCCAGGCGTCCGGGTCGATCAGCCCGCACCGGGCGCCGATCTCCAGCCTGGCCGCCCCGAGCAGCGCCCGGGCCTCGTTCGCGGTGCCGGCGGCGAAGAACACGCAGTCGCCCGGGGCCGCGCCGGCCGCGGCGGGCAGTCCGGCCCGCTCGTCCTCGGACAGGTGCCTGGCCACCGGCCCGGCGTCGGACACCGCCCCGTCCGGGCCGATCAGGACGTAGGCCAGGCCGCGGGCGCCCCGGGACTTGGCCCAGTCCTGCCAGCCGTCAAGCTCCTTCCTGGTCTGGCCCGCGCCGCCGGGCATCACCACGGCGCCGACGTGCGGCGCCTGGAAGACCCGGAAGCCGGTCCCGGCGAAGTACCCGGTCAGGTCGGCTAGCTCGCAGCCGAACCGCAGGTCCGGCTTGTCGGACCCGTAGCGGGCCATCGCGTCGGCGTAGGTCATGTGCGGGATCGGCCGGGTGATCTCGAATCCGGCGATCTCCCGCCACAGCCGCTGCACCAGGTCCTCGGCGACCTCGATGATGTCCGCGCGGGTCACGAAGGACATCTCGATGTCGATCTGGGTGAACTCGGGCTGCCGGTCGGCCCGGAAGTCCTCGTCCCTGAAGCACCGGACGAGCTGGTAGTAGCGTTCCAGGCCGGAGACCATCAGCAACTGCTTGAACAGCTGCGGGGACTGCGGCAGGGCATACCAGCTTCCCGGCCGCAGCCGGACCGGGACCAGGAAGTCGCGCGCGCCCTCCGGCGTGGACCTGGTCAGGAACGGGGTCTCCACGTTCACGAAGTTGTGGTCCCGCATCACGTCGCTGACCAGGTAGGCGGCGGTCGACCTGGCGCGCAGCGCGGCGGCCATGTCGGCCCGCCGGATGTCCAGGTACCGGTACTTGAGCCGGACCTCCTCGTTCAGTTCCGCGTGGCCGTCGATCGGGAACGGCAGCGGGTCGCACTCGGCCAGGATCTCGATCCGGTCCGCGGCTACCTCGATCTCGCCGGTCGGCAGGTCGGGATTCTCGTTCCCGGCCGGCCGGCGCCGCACCTGACCGATGACCAGCACGCAGAACTCGGCCCGCAGATCGTGCGCGACGTCCTCCTGCCGGATCACGACCTGCACCACGCCGCTCGCGTCCCGCAGGTCGATGAAGACCACGCCGCCGTGGTCCCTGCGCCGCGCTACCCAGCCAGCCAGCGTCACCTGCTGCCCCGCCTCCGACGGGCGCAGCACGCCAGCCTCGTGCGTGCGGATCATCGTTCCCCAGCCCTTCTGTCGCTCATGCGATCACACTCGTCAGTCCCGCCGCCGGCCCGGCCGGCCGCTGTACCCGCCACCGGGCCGCGCTCACCCGCGCCCGGTCACAGTCCCCTGGCGGGGCCGGTGCTCGGCGCCAGGCCGGCCAGGAACGGATTGGCGGCCCGCTCGGCGCCGATGCTCGTCTCCGGCCCGTGACCGGGCAGCACGACGGTCTCGTCGGGCAGCGGCAGGCAGACCCTGGCAAGGCTATCGAGAATCGCGCCGTAATCGCCGCCCGGCAGGTCAGTACGCCCGATCGACCCGGCGAACAGCAGGTCACCGGTGAAGAGCGTCTCGGCCAGGCCGAAGGTCACCGACCCCTGAGTGTGCCCGGGGGCGTGGCTGACCAGCAGGCTGACCCCGGCGATTTCCAGCGTCATCTGGTCCGCCAGGTCGAGCACGTCGTCGGGTTCGGCGAAGGTGAGGCCGCCGAAAAGCTGCTGTCCGGCCGCCAGTGACAGGCCGCGGGCCGGGTCGCTGAGCAGTGCCCGGTCGGCCGGGTGGATGTACGCCGGGATATTCCGGGCGCCGCAGACCGGTGCCACCGACCAGATGTGGTCGATGTGCCCGTGCGTGGCCAGGACCGCGACCGGCCTGAGCCGCTGCTCGGCCACGATCTCCTCTATCCCGGGCATGCTGTCCTGGCCCGGGTCGATGATCACGCACTCCTCACCAGGGCCGGGCGCGACGACATAGCAATTCGCCGCGAACGACCCGGCCGGGAATCCGGCGATCAGCACGATGCCCCTCCTGTCGGCGCCGCGCGGCCCGTTCTGGTCGCCCGCGGCTACTGCAAGGCTACCGAGTTCGAGCCGGCGGCCGGCGACCGCTGCGCCGGCCGCGGCCGGTCTCCGGCAGGCCCGGCCGCCGCCGGTCCCGCCCCCGCGCAAGTTGTCTACCCGCAGCGCGCCGAAATGGGGTCACGGATGCCGTAAACCGGACGAGCAGTCACAGGTCGGCAGCGTTTGGTGCAGCGAACAGGTAACGGAGTGCTCGCGCACTTGCCTCATGCCGATAACATGCGCGAAGTTTTTGGTGAAGACGACTGCCGACCGGATCGGGAGGGCCGCACTGGTGGCGGGTAAGAAAGATCGCCAGCGAATGCTCGCGCGACAGCGCTACGAGCGTCGGCTTGCCCGCGAGGCACAGCGCCAGGAGCGTTCCAGGAAGGTCGCCAGGATTACCGGCATCGCCGTGGTCGTGGCCGCGTTGCTGGTCGTTGTCACCCTGGTCTCGCTGCACCTGACCAGTACCGCGAAGGCCTCGTCCTCGGCGGCCGGCACTCCGAGTGCGGCGGCAAGCACCCCGGCCGGCACGCCGAGTGCCACGCCGAGTGCTACGCCGACGCCGACCGGGCCGGTCACCAACTGTGTGTACACGCCGAACCCGCCGGCAGCCAGGAACGTCGGCTTCCCGCCCGCCAAGCCGGACGTGAAGGCGAACTACCAGGCCACGATCACCACCAACCGCGGCACGATCGTTATCGACCTGCTGAACTCCAAGGCCCCGTGCACCGTTAACTCATTCGTGTTCCTGGCCGTCAAGAAGTACTTCAACAACACGATCTGCCACCGGCTCACGACCACCGGCATCTACGTGCTGCAATGCGGCGACCCGACCGGCACCGGCAGCGGCGGCCCGGGCTACAAGTTCAATGACGAGAACCTGGCCGGGGCCCGCTACCCGCAGGGCGTGGTGGCCATGGCGAACTCGGGACCGAACACCAACGGCAGCCAGTTCTTCCTGGTCTACAAGTACTCGCCGCTCCCGCCGAACTACACCCCGTTCGGGCAGATCGTCAGCGGCCTGAATGTGATCCAGGCCGTGGCGAAGGCGGGCAGTGACAACTCGAACGGTCCCGGTGACGGCCATCCGAAGGAGAAGGTCGTCATCCAGAGCGTCACGATCAAGAAGACCTGACCTGGGCGAGGCAGCGTGACAGATACCGAGCGGGAGGTAGCGGTGGGCACCGGAAGCCATCCGTGGGGCCGGGTAGCGGACGACGGCACGGTCTACGTCCGCACCGCGGACGGGGAGCGCGTGGTCGGCATCTGGCAGGCCGGGAGCCCAGATGAGGCGCTCGCGTTCTTCACGCGCCGGTATGAGTCGCTGGCGACCGAGGTCAGCCTGCTGGAGCGCCGGATCCACGCCACCGACCTGTCCCCGAGTCAGGCCCAGGCGACCGTGAGCCGCCTGCTCACGGCGGTGTCCGAGGCCAAGGCGGTCGGCGACCTGGACGGTCTGCGGCGCCGCCTGGAGGCACTGTCGACCGAGGCAGCGCACCTGCGGGAAGAGCACAAGGCCGCTAGGGAGCGGGCCAGGGCCGAGGCGCTCGGCGTCAAGGAGCGGATCGTCGAGGAAGCCGAGCAACTCGCGGCCGAGGCTACGCACTGGAAGTCCGGCGGCGAGCGGCTAAAGGAACTGCTTGACGAGTGGAAGGCCGCCCCGCACGGCGACCGGCAGGCCGAGGCCGCGCTGTGGAAGCGGATGTCGGCCGCCCGGACCACCTTCGCCAAGCGCCGGAAGGCCTACTTCTCGTCGCTGGAAGGCGAGCGCACCGAGATCCGGCAGCACAAGCTGGAACTGGTCGAGCAGGCCGAGGCGCTGTCGGACTCCACGGACTGGTCGGCCACCGCCGCCGCCTACCGGGACCTGATGGCGTCCTGGAAGGCCGCGGGCCGGGCCGACCGGGCGTCGGAGGACGAACTCTGGAAGCGCTTCAGGGCCGCGCAGAGCACGTTCTTCGACGCCCGCACGGCGGCGCTGTCGGCCAAGGACAACGAACTGCGCGGGCACGCCACCGAGAAGGAGGCCCTGCTGGCCGAGGCCGAGGCGCTGCTCCCGATCACCGACGCCAAGGCGGCCAGGAACGCGCTCCGGTCCATCCACCAGCGCTGGGACCGGATCGGCCCGGTGCCCAGGGACTCGCTCGACCGGCTGGAGACCGGCCTGCGGAAGGTGGACGAGGCGGTCCGTAAGGCGGAGGACGCGCACTGGCGCCGGACCAACCCCGAGGCGATGTCCCGGGCCAGGGACACCGTCGACCAGATCCGGCGCACGGTCACCGACCTGGAGGAGCAGGCCAGGAAGGCCGCCGAGAAGGGCGACGACGCCGCCAGGCAGCGGGCCGAGGCGGCGCTGGCCACCAGGCGTGCCTGGCTGGCCGAGGCGGAGAAGACCCTCGCCGACCTGACTAGCTGACCGTCACGGGTAGCTCCCGGGGCCGTACTGGCCCCGGGTAGCCCGGCGGGGAAGCGACCGCGGCGCTAGCTGGTCACCCGGCGCGCGTCGTAGACGCCGTCGATCGTGCGCACCGCCTTGAGCACGTGCCGCAGATGCTCGGGATCGCCCATCTCGAACGTGAACTTGCTCAGCGCCACCCGGTCCCGGCGGGTGGCGACCGACGCGGACAGGATGTTCACGTGCTGCTCGGAAATCGATCTGGTGATGTCGGACAGCAGGCCAGTCCGGTCCAGCGCCTCGACCTGGATCGCGGCCAGGAACACCGAGCTTTCCTTCGGGGTCCAGCGCACCGTCACCACGCGCTCGGGCTGCGACTGGACCAGATGCTGGAGATTAACGCAATCCGTCCGGTGCACGCTCACGCCGTTGCCGCGGGTCACGAAGCCGGTGATGGCATCCCCGGGCACGGGCGTGCAGCACTTCGATAGCCGGGCCCACACGTCCGCGGACCCCTCGACCGACACCCCGGAGTCGCTGGTTGACGGCTGCTGCGAAGTCCGGGTCAGCATGGTGGCCTCGGCGAGGTCCTCCTGCGCCCCGGCCTCGCCGCCGGCCGCCCGGACCAGCTTGGTCACGATCGACTGCGCGCTGACGTGCCCGTCGCCGACGGCCGCGTACAGCCCGGACAGGTCCGGGTAGCGCAGTTCCATCGCGATCGCCTGGAGCGCGTCGGCGCTCGCCAGTCGCTGCAGCGGCAGTCCCTGCTTGCGCATCGCCCGGGCGATCATCGCCTTGCCGGCGTCGGCCGATGCCTCCCGGCGCTCCTTGGAGAACCAGTGCTTGATCTTGTTGCGCGCCCGGGCGCTCTTGACGAAGCCGAGCCAGTCCTGGCTGGGCCCGGCGTCCGCCGCCTTGGAGGTCAGGATCTCCACGGTCTCGCCGTTGGCAAGCTGCGACTCGAGCGGCACCAGGCGGCCGTTCACCTTCGCGCCCACGGTCCGGTGGCCAACCTCGGTGTGGATCGCGTAGGCGTAGTCCACCGGCGTGGCGCCCTGCGGCAGCGCGATCACCTCGCCGCGCGGCGTGAACACGTACACCTCGGCGCTGCCCACCTCGAACCGCAGCGATTCGAGGAACTCGGCCGGGTCGGTCGTCTCCCGCTGCCAGTCCACCAACTGGCGGAGCCAGTCGAGGTCCGACGGGCTGCGACCGGAGGTCATCTCCTCCTTGTACTTCCAGTGCGCCGCGACGCCGTACTCGGACCTGCGGTGCATGCCCCAGGTACGGATCTGGAACTCCACCGGCTTGCCGCCCGGGCCGATCACCGTCGTGTGCAGCGACTGGTACATATTGAACTTCGGCATCGCGATGTAGTCCTTGAACCGGCCGGGCACCGGGTTCCACCGGGCGTGCACCGAGCCGAGGACGGCATAGCAGTCGCGGACCGTGTCGACCAGGATCCGGATGCCGACCAGGTCGTAGATGTCGTCGAAGCCGACGTTCCTGGCGATCATCTTCTGGTACACGGAGTACAGGTGCTTCGGCCGGCCGGTCACCTTCGCCTTGATCTTGGCGTCCCGAAGGTCGACCGAGACCTCCTCGATGACCTCCTGCAGGAAAGCCTCCCGGCGCGGGGCACGCTCGGCGACCAGGCGCGCGATCTCGTCGTAGCGCTTCGGGAAGAGCGTGGCGAAGGCCAGGTCCTCCAGTTCCCACTTGACCGTGTTCATCCCGAGCCGGTGCGCCAGCGGCGCGAAGATCTCCAGCGTCTCGCGCGACTTCTGCTCCTGCTTGGCCCGGGGCAGATAGCGCAACGTGCGCATGTTGTGCAACCGGTCGGCGAGCTTGATCACCAGCACCCGGATGTCGCGCGACATCGCGACCACCATCTTGCGGACCGTCTCGGCCTGCGCGGCGTCGCCGTACTTGACCTTGTCCAGCTTGGTCACGCCGTCGACCATCCCGGCGATCTCGCTGCCGAAGTCGCGGCGCAGTTCGTCCAGCGTGTAGGCGGTGTCCTCGACGGTGTCGTGCAGCAGCGCGGCGCACAGCACCTCGTGGCTCATCCCAAGCTCGGCCAGGATCGTGGCCACGGCTAGCGGGTGGGTGATGTACGGGTCGCCGCTCTTGCGGGACTGGCCGGCGTGGCACCGGGCGGCCGCCTCATAGGCCCGCTCGATCTGCCGGATGTCGGCCTTGGGGTGGGTCATCCGGACCGTCTTGATCAGCGGTTCGAGCACCGGGTTGATGCCGCCGCCGCGGGCCGAGCCGAACCGGCCGAGCCGGCGCCTGACCAGGTGCCCCGCGCCATGGCTGTCGAAGCCGCCGAGATCCCTCGGCATGGACCGGGTCGGGCCGTTGCCGGTCCCGGCGGAGCCGCGCCGGGACGTGCCGGTCCCAGTTGTGCCGGTCCCAGTTGTGCCGGTCCCGGGCGAGCCGTGCCGGGATGAGTCGGGCTGGGCCGCGGGTCTGGCAGGCCTGGTCGCCGATCCCTGGCGAGCCGACCCGGCCTGCGCCGATGCTGCCCGCGCCGAGCCACTCCTGGCCGGCCGGGCCGGAGCCGGCTCTGCCTGAACCGGCTCTGCCTGAACCGGCTCTGCCTGAACCGGCTGGTCCTTGGCGGGCGCCTGGCCTACCTGGTCATCGACGTCGTCGGAGCGAGCGGCCTGATCCCCGGGCGCGCCAACGACGGGCGTCGCCCCATCGCCAGCCACCGGCAGTTCGCGCACATCGGATTCGTTCTGCCCCGTGGCCACCTGGGTGACGCCGCCCCCGGCCGTCCGGGTGGCCGCTACGTCACTGGCCACTGCCGCTCCTCGCGTCAGCTAAAACAACAAGTGTATCCGGTAACGGTAAAGAGCAGTACCGTATGCCCGCGGCCGTCACCGGGCCGGGCCGGCGCCCCGGATGGGCAGGCGGCGACCGGCGGTCAGACCGCCAGCAGCGACCGGACCGGCAGGCCGGACAGGTTCGCGCGGCCGCCGAGGAAGCCAAGCTCGATCAGCACGGCGAGCGTCGTGACCTCGGCGCCGCACCGCCGGATCAGCGCGGCCGTCGCGGCGGCGGTGCCGCCGGTAGCGAGCACGTCGTCGATCAGCAGCACTCGCTCCCCCGGCGCGAACGCGTCGGTGTGCACCTCGACCGTGGCGGTGCCGTACTCAAGCTGGTAGGTCTCCGCGTGCGTCGGGCCGGGCAGCTTGCCGACCTTGCGGACCGGCACGAAACCGACGCCGAGGTGGCACGCGACCGGCGCGGCCAGGATGAAGCCGCGGGCCTCGATCCCGGCGACCTTGTCGATCTTGCCCTGGCCATCGGCCAGCGCCGCCACCGCCGCCGCGAACGCCGCGCCGTCCGCGAGCAACGGGGTGATGTCCTTGAACACCACGCCAGGCTGCGGATAGTCGGGCACGTCCCGGATGAACCGCGGCAGCAGGTCACCGACCGCCGCCGGGCCGGCTCCAGGCATCGGCACTGACACCGGCCGGCTACCGCCGCTTCTTCTTGCCCGCCGGGCGGCGCTGGGACGCGCTGCCCCGCCTGGGCTGCTGACGGGGACCTGAGGTCGCCCGGGATCGGGCCGCCGGGTCCGTCGCGCCGACCGACGCCGTCTCCGGCGCGTCGGTGTCCGTCTCGGCCTCGCGTGCCTGCCCGGCGGGATCGTCGCTGTCCGCCGGATCGGCGTCGGCGAGGGCGCCGGACGAGCCCGTGCCCGGGCCGTTGCCCGCGGCCGCGCCGGCCCGGACGGTGACCTTGGCCTGGCGCTTGGCGCTGCCTGCCCGCTGGGCAAGCTGCTTGCGCAACTGCCGGTACTCGGGCGCCCGCTCCTTCAGGTCGGCCAGCACCGGGGTGGCGATGCAGATCGAGGAATAGGTGCCCGACAGCATGCCGACGAACAGCACCAGCGACAGGTCCTTAAGCTCGCCGTTGCCGAGCAGGAAGACGCTCACCGCCAGGATCGACACCACCGGCAGCAGCGCGATCAGCGAGGTGTTGATCGACCGGACCAGGGTCTGGTTCAGGGCCAGGTTCGCCGCGTCGCTGTAGCTGGTGCGCCGGGTGGCGAGCAGGCCCGCCGTGTTCTCCCTGACCTTGTCGAACACCACCACCGTGTCGTACAGCGAGTAACCGAGGATGGTGAGCAGGCCGATCACGGTGGCCGGGCTGACCTGGAATCCGGTCAGGGCATAGATCCCCACCGTGATCACGATGTCGTGGGCCAGTGCCACCAGGGCGCCGGCCGCCATCCGCCACTCGAACGCGATCGTCAGGTAGGCCACGATCACGATCAGGAACGCGATCAGCGCCTCAAGCGCCTTCTGGGAGATCTGCGCTCCCCAGCTAGGCCCGACCGACTGGATGCTGACCGCGTTCCGCGGCACGCCGAACTTGGCGGCGATCGCGTTCTGCACCTGGTATTCGGTGCTGACGCTGAGCACCGGGGTCTGCACCTGCCACTTGGCGTTGCCGTCGATCCGCTGGGTGATCACGTCGGCGCTGCTGATCCCGCCCGAGGAACTGACCGTGCTGGTCACCTGCGTGGTGGTGGCCCTGGGGGCGCTGAACTGGTAGAGCACGCCGCCCTTGAACTCCACGCTGTAGTTCAGGCCGCGGAAGGCCAGGGCCGCGATCGCGACGATCACGATCACGCCGGAGATCGTGTACCACAGCCGCTTGCGGCCGACGAAGTCGAACGAGACCTCGCCGCGGTACAGCCGCCCGCCGATGGAGCCGAGCCGGGACATCAGGCCTCCTTCGGGGTGGTCCGGCTAGCGGTGGCCGCCGAGGCCGACGCCCCGCCGGTGGCCGGCCGGGGCGCCCGGGTCCGGGAACCCCGCCACGGAGACTTCGCGCCGAGCCTGGCCGGATCGAGGCCGGACAGCTTGTGCCCGCCGCCGTAGAACTCGGTCCGGGCCAGCAGGGTGACCATCGGCTTGGTGAACAAGAACACCACCACGATGTCGATGAGCGTGGTCAGGCCGAGCGTGAACGCGAAGCCGCGGACCGACCCGATCGCGAAGATGTACAGCAGCAGGGCGGCCAGGAAGGACACCGTGTCGGACACGATGATCGTCCGCCTGGCCCGCTCCCAGCCGCGCTCGACGGCGGCCCGCAGGGATCTGCCCTCGCGCACCTCGTCGCGCAATCGCTCGAAGTAGACCACGAACGAGTCCGCGGTGATGCCGATCGCCACGATCAGACCGGCGACGCCGGCCAGGTCCAGGGTGAAGCCCTCGTACTTGCTCAGCAGGATGACCGCCAGCCAGGACAGCAGCGCGGCGATCACCAGGCTGGACACCGACACCACGCCGAGGCCCCGGTAGTACAGGAACGAGTAGACCACCACCAGCAGCAGCCCGATTCCGGCGGCGATCAGCCCGGCGGTGAGCTGGGACGAGCCAAGCTGGGCCGAGACGGACTGCACCGTAAGCTGCTGGAAGGCCAGCGGCACCGCGCCGTACTTCAGCACGGCCGCAAGCTGATTCGCCGCGCCGGAGGTGAAGCCGGTGCTGCCCGGACCGGTGATCTGACCCGACGGGCCGGTGATCGCCGACTGCACCACCGGCGCCGAGATCACCTTGCCGTCCAGCACGATCGCGAACTGGTCAAGCACCGATGTCGGCTGCTGCGTGGTGGGGCTGAAGTACTGCTGGTACATCGAGGTGGTCAGCTTGCCGAACGCGGCCTGGCCCTTGCTGTCCAGGTTGAAGCTGACGATCCACTGGTTCTGGGAGTTCAGGCTGGCCGCGACCGAGGTCAGGTTGGTGCCGAGCACCTTCGCGACGTCCAGGACGTACTTCTGCCCCTGGGAGTCGCAGGCGACGATCTGGGCGTTCGGGTTGTCCCAGTTGGCCGGGTCGGTGCCGTAGATCTTGGACTGCCAGTTCTTGTCGCGGCAGTTCAGCTTGTTGAAGTCGTTCAGCACGGCCTTGCTGGTCACCAGCGCGGCGTTGCCCTGGGCCTGTGCGGCGGTCGGCAGTTGCGTCTTCACCGACGGCGTGGCCGACGGGGTCGGCGACGCCGCCGCGCCACCCGGGGAGGCGGACGGGCTTGGCGAGGCCGAGGTCGAAGCCGACGGACTGGGCGACGCCGACGCCTTCGACGACGCACTCGGATTGGCCGACGGACTCGGACTCGACGACGCCTTGGCACCGGGCGAGGCACTCGGACTCGGCGTCGGGGTCGGCGCGGTGGACACCGGGACCGGGTAGCCGCGCGCAAGCAGCAGCACCTGGCGGAAACGCAGCACCGCCGACTGGAGCAGCGGGGCGACCTGTTCGGCGCTCTTGTGCGGGATCGACACCACGATGTTGTCGGTGCCCTCGGGCACCACGGTGGCGCCGCTGAAGCCCTGTCCGTTCACCCGGCTGATCAGGATCCCGATCGCGGTGTTGATCTCGCTCTTGGTCGGGGTCTTGTTCTTGTTGGTGAGCGGATAGGCCTTCAGAGTCACCGACGTCCCGCTGGACAGGTCCAGGCCGAGCGCCAC
>JAJYTW010000216.1 GCA_021792855.1 Actinomycetes bacterium
GGCGGTCTGCGGCGGTGGCCGCCGCAGACCGCCAGGCACGGCGGATTACGGGAACGTGTTACCGCGCTGGTTGGCTGGCAACTGGTTCAGCGTGGTCTGCATGGACTGCAGCGCTGACTGCACCGAGACGGATCCGTTCAGCACCGACGGCAGGAACTTTGAACCAGTATTGACCACATTGCCCTGGACCACATTGTCCAGCATCGGGTAGACGGTCATGTGGTCCTGGCTCACGAAGTTGAGCATCTCCTGGTTCACCGGATTGCTCGTGGACGTGCCGTTGATGGCGGGGATGAGGCCGGCCGCGTTGATGATCTTGGCGGCCTGCGGGGTGGTCATGAACTCGAGGAACTGGGCGTCCTGCTTCGGGTGCTGGGAGTAGCTCATCTGTGCCAGGCCGTCGCCGGCGTAGTCGACGACACCCTTGATCGGCGTGGTCGAGAACGGCGGGATAAAGGCCGCGACCTTGGTGCCGAGCGCGTTGGTGAACTTCTGGGTGTCCCAGGTGCCGTCGACCATCATCGCGGCCTTGCCGCTCTCGAACTGGCCGAGGTTGTTGGTGTTGGTGACGACGTCGGGGTTGGTGCAGCCGGTGCTGTGCAGCTTCGTCCAGTTGGTCAGCTGCGCCTTGATCGTCGGTGAGGTCCACGGGATCTGGCCGCTGTACAGTCCCTGCCATTTCGAGACCGGGTAGGCGCCAATCATCATGTAGCTCATGTCGTACCACGGGTAGAACGTCGCGCCGAGCGGCTGACCGCCGTTGCCGTAGACGATCGGCGTGAAGCCGGCCTTCTTCAGCTTGGTGCAGGCGGCGTACAGCTGGCTCCAGTCGGTCGGCACCGAGGTGACGCCGGCCTTGGCGAAGTCAGCCTTGTTATAGAAGCCGATGTAGAACTGGTTCTCCAGCGGGATCACGTAGGAGGCGTTGGACGGGTTGAAGCCGTCGGAGGACCACTTCAGGGCATTCGGGTCGATCCTGTTCAGCGCGCTGGCGGGAAGCTCGGTCTTGAGGTTGGTCAGGAAGCTCTTGTACTGCAGAGTGAACAGGCCGGTCCACATCACCGCGAGGTCCGGGCCGTTCTTGGAGATCGCGGCCGACTGGAGCTGGGCGAAGTAGTTGCTCGCGTCCTGGCTGACCACGTTGATCTTGATGTTCGGATGCAGCTTCTCGAAGGCCGTGGCCAGGTTCTTCAGCGCGGTGGCGTTCTGCTCGGTGCCGTAGTTGTGCCAGATCGTGATCGTGACCGGGCCGGACCCGCCGCCGCCGCTCCCGCTCCCGCTCGCTGAGCTGCTGCAGCCGGCGGCGAGCAGCGCCGCCATCGTCCCGGCCGCCGCCAATTTCCATCGCCTCACGGTGTTCTCCTCTCTGACCCGGGCCGCATCTATGAGCGCCCGACCACTGGTTCGATGAATGCCGCCGAACGGCCCTGGGCCGGCCGCAAGAAGTCCAGGTCGCATCCGTCCGGCGCCTGCAGGACGTGCCGGGCGTAGAGCGCGGGCCAGCCGCGCTCGTGCGCCGGGGCCGGCGGCGCCCAGGCGGCACGCCGGCTGGCCAGTTCCGCGGCGGGCACCTCGAGGTCGATCGTCCCGGCCGCGACGTCCAGGCTGATCAAGTCGCCGTCCCTGACCAGCGCGAGCGGTCCGCCGACCGCGGCCTCCGGCGCGACATGCAGCACGACGGTGCCGAAACTGGTGCCGCTCATCCGGGCGTCGGTGACCCGGACCATGTCGGTGACCCCCGCTCGGATCAGCCGGGCCGGGATCGGGATCATGCCCCACTCCGGCATCCCCGGGACACCGGCCGGGCCGCAGCCCGCCAGCACCAGCACGCTGTCCGCGGTGACCGGCAGGTCCGGGTCGTCGATCCTGGCCAGCATGTCGTCGTAGCCGCGGAAGACGATCGCCTGTCCGCGGTGCCGCAGCAGCCGCTCGGTGGCGGCCGAGGTCTTGAGCACCGCGCCGTCCGGTGCCAGCGTGCCGCGGACCACCCCGAACGCCCCGCCCCGGCGGAGCGGGTCGGTGGCCGGCCGGATCGCCCCGGCGGCCGGGCGGGCGGCGGCCACGACATCGCCGATGCTGGTGCCGCTGACGGTCGCGGCGGTGGCGTCGATCAGGTCACCGGGACCGTTGGATGAGCAGAGTTCCCGCAGCAGGGCGGGGACGCCGCCGGCCGCGTCGAAGTCCGGCATCAGCCCCGAGCCGGACGGCTCGACATCGGCGAGCACCGGCACCGCCGCACCGCGCGAGGCGATCTCCTCCAGCCGGAATGGCACGCCCGCCCGGCCGGCCAGCGCCGCCAGGTGGATGACCGCGTTGGTGGACCCGCCGATCGCGTTCAGCGCCACGATCGCGTTGTCGAACGCCGCCGCCGTCAGGATCGACTGCGGCCGGCGGCCGGCCAGCACCGCGGCGACCGCGATCTGGCCGGCCTGCCTGGCAGCCTCCGCCCCGCGCGGGTCGCCCGCCGGGATCGTGCTCGCGCCGGGCACCATCAGTCCGAGCACCTCGGCGAGCACCGCCATGGTGGAGGCGGTGCCCATCGTGTTGCAGGCGCCGGTGCCGCAGGCCAGGCAGCGCTCTAGCTCGGACCAGCTGTCGTCGTCGAGTCGGCCGGCCCGGCGCTCATCCCACATCCGCCACAGGTCGGTGCCGGTGCCGATCGGTGCGCCGCGGAACCTGGCGACCGGCCGGGAGCCGCCGGTGACCAGAACAGTAGGGATGTTCGCGCTGATCGCGCCCATCAGGGCCCCGGGGACGCTCTTGTCGCAGTTTGCCAGGATGACCAGGCCGTCCAGCGGATTGGCCCGGACCATCTCCTCGACCTCGATCGCGAGCAGGTTCCGGTACAGCATCGCGCTCGGCTTCATCAGGTCCTCGCCGAGCGAGATGGTGGGAAACTCGGCGGCGACCCCGCCCGCAGCCTGCACTCCGGCCCGGACGGCGGTCGCTAGTGCCCGCAACGGCAGGTTGCAGGGGTTCAGCTCGCTGGCCGAGTTCGCGATGCCGATCACCGGCCGGTCGGCGGCCGGTCCCACGTCCAGGCCCGCGCTGGCCAGCGCGACCCGGTGCAGCACAGCGACCTCGTCCTGGCCGGCCAGCCAGCGCTTGCTGCGCAGCGGTGTGTCCCGGTCGGCCGGGGGAGCGGCGGTCACCGGGGCTCCGGCACGCCGAGCCCGGCCGCGCCCGGCCCGGATTGGACGAGCTCGCCGCCAGCCTCGACGCGGCTGATCCACTCCAGGGTCACCGCGGCCCGGTGCACCTTCTCGCGTGCGATCGCGGCGGCGGTGTCGACCAGGTGCGCGCCGCTTGGGTAGAGCGGCAGCGAGTTGCGCAGGCCGAACTTGACGTACATCGGGGCGGCCGCGGTGATCAGGTCCGCCGCCTCGTGCCCGCGCACGACCCCGCCCATCGCGTCCGGGGTCTCGACGTACAGGTCGATCGGCAGCGTGCTGACCGCGCGCATCTCGGTGATCTGGCCGAGAGTCAGGTCGGATGGCACGTTGACGGTGGACGCGCCGAGTCGCTCAAGCTGGCGGAAGCTGAGCGGGTTCGACGGCGCGAGCACGGCCGACACCTTCCAGACGATCGAGGCGGGCAACTGGCTGTCGGCCTGCATCTCGCTGACGACCTGCAGCAGCCCGGGGTCAGCGATCAGGAAGCCACGAATGCCCTGGTCGGCGGCCCGCATGATGTCCTCGATCGCGTACCGGAGCTGCCGGGTGCCGCGGAGCCGGCCGGCGAACACCTGGCCGTCGGCGGACTGCGCGGCCCGGCCGATGTCCCACTCCTCGCGCGGGCCGACGAACAGCGACACCTCGATCCCCGCGTCGGCGGCGATCACGGCCATCTCGGCAAGCTCGGCCTGCGACAGCAGCATCGCCCCGCTGCCCTGGGACACCCGGTTGACGGTGATCCGGCGCGCCGATGCCTCGGCCAGCACGGCGCGGAGCACGTCGGGTCCCTCCACGCTGGGGATCTCGATCCGGAAGTGCGCCCCGTCGGGGAACCTGACCTGGCTGGCCGGGACGGCGGGCTCGGTGACCAGGCCGCGGCTCGCCAGTGCGCCAGCGCCGGTTACCCGCTGGCCTGCGGTTCCATTGATCACGTGCCGACCTCCAGTACTGCCGGGCGCCCCGGGCGCCGGTCGTCGTTGGGCTCGGCCGGCCAGCCGGGTGCGTCGGTGACCCGGCTGAGCCCGCCATCGTCGGACACCAGGTAGGTGTCCTCCGTCTTCGCGCCGCCGGGCAGGCTGGGGTTCCACGCGACCGCGTGGCCGGCGGCAATCGGCTCGCGGTACCACCGCGAGCCGGTGTCCTGCGGCGCGATCTCGAACTCGCGCTGGGCGAAGCCGATCGGGCCGCCCTGGTAGTGGCCGGTCCATCCGCGCCGCAGTCCCGCGCGGTCGTAGGCGGCGTCCAGGGCCGCCAGCGCCGTGCCGTAGCTGGCACCGGGCCGGCAGGCGGCCAGCACGGCGTCCTCGATCGCCAGCACCCGGCCGCGCAGCGCCGCGTACGCCGGGTCGACCGGCCCGGCGGCGGCGAACCTGGTAGCGGCCACGTGCAGGCCCGCCCGCCGGGCCACCACGACGGCCATGACCAGCCGGGACACCGGCGCGCCGACCGCCATCGGGTGCCGGTAGGCGGTCAGCCGGTCGTCGCCGCCGACGATCAGTACCGGCGTGTCCGCGCCGGCCGCCTCGAGTGCCGCGGCACACCGGGCCTGGATGTCCAGATCACGCTCGCCCGGCCGCCAGAGCGCGAGGGCATCCTGCAGCGCGCGGGCCGCGTCCACGCCGAGCGCGGCCAGGTCGGCGCGCTCGGCGGGGGAGAGCGCGAGCCTGAGCGCCGTCAGGTCCTCGCTGGCGTCGATCCCGAACGCCGGGTGACCGTCGCTGGCCAGTCGCTCCGGGGGAGCGCCGGCTACCTCGGCGGCGGCGGTGACGAAGTCGGCCGGGCGGTACCAGGGCACCTCGGCGAGGTCGGCGAAGCCATGCGCGGCCGGATCGTATTCGGCCGCGATCCGGCCGGCCTCGACGGTAGTGGTGATCAGCGCCGCCGTCGTGGTGGTGCACACCGCCCAGACCAGATCGGTGCCGGCGGTCCGGTCCACCGGCGGGGCGATGCCGCCGCACAGCCAGGCCACCGCGGCCGGCCCGGTCAGCACCAGGCCGACCGGGCGGGGGTGGTGCGCGCCGTCGCCGGACAGCCAGGCGGTCACCCGCGCCCTGGCCGCGGCGGACCGCGCGACGCTTCGCTCACGGCGTTCGGCTGTACCGAACGGCGTTGCGTGATGTAGAATCACGGATGTAACCAAGCCACTCTTTTGCCCGGCTGTCAAGAGTTGTTATCGTTTTCATGCATATTGTTCGGCACTGCCGAACAGACCACCGAATCGGGGAGTCGATGGCAGCAACGCGCGCTGAGGATGTCGCTGAACGCCCCGTGGCCGGCGGCCAGGGCGGCGAGGCCGGCCCGGACGGCGAGGCCGCGGACAGATACCTGGTCCGCAGCGTCGCGCGGGCGATCCGGCTGATCAACATCGTGGCCGACGGCCCGCCGGAAGGGCAGCCGCTGAGCGACCTGGCCCGCGCGCTGGGCGCCTCCAAGAGCACGACCCTGGCCCTGGCCCGCACGCTGACCAGCTGCAATCTGCTCAGGGATGTGCGCCCGGGACCGCGGTACAGCCTCGGCACCGCCCTGATCAGGCTCGGTGACATCGCCAGGAGCCAGCTGCCGCTCGGCGACATCTGCCGGCCCGTCCTGACCGATCTTGCCCAGCTCACCAAGATGACCAGCAGGGTCGCCATCTGCGACGAGGGTTACCCGGTCTTCATCGAGCGGGTGGACGGGCCGGGCAGCGTGCGATTCCACACGCCGCTCGGCCAGCGGGAGGTCCCGCACGCCTCGGCGGCGGGCAAGGCGATGCTCGCCACCATGCCCGAGCAGCGGGTCAGGGAGATCTGCGACCAGACCGGGCTGCGGGCCAAGACCGCGCACACGATCACCGACATCGGCTCGCTGCTGGCCAATCTGGCCCTGGTCGAGGAGCGCGGGTTCGCGGTGGACGATGAGGAGGATGCCGAGGGCATCTTGTGCGTGGGCGCGGTCTTCTACGGTCACGACGGATCCTGCGCCGGGGCGATCAGCATCACCGGGATCAAGGGTGACCTGCCCGCCTGGCGGGCGCATGAGCTTGGCCGCACGGTGCGCCGGTACGCGGACAAGATCTCCGAACTGCTCGGCGGCCCGAGGCACGCCGACCTGGCGGCGCCGGCCGGAGCGCGGGCATGACGGGGGAGCGCGAGCACCAGGCCCTGGTCGTGCGGGCCCCGGGAGACGTCGCCCTGGTCGGCCGGCCGCCGCTCGAGCCCAGGACCGGCCACCTGATCGTCCGGCCGGACCTGGTCGGGCTGTGCGGCACGGACCTCGAGATCATCGACGGCCGGATCGATCCCGCCTACATCCGCTACCCGGTCGCGCTGGGGCACGAGTGGACCGGCGTCGTGGCCGGGGACTCGCCGCTGGCCGGCCAGCGCGTGGTGGTCGAGGGCATCATCGGCTGCGGGCATTGCCGTCGCTGCGCGGCGGGCCAGACCAACCTGTGCGAGACCTACGACGAGATCGGGTTCACCAGGGACGGCGCCGCCGCCGGGGAGATCCTGGTGCCGGCCACCCTCGCGCATCCGCTCGGGCCGGCGGTCGCGGCGCAGGACGCCGTGCTGACCGAGCCTGCCGCGGTGGTGTACCGCGGTCTGGTCCGGGCCGGTGTCCGGCCCGGCAGCCGGGTGCTCGTGGTCGGCGACGGCACCATCGCGCTGCTGGCCGTGCTGCTGGCGCGGCTGTGGTCGCCCGCCGAAGTCACCATGCTCGGGCGTCGGCCGGAGCAGGCCGGCCTGGCCGCCTCGGCCGGGGCCACCGCCTTCACCACGAACCCCCCGGAGGCCGGCTACGACCTGGTGATCGAGGCGGCGGGAGCGACGTCGGCCGTGCAGGCCGCGCTGGCGCTGGCCGGCCGCGGTGGGACCGTGCTGCTGCTCGGCCTGCCGCCGCATGGCGCGAGCGTCGCGCTGGCGGCCGACGACGTCGTCAACAACGACCTGGCCATCCTGGGCAGCTTCAGCTACACCGCGGCCGCCTGGCGGGAGGTCGTCGCGCTGCTGAACTCCGGGCAGCTCCGGCCGGGTCGGCTGATCAGCCATCGCTACCCGCTAGCGGAGTGGGAGCAGGCGGTCACCACCCTGCGCGGTGCTCCTGGGCCGCGTGGCAAGGTGCTGCTGACGATCGGCCAGGACAACGAGAGAGAGACGAGATGACCTTCACCAGCGTGAACCCGCACGATCCCGGCGATGTGCTCGGCGAGTGGGACGAGGCGGGCGCGGCCGGCGCCGCCGAGGCGGCCGGCCGGGCGGCGCGGGCGGCGCGGGTCTGGGCGGACAC
>JAJYTW010000217.1 GCA_021792855.1 Actinomycetes bacterium
CCATGTGCCCGAGATTGTTGTCGGCGGCCCAGCGCAGCACGGCCACGGCGTCGCCGCGGCGCAGGAAGGTGGACAGCCGCTTGCGGGCGCGGTTCCAGTCGAGCAGGAACACCAGCCGGGAGCCCAGCCAGCGCAGGTAGCCCTCCAGATCGGCCCGGTCGGCCGCGCGGTAGCTGCCCGACGCGAGGTGGTGGCCGCCGAGGTCGCCGCCGCCATGCCGGTGCTCGGCATCGGACCAGCGGACGTCGTAACGGTCGAGCATCGACTGGAAGAAGCGCAGCCGGCGCAGGTGCACGTCGGTGTGGGTGATCGTCGCGGTCAGCCCGTCAACCGCCACGACCAGCACATGCGCGCTGGTCGTGCCGAGGTCGTTCTGGATGATCAGCCGCTCGCCCGCCCGGGTGGCCGTGGTGGCCAGGCCGGGGTGGTCGAAGCGGAGCGGCTCGGTCTCGCGCAGCCCGGCCATGAACGCGGCGACCAGCCCGCGGTCCTGCTCGGCCAGGCCGTAGACGGCCGCCCCGTCGATGTTGGTTGTTGCGAGCCGGTCCTGCAGTCGGAGCAGCGCCCGGTGCGCGTCCATGACCAGCAGGTGCAGCGAGTCGCCGTCGGCACGGCGGCCCGAGGTGATCTGGTCGATGTAGCTGCCGGGCACGGTGCCCTTGCCGGTGTCCGGGGCGCCGTCGAGCAGCGCGTCGAGTCTGGCGGCCGCGGGAGCGTCGGCAAGGCTAGCCGCGGCGAGCGGCGCCAGCATGTCGCGGATCGCGTCCGCCGTCCGGCCGAGCACCTCGCTCGCGCCGGGGATGAAGTAGCTGTCGTCGCCGATCCGGCGGGATCCGCCGACCAAGCGGTCAAGCTCGGGATCCGGCTCCCCGGCGGCGGCTCGTTCCTCCCGCAGCGGGGAGTACGGCTCGGCGGGTGCGTCGGCGTGCGAGCGTGCCGCCTGCATCAGGCTGAGGTAGTACTTGGCCCGCCCGTTCGCCTCCAGGCCGTGGTTGAGCTGCAACGGCAGCAGCAGTGGCTGCTCGCCAAGCTCGCGCAGGACGTCCCGCTTGGCCGGTCCCCGCGACACGGTGCTGGTCACCTTGGGCCCCCCGTCCGCCTCCTCTCTGTGTCTATGCCCACTCTGGCTGCCCATGCCCAGTCCGGCCGGGCTACCCGAGCCAGTCCAGCAGCAGGGCGCTGAGCCGGTCGGCGGCGGCGACGGGAATCCAGTGGCTGGCGCCGTCGATCTGCTCGTAGCGCCACGGCCCGGCGACGAACTGGCCGGACATCTCCATCCGCGTGCCGTCCAGGTAGTGGTCGCCGGTCGACCAGATGCCCAGCGTCGGCGCCTGGACCGGCGGGAGCGGGGGCGGCGGGCCGGGCATCCGCGGCGCCAGGTTGGCTCGGTACCAGTTCAGCGAGGCGGTGAGGGCGCCAGGCCGGGACAGGTCGGCGATCCAGCGGTCGATGTCACCGTCGCCACGCGAGAACATCCGCAGCATCGCCCAGTCGTCGTGCCGCAGGGTCGCCTCGGCGATTCCGGTGAACTGGAAGAACAGCTGATACCAGGCCATCTCGTACTGGCGCACGGTCTGCGGGGCACGCGGGTGCGGCACGGAGATCGTCACCAGGCGGTTCACCCGCTCGGGGCGCATCGTCGCGGTCAGCCAGGCCACGACGGCCCCCCAGTCGTGTCCGACCACATGCGCCCGCACGATGCCGAGCGCGTTCAGGATCCCGTTAATGTCGGCCACCGCGTTGGAGAGCGCGTACGCATCGACCTCCGGCGGCTGGTCAGACCGGCCGAATCCGCGCAAATCCGGGACAATCACCCGGTAGCCGCTGGCGACCAGGACCGGGATCTGGTTGCGCCACAGGAACCCCGAGTCCGGCCATCCGTGGATCAGCAGCACGGGTGTCCCGCCGCCGTGCTCCTCCACATGCAGCGAGACGCCGTTCACCCGGATCCTGTGCTGCTTCGCCAGAGTCATCGATGCTCCCTCCGTGCCCCGGACCGGCGGCCGGTGGTGCCGCCTACGCGTTTCGGGGAAGATACTTCACGAAATACCCCGGTGGGTGGCTACCGCGCTGCCCATCTCCGAGGACGGAGATCACCGTGCCCGACCGCGCCGAATACCTGCGCCCCACCTGGTTCCTTGACTGCGACAATCCGGAGATCAGGGAACGGGCGGAACGGCTGTGCGCGGGCGTTCCGGATGATCGGCGGCGCGCGGTCCGGCTGTTCTACTCGGTGCGGGACGGACTGCGGTACGACCCGTATTCGATCACGGCCGACCCGGCCGACTACCGCGCGAGCGCGATCGCGCGGCGGCAGTCCGCCTACTGCATCCCCAAGGCCGTGCTGCTGACCGCCCTCGCGCGCGCGGCCGGCCTGCCGGCCAGGCTCGGCTTCGCTGACGTGCGGAACCACCTGGCCAGCCCTAAGCTGCTGGCCCAGCTAGGGACCGACCTATTCGTCTTCCACGGCTACACCGAGTTCTGGCTGGACGGCCGGTGGATCAAGGCGACGCCTGCGTTCAACATCGAACTCTGCGAGCGGTTCGGGGTGCGGCCACTGGAGTTCGACGGCAGCACCGACTCGGTGTTCCACGAGTTCTCGGCGGATGGCCGGCGTCACATGGAGTACGTCGCGGAGCGCGGCAGCTTCGCCGATCTCCCGTTCACCGAGATCATGGCGGCCTTCGCCGAGCATTACGGCGACTTCGCGGCCCGCGGCACCGG
The DNA here is from genome assembly GCA_021792855.1 of Actinomycetes bacterium. Taxonomy (GTDB): domain Bacteria; phylum Actinomycetota; class Actinomycetes; order Streptosporangiales; family Streptosporangiaceae; genus Chersky-822. Next base: position 2,725 of record JAJYTW010000217.1, read on the forward strand.
CGATCGGGACGAGCTATTCAACCCGCTGCCCTGACGACCCGGCGAGCCGGGGGGATGTGATCAGGCCAGGCCAGCCAGGCGGCTCCGGTCCAGCACGTCGATGGCGCTGTAGCCGATCCGGATCAGGCCATCGCGCTCGAGTTCCTTGAGCACCTTGTTCAGCGACGGACGCTGCACGCCGAGCATGGCCGCCAGGGTGCGCTGCGGCAGTTCCACCCGGCCGTCCACCGCCTCCTCGGCCAGCAGTCGCGCGGCCTGTGCGGTGAGCGACCCGCCGAGCAGGCCCAGGATCCTCGCCTGGCTCGCCGCGAGCCGCTGTGCCACGCTCGACAGCCACCGGCGGGCGATTCCCGGCCGGGAGGCCAGCAGCCCCTCGAAGTCCGCGCCGCTCAGGTACAGGCAGGTGACCGGGGACAGCGCCCGCCCGGTGTACGGCAGCGGCATGTCCAGCAGCAACTGGATGTCACCGTCCACATCGCCGGGCCGGAGTAGCTGGACGACCGCCCGGCGCCGCCCGGACCCCACCGACAACTCGATCCGGCCGGACCGGACGATCCATACCCCTGGCGCCTGCCCGCCGGAGAACAGCGCGGCCCCCGACGCGAAGGTCCGGACCGCGAGCAACGACGCCAGCGCCGTGACGTCATCGGGCCGCAGCGGCGCCGACTGGCCGCGGCCCACGCAGCGCGCCACCCACGCCGCCTCCCGGACCTGGGTCTCGCTTAGCCCCGGCGGGCCGGCGAACAGCCCGGCCGCGCGCTGCGCGCCGGGGAACCGTCCAACGTCCACGACACCCATCCTGTCACCTCGCTGACGCCAGGATCCCGGGCCGACCGCCGGTCAGGACCTGCCGAGCAGCCCGCGGATCCGGGCCGCCAGGCCGCCGCCTGCCGGGCCGGCCCCGCCCGTGTCCGCTCCGTCGGCGGGCGAGCGCTCCACCCGCACGCCGTGCCAGAACGCGACATGGCCCTTGATCGTGCGAGCGGCCGGGCTGGGATCGGGGTAGTACCAGGCGGCAGCCGGGTTGACCGCCCCGTCCACGGTGACGTCGTAGTAGCTGGCCCGGCCCTTCCACGGGCAGGTGGACGTGGTACTGCTCGCGGTGAAGTACTGGCGGTTCAGCGACTCCGGCGGGAAGTAGTGGTTTCCCTCCAGCTTGACCGTCTGATCGCTCTCGGCGAGCACGACGCCGTTCCAGACTGCTCTGGGCATGCTGTCCTCCTTGTGCCGCTGGGTTACTCCGGAATGAACGCCGGGCGGGCCGCGGCGATGCCGCCAAAAGTCAGCCAGCTGACACCATCGCCCGGCAGCGGAGGCCCCCGGTAGACTGATCGCGGCGATGGGGCTCGTCGACGATAAATGCCACGATGTGGCTGATGGCTCCTGGTGGACGTTCGCAGAGCGGTAACGACGGGAGCGCACCGATGGCCCTTCGCCAGATGAGTCCGGTCGCCGGCGGCCAGCGGACCTCGGTGAGCCTGCTCTGGCCACCAGGGGTCACGGCGCCGGAGGAACCATCGGCCCGGCCTGACCCGGCGGTGGTCACCGACCTGCATCTCGATCAGATCGTCACCGCGGTCGCCGGGGACCGGGAGGAACGTGACCTGATCGCTGACCTGCTGTACCGGCGGGTCCGTGACCCGGCCGCGATCGTCTACCGGCATGCGGTGTTCCGGGACCTGGAGGACCCGGGCCTGTTCGCCGCGGTCGCAGAGTTCGCCGATCGGATGCGCGAGGTGCGGGCCCATCTGGGGCAGTTGCCGAGGATGTACTCGGCCGAGCAGCGCGAGGGCTGGCTGCTGGACGCGGCGGGGATCTACTGCGACGCGGTCCGGTCGCTGGCCGCCGACCTGGCCGGCCGGCCGATCGCCTCGCCCGGCCTGTCCGCCGTCCGCGATTACCTGGCCGGTTACACCGCCTCGGCCGGGTTCGCCGGCCTGGCCGCGGACACCGCGGCCCGGAAGCGGGACCTGGCCGCGATCACCTACCTGGTCCGGATCAGGGGATCCCGGGTCGAGGTGAGCCGCTACGACGGCGAACCGGACTACAGCGCGGAGATCGAGCAGGCCTTCGAGCGGTTCCGGCAGGGCGAGGTCAAGGACTACCTGGTGCACTACCGGACCTGGCCGGGCATGGATCACGTCGGCGCCCAGATTGTCCAGCTAGTCGCGCGGCTGTACCAGCCGGAGTTCGACGCACTCGCCGCCTACTGCCGCCAGCACGCGGAGTTCATCGACCCGGCGATCGGCGCGTTCGACCGGGAACTTCAGTTCTACCTGGCCTACCTGGACTATCTGCGGCCGATGCGGTCGGCCGGGCTGTCGTTCTGCTACCCGGACCTGTCCGCCGCCGGCTCGAAGCAGGTGCTCGCCCGTGACACCTTCGACCTGGCGCTGGCCGCGAAGCTGACCGCGCGGCGCCGGCCCGTGGTCACCAACGACTTCGAGCTGTCCGGCAGCGAGCGGATCATCGTGGTGTCCGGGCCGAACCAGGGCGGCAAGACCACCTTCGCCCGGGCCTTCGGCCAGGTGCACCACCTGGCCGCGACCGGCTGCCCGGTCCCGGGCAGCGCGGCGCGGCTGTACCTGTGCGACCAGATCTTCACCCACTTCGAGCGGGAGGAAGACCTGGACGACCTGGCCGGCAAGCTGGAGAACGACCTGCTGCGGATCCAGCAGGCGCTGCGCGCCGCCACCGGCGACAGCATCATCATCATGAACGAGATCTTCACCTCGACCACGCTCACCGACGCGCGGTTCCTCGGCGAGCAGGTGCTGGCCAGGGTGATCGAACTGGATCTGCTCTGCGTGTACGTCACGTTCATCGACGAACTCGCCTCGATCAGCCCGACCGCGGTCAGCATGACCAGCATGATCGTCCCGGAGAACCCGGCGGAACGGACCTACAAGGTGATCCGCCGGCCGGCCGACGGCCTGGCCTACGCGCTGGCCATCGCCCGCAAGCACGGCGTCACCTACGACCAGCTCAAAGACAGGCTCAGCCGGTGAAGGCCCACCTGCTCTTCCCCGACCGGGACCTCGACGTCACCGCCGGCCTGCCCGCGGCCAGCGACGACCTGATCCGGGACCTGGAACTCGGCGCCGTGCTGGACGCGATGGCCGGCGGGGATAAGTTCCTGCACGAGATCTCCGCCCGGGTGCTGCTGACCGGCCTGACCGAGCCCGCCGGTATCCGCTACCGGCAGCAGGTCCTCGCCGACTGCGTCGCCCGGCCGGAGGTCATCCGTCGGATGTACGGGATCGCCGTCGGGGCCCTGGCCGACAAGCAGCGGGCCTGGGGGTTCTGGCCGTCCCAGCGGCCCACCTCCATCCTGTCCGGCGCGGTCGGCCAGCTTGACGTGCTGATCGCACGGCTCCGCGAACTGCGCCAGGTGGCCGACGAGCACGCCGCCGGGTTCGCCTCGCCCGGGCTGGTCACCCTGCTGCGCTCGCTCCAGCACGACCTGGACGACGAGTACCTCGAAGCGCTCAGCGAGCACCTGCGGCAACTGCGGTTCCGCGGCGGCCAGCTGATCAGCGCCCGGCTCGGCCGGGACAACAGCGGCATCGGCTACGTGCTGCGATCCGGCGGCACCCGGCGCGGCTGGCGGGAGCGGGTCGGCATCGAGCCCCGGTCGGTCTACTCCTTCACCATCCCGCCCCGGGACGAGGCCGGCGGCCAGGCACTGGAGGACCTGGCCAGCCGCGGCATCAACCTGGTCGCCAACGCCGCGGCCCAGGCGGCCGACCACGTGGCCAGCTACTTCACCATGCTGCGGGCCGAACTCGGCTTCTACGTCAGCTGCCTCAACCTGCACGACCGGCTCACCAGCCGGGGCCAGCCGGTCACCTTCCCCGACCCGGCGCCCTGGGCCCCGGCGGTGTTCGGCTGCGCGGACCTGCGCGACGCCAGCCTCGCCCTGCGGACCGAGCGGGTCGTCGGCAACGACGTGGACGCCGACGGCAGGCCACTGGTGATCATCACCGGCGCCAACTCCGGCGGCAAGTCCACCTTCCTGCGCAGCGCCGGCCAGGCCAGGCTGATGATGCAGGCCGGGATGTTCGTCACCGCCCGGTCGCTGCGGGCGAGCGTCTGCGAGCGGATCTTCACCCACTTCATCCGGGAAGAGGACGCCGACATGGTCAGCGGCCGCCTGGACGAGGAACTGCGGCGGATGAGCGCCATCGCCGACCAGATCACGCCGGGCTCGCTCGTGCTGTTCAACGAGTCTTTCGCCGCCACCAACGAGCGGGAGGGCTCGGAGATCGGCCGCCAGGTGGTACGCGCGCTGCTCGAGGCCGACGTACGGGCATTCTTCGTCACCCACCAGTTCGACTTCGCCGACAGCTTCCGCCGCGAGCAGCCGGACAGCACGCTGTTCCTGCGCGCGCCCCGGCAACCGGACGGACACCGCACCTACCGGCTCACCGTCGCCGAGCCGCTGCCCACCAGTTACGGCCACGACATCTACCACCGGATCGGCGGCTGGCTGGGCGAGGAGTCACCGGACGACCGGTCGCGCGCCGACGGCGGCCGGCCCGGGGGCCAGTTAGCCGTGCGACTGCCCGATCTCGCTGGCCAGGTCCAGGCCGAGAACCCGGTCCGCGAACGCGAAGGTCTCGAACCTGGCGCCGTCCGGCACGGCCGCGTCCTGCTCGAGTTCGGCCAGCAACCGCA
>JAJYTW010000218.1 GCA_021792855.1 Actinomycetes bacterium
GGAGCGCGGGCCGGCCACCAACCCGCTGTTCACCGCGTTCTTCGAGGCGGTTCAGGAGGCCGGATACGCGCTCACCAGCGACGTGAACGGCTACCGGCAGGAGGGCTTCGCCCCGTTCGACCGGACCATTCACCGCGGCCGGCGCCTCAGCGCCGCGCGCGCCTACCTGCACCCGGTGCTGAACAGGCCCAACCTGACGGTACTGACCCGGGCCTTCGTGACCCGGATCCTGTTCGACGGCACCCGCGCCGTCGGGGTCGAGTACAGCCAGCGCGGCGGCCCGGTCACCCAGGTCCGGGGCAGCGAGGTCATCCTGTCCGGCGGAGCGATCAACTCGCCGCAACTGCTCCAGCTATCCGGCGTCGGGCCCGCCGGACTGCTCGCCGAGCACGGCGTCGAGGTGGTCGCGGACCTGCCCGGTGTGGGCGAGAACCTGCAGGACCACCTGGAGGTCTACGTCCAGTACGCGTGCAAGCAGCCGGTCTCGGTGGCGCCGGCCCTGAAGTGGCGCAACTGGCCGATGGTCGGCGCCAAGTGGCTATTCGGCCGGACCGGCCCGGGCGCGACCAACCACTTCGAGGGCGGCGGGTTCGCCCGCTCGAACGAGGACGTGCCCTACCCGAACCTGATGTTCCACTTCCTGCCGATCGCGATCAGGTACGACGGCTCGGCCCCGGCCGGCGGGCACGGCTACCAGGTCCACATCGGCCCGATGTACTCCAACTCCCGGGGATCGGTCCGGATCACCTCCGCCGACCCGTCGGTCCACCCGGCGCTCCGGTTCAACTACCTGTCCACGCCCGAAGACGAGCGGGAGTGGGTGGAGGCGATCGGCGTCGCCCGGCGGATCCTGAACCAGCCAGCGATGGACGCCTACAACGGCGGCGAACTGTCGCCGGGCGAGTCGGTGGCCAGCGACGAGCAGATCCTGGACTGGGTTCGCCGGGACGGTGAGACCGCGCTGCATCCGTCCTGCACCTGCGCGATGGGCGTCGGCGAGGCATCGGTGGTTGACCCGGCGACGATGCGGGTGCACGGGACCGAGGGCCTGCGGGTGGTCGACGCCTCGGTGCTGCCGTATGTCACCAACGGCAACATCTACGCCCCGGTCATGATGGTGGCAGAGAAGGCCGCCGACCTGATCCTCGGGAACGAGCCGCTGCCGCCTGAGCCGGTCGAGTTCTACCGGCACGCCGCTGCGGCGACCTGACCGCTGGGGCCGGGCGAGCCATGAGCCCGTGGGCAAGCGCTGCTCAGGACGGGACGACGAGCACCTTGCCGACGGCGCCGGACCGGACCGCCTCGTGCGCCGCGGCGATCTCGTCCAGCCCGAACCGGTGTGCCGGAAGCTCGGTCAGCGCCCCGTCGGCCAGCGCGGCGGTGATGTCCGCCGCCGCGCGCAGCAGGTCGGCCTCGGCCACCCCGTACAGCAGGACGAACCGGAGCAGCACGTTGGCCGACATGCAGGCCCGGACCGGGAGCACCGGATCGGCCGGCTCGGCGGCATAGGTCACGATCTGGCTCTGCGGCCCGGTGACCGCCAGATCGAGGTCCAGGTTCGCGCCGAGCGCCACCTCGATCACCCGGTCGACGGTCCCGAACTCCCTGATCCGGTCGGCGGCGCCCGGCTCGGTGTAGTTCACCACCAGGTCCGCGCCGGCCCGTGCGGCAAGCTCGGCCTTCGCCGGGCCGCTGACGGTCGTGACCACTCGGGCGCCGGCGTGCTTGGCGAGTTCGATCGCGTAGTGGCCGACCGCCCCGGCGCCGCCCGCGACCAGCACGGTCCGGCCGGCCACCGGCCCGTCGGCGAACAGGCACCAGTGCGCGGTCATGGCCGGGACGCCGAGGCAGGCGCCAAGCTCGGCGGACGCGCCGTCCGGCAGTCGGACCGCCTGGGCGGCGGGCAGCACGGTCCACTGCGCGGCGGTGCCCCACCGCCTGGTCGCCGCGGCCAGCCAGGTCCAGACCCGCTCGCCCACCCGGGCCGGGTCGACGCCGTCGCCCACCGCGTCGATCACGCCCGCGCCATCGTGGTGCGGAATCTGGAAGCCGTCGATCGGCCGGGGAGTGGCTCCGCTGCGGGACTTCCAGTCGGTGGGGTTGACGCCGGACAACTCGACCCTGACCCGTACCTCGCCCGGTCCAGGCTCGGGGCGGTCGATCTCTGCCACCCGGAGCACGTCGCGGGCCTCGCCGTACCGGTCGTAGAGAGCAGCGCGCATGGTCCGATCATCCCACGCTCTCCGGACCCGGCGCCGGGCCGCTGGGTTGGACCGCGTAGCTGTTGCTGGCTGCTGGCTCCTGGCCGGGCTGCCGGGCTGCCGGGAGTTCTCGCCGGTCTAGGCGAAGAGTTGGTGTCGCCGGCGGCGACGTTCTCTTCGCGATGGCGCCTATGCTCTGCCGGGCAGGCGCCTAAGCCCGATGCCCGGAGGCCGCGGCATCTGCCGGCGCTGCCCGGGTGTCGGGCCGGGGCCGCCGGGCGGATCGCTCGCCATCGACCCAGAGCGCGGCCGGGGAGCGAGCAATCGGGCCGGGATCACCCGACAGGTGGTCGATTCTCAGTGCGTGGTTGAATTTCGGCTGCTGGCGCTGAGAATCAACCACGCACTGAGAATTCACCGCGATCATGGTCGAATCGTGCCCGGGATGACCGGCCGGCCGAGCCGCGGCAGGCTGACTGGCCGGACCGTATGCCGGTGACGCGAGGCCGACCTGCCGGTCCGTGTGCGGCTGACGCGAGGCCGACCCGGCGCCGGCCGCGTGCCGGCGACCCCAGGCTGACCCGGCGCCGGCCGCGTGCCGCACACTAGGCCGATGAGCTCTTACGTCCCCGATCACCCGTCTTCCGCCAGTCCGAGCGACCCGGCCGGCTCCGTCAGCCCGACCAGCGGGGCCGCCGCGCCGAACCAGGCCGCCCCCGCCGCGCAGGCCGACCCGCACGACCCGCGCGACCCGCGCGGGCTGCGTTCCGACGCTCCGCTGCTGGACGGCTGGCTGTCGTTCACCGGCCTGGCCGAGGCCGGGCGGATCAGCCCGATGGCGGTGCCCGGGCATAAGCAGCGGCAGGACCTGACCGGCGCCGTGGTCGCCGGCGACGCGCCGATGTACGGCGGCGTGGGCTCGATCAAGCATGCCGACGTGTTGCGGACGGACGCCGAGGCGCGGGCCGCCGCGCTGTGGGGAGCGGACTGGTGCCGGTTCTCGGTCGCCGGGTCGACGCACGGCAACCAGGCGCTGGCGCTGGCACTCGGCAGCGACGGCCGGGGCGGCCCGGACGGCCGAGCCAGCGGCGGCGGCCGGGAGATCATCGTCACCAGGATCCTGCACCGCTCGCTGCTGCTCGGCCTGGTGCTGGCCGGCTTGCGGCCGGTCTGGGTGCGCCCGGAGGTGGACCTGGCGACCGGCCTGCCCGCCGCGGTTGCCGTCGACACCGTCCGGGCCGCGCTGGCCGAACACCCGGACGCCTGCGGCGTCTTTCTCGGCGACCCGTCCTATGTGGGGACGACCGGCGATCTGGCCGGGCACGCGGCGGCCGCGCACGAGGCCGGCGTGCCGCTGATGGTGGACCAGGCATGGGCCGCGCACCTTGGTTTCCATCCGGACCTGCCGCCGCATGCGCTCGCGGCGGGCGCGGACGCGATGGTGACCAGCGCGCACAAGGCGCTGCCGGCCTACACCCAGGGCGCGCTGGTGCTCGCCCGCACCGAGCGACTGGACGCGGCCAGGCTGAACCGGGCCTTCGAGGCGACTCACACGACCAGCCCGGCGGGCTCGATCATGGCGAGCATCGACGCGTCCCGGGCGCTGCTCGCCCGGGACGGCTATGCGCTGTGCGACCGGCTGCTTCAGGTGGTGGCTGCGGCGCGGAAGCGGGTGGCGGCGATTCCCGGCGTCGGCGTGCTGGATGGCCCTGGCGTGGAGCCGACCAAGCTGGTGGTGCTGCTGGCCGGGACCGGCGCGCACGGCTACGCCGTGGAGCAGGACCTGATCGCGGCCGGCCTGCCGGTGGAGAGCGCGGACCGGGACACCATCATCCCGATCATCACGATCGCCGATGATGAGCCGCGGGTGAACGCGTTCATCGACGTGCTGGCCGAGGTGATCGACCGGCACCGCGCCGCGCCGCGGACCCCTGGGGTCGCGCCGTCCTGGGCGGTGGTGCCGGAGACGGTGCTGTCGCCGCGGGAGGCTTTCTTCGCCGATAACGAGACCGTGCCCGCGAATGCGGCGGCCGGGCGGGTCAGCGCCGAGCTGATCGCCCCGTATCCGCCGGGGGTGCCGGTGCTGGCGCCGGGCGAGCTGATCACGGCGGAGGCGATCGAGTCGCTCCGGCAGATCAAGGCCGATGGCGGCCGGATCGCCTACGCCGCCGATCCGTCGCTGGAGACGTTCCAGGTCATCGTGCGATAACGGCGGGCCAGACGAGGATCAATGGCTGGAATGCCGTGTTGAGCCCGTTGTTTCCGCGATAGTGAGCCATTGGAGCTTCCGGGCTTAGACTGGTCAGCGGCCGGTCGTGAGGGAGCCGCAGGTGGACAACTCAGCTTCAGGCACCGCTGGCGGGCAGCCCGCCGGCGCCTGGTCCGCGTCGTCCGTCGTTCCGGGTTCGGCGGAGGATCCGCTGACGGACGCGATGACGATCGCCCGCGGGGCCGTGGACGCGGGAGTCGGCCTGAAGTTGCTGGGCGGACTGGGCGTCCGGGTCGTGTGCCCCGATTACCCGCCGAGGCTGCGCCGGGACCAGGACATCGACTTCGCCTGCCTGGCCAAGGAGCGCAAGGCGGTGATGGCCTACCTGGAACGGGCCGGCTGTCAGCCGGACCGGCGGTTCAACAATCTCAACGGCGACCGGCAGATGTACTTCACCGCGCCGTCTGGGCGGCCGATCGACGTCATGGTCGACAAGCTGACCATGTGCCACACGCTGGACTTCCGGCCGTCCTTCGGGCGCCTGCCGCACACGGTAGACGCCGTCGACCTGATGCTGTCCAAGCTTCAGATCATCGAGATGAACGAGAAGGACGCCAGGGACATCGTCCAGTTGCTGTCCTGCCTGCCGGTCGGGCCGGCGGCGAACGGCGCCGCGGTGCTCGACTCGGACCGGTTCGGCCAGGTGATGGCCTCGGACTGGGGCTGGTGGCGAACGGTCACCGGGAACCTGGACAAGCTGCCCGGCCTGGTGTCCGAGCATCCGCACCTGGCCCAGCCGGAGATGCCGTTCGACCCGCTGGCGCAGGCCGCGACGCTGCGGCGGGTGGCCGACGAGGTGCCGAAGGGCGTCAAGTGGCGGGCGCGCGCGCGTGTGGGCGAGAAGATGCGCTGGTACGAACTGCCCGAGGAAGTCGACCATTAGGGCGTGATCGGACCGCCGTTTGCGACCTGTTATATATAGAAAGACCGTTACGTCCGCCTACCGCACTCTTGCCTAAACCGGGTGACAGATGTGTGCTAGGGGGCATGAAGATATTCTTTGCCACAGACATCCACGGATCGGAGATCTGCTGGCGCAAGTTCCTGAACGCCGCGGCCTTCTACAAGGCCGATCTGGTCATTCTCGGCGGTGACGTCACCGGGAAGGTGATGATCCCGATCGTCGAGCACAATGGCTACTGGCAGGTAACCTATCGCGGCGAGTCGATCCGGCTGGACACCAGGGAAGAACTGGCGGAGATCGAGCAGCGAATCAGGAACCGTGGCTCATATCCGGCGATTGTCTCCCCGGATGAACTGTCGTCACTGAGCGCGGACGAGGATCAGGTCGACCGCCGGTTCAGCGCCGAGATGATGCATTCGCTCGACCGGTGGCTGGACATGGCCGACACCAAGCTCCGCGGCGGGCAGATCGGCTGCATCCTGAACGGCGGCAACGACGACATCTGGGAGATCGACCAGCTGATCGAGTCCTCGCCGTGCGTCACCTTCGCCGAGGGCAAGGCACTGGATCTGGACGGCTTCAGCCTGGTGTCGATGGGCTGGACCAACCCCACGCCCTGGAACACCTTCCGGGAGGCGCCGGAGGACGAACTGGCGGCCAAGATCGAGGCGGTGGCGGCCAAGGTGCCCGACATGGGCCGGACGATCTTCAACTTCCACGCCCCGCCGTACGGCACCGGTCTGGACGAGGCGCCCGCGCTGGACGACAACCTGCGTCCCACCCACGGCGGGGCCGTGATGAAGCCGGTTGGCTCGGTGGCCGTGCGCGACGCGATCCTCAAGCACCAGCCGCTGCTGTCCGTGCACGGTCACATCCATGAGAGCCGCGGCATCAAGCGGATGGGCCGGACGATGGCGATCAACCCGGGCAGCGTCTACGGCGACGGCGTGCTCCAGGGCGCGCTGATCGAGCTTGATCCCAAGCGCGCGAAGGTGAAGCGATACCTGCTGGTCAACGGCTAGCCGACTGGATCGATAGGGAATCGTCGAAAAGTCAGCCAGGAAATGGTGACAAGACATAGTTCAAGTGACAGAGTATATGCAAAGTAATGAAGTGATGCATCGATCGGGCCGCTCGCGGACGGCAGGGAGGGGAGTCTCGGGTTAATCGTTCACCGTGAGTCGGCGGACCCTTTCGTGCACGCGACCGAAATCGGGAACAGGGAGTGGTCCATGGCGGCAGACGCGGTCGGCAGCGAGGCGCCGACGCTCTTTCTGAGAAAAGCGACCGGTCTCGTCCGGGGCTGGTCGGTTAGGGACGCGATGATCTATGCGTGCCTATCTACGAATATCGTCACGCTCGGCATCTATGAGTTCTCCTTCCAGTCGGCCTTTCCGAGCGGCCAGCTGATCACCTCGATCCTGATCTCCGCGGTCTGGGTTTCCTTCCTGGTCGTCGCCTACTCCGGGCTGATCGTCACGATCCCGCGCGCGGGCGGGGACTACGTGTGGCAGACCAGGATCCTGGGCAGCGGACTCGGCTTCGTCATGGCGGTCACCGGATGGTGGTTCACGCTCTGGCTGTGGGCGCCGATCTACGGGAACATCCTGTCGGTCGAGTTCTTCCAGCCGCTGTGGACGACACTCGGCTGGACCTGGCCGGGCGGCGGCGCGGCCTGGTTCGGGACGCACACCGGGATCTTCGTCGTGTCCCTGATCACCATCGCCCTGGCGGGTGTGCTGGTGTCACTGGGCATGGCGGGGTACGCCCGGATCCAGAAGTGGGCCTTCCTGGGCGGCCTGGTCGGCTTCCTGATCATCGTGGGCCTGCTGCTCTTCAGCAGCCACGCGAGCTTCGTCTCGTCGTTCAACCTGGAGACCCACAAGCTCTTCGGCGTCAGCAACGGCTACGCGAAGACCACCGCGGCAGCCAAGCACGACGGATTCGCCGCGCCGGGGTTTGGCTTCGGGCCGATCGGGAGATCGG
>JAJYTW010000219.1 GCA_021792855.1 Actinomycetes bacterium
GGAGCCCGCCATCGCCGAGCTGCGGCTCCGTCCCGGCGACCTGGTGGTCGACCTGGTCCGGATCCGGCTGGCCGACGGCAGCCCGATCTCGGTGGAGCACCTGATGCTGCCCGCTGACCGGTTCCCCGGGCTGCTTGAGCTGCCGCTCGGCGGATCGGTGTACGAGCTGCTCGACGAGCACTACCAGACCCAGCCCAAGGAGGCCGTGGAGCGGATCGAGGTGGTGGCCGCGTCCGGGGACGAGGCCATGATCCTGGACGTGCCGGCCGGCGCGCCGCTGCTGTCCATCACCCGCACCACGGTCGGGGACGACGACGAGCCGATCGAGTTCTCGCATGACCTCTTCCGCGGCGACCGGACCCGGATCGTGGTCCGCGCGCCCGGGCAGGGCGCGGTGACCCGCGCCTCCCGGAGCGGCCGGGGCCAGGTGATCGAGCTGCGGTCGCACGCCGCGATCTAACGAACGCCCAGGAACCCATCCGCCAACGGCAGGAGCCGCACATGACGCAGCTGGCAGGCGAGCAGCCGGACCGCCCGGTCGGCCGGATCCGGTTCATGAACGCCCAGCGGGTGAACCTGGACGGCTTCGCCATCGAGGATCCCGGCCTGGGCCTGGTCGCGCTGGCGTCCCCGGGCGATCCGACGCCCAGCCTGGTGATCACCGACGGCCGGGTGACCGAGCTGGACGGGGTAGCCGAGGCGGACTTCGACGCCATCGACGCCTACATCGCCAGGCACGGGCTCGACCTGGCCGTCGCCCCGGCGGCGATGGCGCTGTCCGACCTGGCGTTCGCCCGGCTGCTGGCCCATCCGGACGTGCCGCGGGCCGAGGTGGTCACGCTGGTCGCCGGCGCCACGCCGGCCAAGCTGGCCCGGGTGCTGGCGCTGCTGCGGCCGCCCGAGCTGATCGCGGCGATGGCCAAGCTGCGGGCCCGCCGCACGCCGAGCAACCAGGCGCACGTCACCAACCGGCTGGACGACCCGCTGCTGCTGGCCGCGGACTCGGCCACCGCCGCCGCGTTCGGGTTCCGGGAGATCGAGACCACGGTGCCGGTGCTCGCCGACGCGCCGAGCAACGCCGTGGCCTGCCTGATCGGCGCCGCGGTGGGGGCGCAGGGCGTGCTCATCCAGTGCTCGGTCGAGGAGGCGCTGGAGCTGGAACTCGGGATGCGCGGGCTGACCTCCTACGCCGAGACGATCTCGCTGTACGGAACCGAGCAGGTCTTCACCGACGGCGACGACACGCCATGGTCGAAGGCGTTCCTCACCTCCGCCTACGCCTCCCGTGGGATGAAGATGCGGGTCTCCTCCGGGGCCGGCGCCGAGGTGCTGATGGCCGGCGCCGAGGGCAAGTCGATGCTCTACCTGGAGTCCCGCTGCGTCGCCCTGGCCCGGGCGATCGGCGCCCAGGGCGTGCAGAACGGCGGCATCGACGGCGCCAGCGTGGCGGCCTCGGTGCCCGGCGGACTGCGCGAGCTGATGGCCGAGAACGTCATGGTGATGGCCAGGAACCTGGAGTCCTGCTCCGGCAACGACGCGCTGATGAGCGAGTCGGACATGCGCCGCACCTCGCGCACCCTGCCGATCGTGCTGGCCGGGTCGGACTTCATGTTCAGCGGCTTCGGCAGCATCCAGCGATACGACAACATGTTCGGGCCGAGCAACTTCAACGCCGAGGACATCGACGACTTCCTGGCGATGCAGCGGGACTGGGGCGTCGACGGCGGCCTGCGGACCGTCCCGGCCGACCAGATCGCCGCGCTGCGCCGGGACGCCGCGCAGGCCTGCCGGGCCGTCTACCGCCACCTGGGCCTGGCCGATTTTTCCGACGAGCACGTCGAGCGCGCGGTGGACGCCGCCGGGTCGAAGGATCTCGGCGAGACCGACACGCTGGCCGTGGTCGGCGCCGCGCAGGCGATCCGCGAGGGCGGCATCACCGTGGTCGACGTGGTCGCCGCCCTGGACGAGGCAGGCTACGAGGCCGAGGCGGACCGGATCATGGCGATGACCAGGGCCCGGCTGGCCGGGGACTACCTGCAGACCTCAGCGATCTTCGACGAGCGGCTGGGCGTGCTGTCCCTGGTCACCGACCCGAACGACTACGCCGGGCCGGGCACCGGGTACGAGCCGTCGGCGGAGCGCCAGCGCGAGATCAACGCGATCCGGCAGGCCCGCGGGGTCGACGATCTGCGCGCCGAGCAGGCGCGGTTCGCGGCACCGCTGCTCGCGGTCAGCGGGCCGGCCGCGGCCGGGCAGGACCCGCGGGAGGTGGTGATCGGCGTCTCGCCGGCCGTCGGCCGGGACGTCTGGCGGTGCCTGTCCGGGCTGACCGTGCCGCAGGTGCTCGCCGAGTTGCTGGCGGGCCTTGAGGAAGAGGGATGCACCGGCCGGGTAGTGCGGTTCGGCGACACCGTGGACCTGGGCCGGATCGGCCTGGCGGCCGCGCGGCTGGCCGGGTCGGGGATCGGGATCGGGCTGCAGGGCAAGGGCACCGCGCTGATCCACCGGCGCGACCTGGCCCCGCTGGCGAACCTCGAGCTGTACTCGGTCGCCCCGACCGTCACGCCGGAGCTGTACCGGCTGCTCGGCGCCAACGCGGCCAGGCACGCCAAGGGCGCGACCCCGGACCCGGCCCGCAACCCGTACAGCGACGAGGCGATCGAGGCCCGGTACCACACCACGGTGATCGCGCTTATGGCGCTGGAACGCGCCTGGGTACGACCCGATGCCGGACCGGAGGAACTGTCCATGGAGGGATTGCGATGAGCGACCAGCGGATCGTCGCGCTGTCCGGCCGGCCGGTCGAGGATCTCACGGTTCAGGCCGTCAGGGACGGCGAGGTGTCGCTGCCCGACCTGCGCATCCACCCGGCCGCGCTGGAGCACCAGGCCGAGGTCGCCGAGCGGCACGCCAACCCCCAGCTTGCCGAGAACCTGCGCCGCGCGGCCGAGCTGACCGTGCTGGGCGATGCGGAGGTGCTGGCGATCTACGACGCGCTGCGCCCGGGCCGGTCCACGCCCGCTCAGCTCACGCGGCTTGCGGAGTCGCTGGCCGGCCGGGGCCTGCCGCGCTGCGCCGCGCTGGTCGCCGAGGCCGCGCAGGTCTACGCCCGCCGCGGCCTGTCGGCCTGAGCCGTCCGGCCATGGCGGCGATCGCCGGAATCGACGTCGGCAACGCGACCACCGAGATCGCGGTGGTCTCCGGCGGCCGCCTGCTCGCCGCGGACCGGGTGCCGACCCGGGGCCGCAAGGGCTCGGCCGACTCGCTGCACGGCGCGGCCGCGCTGCTCCGCCGGATCGAGCGGCGGCTGGAACGCCCGGTGGACGCGGTCGCGGTCGCGCCGCTGCGCGCGGTCGACACGGGGCTGTTCGCGGTCCCGCCGGAACAGCCGCGCACTGGCCCGCTGCGGGTGCTCGCGGCCGGCGTTGCGACCCCGGGCGGCACCGGCGCGTGCGTCGGCAGGCCGGTCTGGGCCGACGCGGACCCCTGGCCAGGCGGCCCGGACCCCTGGCCAGACGGCCCGGGCGAATCCGGCGGCCCGGACTCCGAGCGCCCGTTCATCCTGCTCGTGCCCGAACGACTCGGCTACCGCGCCGCCGCCGGCCGGATCGCCGGCCTGCTCGGCGCGGGCGTCCCGGTCGGCGCGGTGCTGGTCGGCGGCGACGAGGGGGTGCTGATCGCCAACCGGCTGCCCCGGCAGGTACCGGTGATCGACCAGGTAGACGTGGCCGCCGCCGCGAGATGCCGGGCCGTCGCGGTGGAGGTCCGCCCGCCCGGAGGCCCGCTCACCCTGCTCGCCGACCCGGTCGCGCTGGCCGCGGCGCTGGCACTGGACGGCCCGGATGCCGCCGCCGCGGTGACCATCGGCCGGATCCTGATCGACTACTCCAACGCCGTGGTCGGGGTGACGGGCGCCGGGACCGCGGCTGACCAGGGCGCTGGCGGGCTCGGGCCCGTTGCGGCGGTGGAAGTTGCGGCCGTCGAATCTGAGGATCAGCCGTGGGCCGAGATCGACGGCGCCAGGATCGGCCTGCGGGCGGCCTGCGGGCAGGCGTCCGGCTGGCGGGCCGGCGCGGTCCGCGCGTTCGGGTCACCGGCCGGGGTGATCGCGGTGGACGACCTGTTCGCCGTCGACCTCGGCGCGGTGACCGACACAGCGGGCGCCCGGCGGGGGAGCGTGCGGCGATCGGCGCTGGTCGCCTCGCTGCACCGGGCCGCGCCCGGCTCCGAGCACGTGCGGACCCTGGCCGACCTCACCGGCCGTCCGGTCCGTCAGGTGCTCACCGAGCCGGCCGCGGCCCGGATCGGCGCGCTCACCACGCCGGGCGCCGCGCCGGACGCGCTCGTGGTCGATGTCGGCGCCGGGACGATCGACGTGATCGCGCCCGCCGGGACGGCGGCCGCCGGAACCGGTTCCTTGCCCGCCGGACCCGGTGGCGAGGTGGTCGTGGCCGGCGCGGGCGAACTGCTCACCGCCGCCGTCGCCGAGACGCTGGGAATCTCCCGGGCCGCCGCCGACTGGGTGAAGCGCGGCGCGTGCCTGCGGGTCGACGGCGGGCAGCGGTTCGAGGCCGAGGACGGCGGGCGCGGGTTCCTGGACCAGCCCGCGCCGGCCGCGGCGGCCGGCATGCTCGCGGTGCCCGGACCCGCGGGGCTGCTCCCGTTCGACCGGTCGCACAGCCCGGCCGAGTGGCGGGCGATCCGGCTGCGCCTGAAGCAGGCCGTGCTCGCCGTGAACCTGCGGCGCGCGCTGGACACCCTGGGCGGTGACCCGTCCGGTCAGGTGATCCTGGTCGGCGGGCCCGCCCAGGACGACGAACTGCTCGGGGTGCTGATGCGCGCGCTGCCCGCCGGCCTGGCGCTCGGCCGGGGGCAGGTCGGCGGCACGCTCGGCGGCGCGCCGGTCGGCTGCCGGTACGCGGCCGCACTCGGCCTGGCCCTGAGCGGTGCCGGGGTAGCAGGCTGACCCGGGCCGGGGCGAGGGGCTAGCCGGGGGCGCGGTCCGGCCAGACCTGCCGGTCGAGGAAGTCCTCGATCGCCGTCGCCACCTGGCCGAGGACGGCGGCCGACGCCGACAGCGGCCCGGGGACGAACATGCCGTGATCGGCGCCGTCGATCGCCAGGACGTGCGGCGTGAGCGACCGCGCCACCGGGTCGTCCCACACCGGGTCGGCGGTCCCGCCGACGAGCAGGAACGGGGCCGTCGCCCGCCGCAGCGCCGCAACCGTCGGCTGGTCGGTGAGCAGCGGGGTCAGCCACACCGCGGGCAGATTCCCCGCGGCGGCCACCGGGGCCGCGAGCGACCCGAGCGACTTGCCGATGAGCACCGGCGCGGCCCGGCCGGCCGCCGTCGCCGCGTCGACCGCCTCGATCACCCGGGCAGCCACCCAGGCGCGCTCGGCGTCGTCGTCGGGGAGTTCCGGCACCGTCCAGTCGATCCGGTGCACCAGGCCGCCCCGCCGCTCCGCCGCCAGTCCGGCGAACATCAGCAGCGGGCCGTCGGTGCTGTATCGCTGGCCTGGGATCAGCACGGCCGCGCGGCCGCCGGGAGCATCTGTCACGGGCGAGAGCGTACTAGCCGGCCTGGCCGGGGCAGCGGGAGATGGTCGTGCGGCCGAACTCCTCAGACGCCACGTCCCTGGTGGTCCCGGCGAACTGCTGGCGGGCAGCCGGGGACGGCTACCCGGCGCGGCCCGTGAAGTAGAAGCCGGCCCAGTAGTACGGGTCGGCATGGCAGTTGCCGGCCGGCGACGGCGAGCGTGCCCTGAGGTGATCGGCGAGGGCCGTCGCCTCGGCCTGGCCGCAGGCCGCGGCGGCGACCAGATCGGCCTCGATGAACCGGCATTTGTCCCGGTCGCTGGTCGTCCGGAGCCAGTGCTGTGCCCGCGCCAGGGCCACCGGTGCCGGGACGTGCTCGTGCCGCCAGAGGTAATAGAAGCGCAGCATGATCAGGGCGGCGCTCAGGTCTTCCACCGGCCATAGCGTGCCGACCACGCTCTGGCACCCGGCGGCGAGGAAGACCGCCGGCAGGCTGATCGCCTCGTCCAGCAGGTACGGGCCGGGGACTCCGCTCTCGCAGGCGGACAGCACCACGACGGCGGGCGGCGACCAGCGGGCGTGCAGGATGTCGTCGACGGTCAGGCGGACGCCGCCCGGCAGGATGACCGCGCTGCGCAGCGGCGCGCCGATGTCCACCTCGGCGTGGCAGCTGAGGTGGACGACCCCGCCTGCCGGGACGGCCGCCAGGACGTCGGCGGCGGTCGCTGCCGCGGTGGAGACGGCGGTGGAGAAGAACCCCCGCACGCAGGTGTCCTCCCAGCGGGCCGATGGCAGGGACGGATCGGCGATGCTGAGGACCCGGTCGGCCGGCCGCACGGGCATCGGCCCGGGATCGAGTCCGAGGCTCGGCAGGATCGTGACGGCCCGGTCCGGGGTGCTGGGGCCGAGCGCGGCGGCGGCGACCGGAAGCACGGACAGGAAGCCGACCGGAATCAGCGCGACAGGGCCGTCCGGGGGTCCGGGGAACAGCGGTGCGAGCGCGTCTCGCAGGACCGCGACCATCGCCGCTACCTGTGATTGCCATGCGCTCATGCCGAGTGCGCCGTTGCGGCGAACGCCGTCCAGTGCCGAGAAGTAGCTGCTGACCCGGTCCCGGAAGACCGGCGCGCCGAGCCGTTCCAGCCAGACGGCGCGGGCGGCCTGCGGCCCGCCGGAGTCGAGTGCCAGCCCGCCAGCCGACGTCGCCACCAGGTAGGTCACCCGCGGATTGCCCGGTGTGCTCGTGGCCGCCGGCCTGGGCTGGCGGCGGAATCGCTCGGCGAGCATCGTGGTCCGGCCGCGTTCGAGAATGGCAACGGCGGTCTCGGGGGACCCGGCCTTCGCGGCCGCGAAGGCCGCCATGGCGGCCAGTCGGCCGCGCTCGGCCGCCGCCGCATCCTGCGAGAACTGCCGCCCGGCCTGGCGGCGGAGGGCATCGAGGTGGTGCCCGCCCGCCTGCTCGGCCTCGATGACCTCCGGCCAGGAGTGGTGGGCGAATGCATCGGTGGCCCACGCCGTCGTGGCCGCCAGTCCGATGTCCGGCGGGACCTGGTCCGGCGGGACCTGGTCCGGCGCGGCGGCCAGTTGCCGGAAGATGAGCATCGCCGCGTCGTGGCGTCCGTCCCGCGCAAGCTGGGTCGCCTGGTTGAACCTCTGCCGGGCCAGCAGAGCGGGCTCGGCGATGACCGGACGAGAGCCGTTGATGATCTCCAGTGCCTCGTGCAGCAGGGCCGGGTCGACGGTCCCGTCGTCGCTCCCGTCGCCGGTCATGGGGTGTCCGGGAGCAGGCCGGCCTCGCGTCCCTGCTGGAC
>JAJYTW010000220.1 GCA_021792855.1 Actinomycetes bacterium
AGCAGCGGGAGCCGTTGCAGCCGCTGCTGCTCAAGCTCGGTGATCTGGCGGTCCCGGTTCGCGCCGAGCTTGGCGTTCTCGATCTTGTCGTGCAGCTTGATGATCGCGTCCATCAGCATTTCCGGCCGCGGCGGGCAGCCGGGCAGGTAGATGTCGACCGGCACGATGTGGTCGACGCCCTGCACGATCGCGTAGTTGTTGAACATCCCGCCGGAGGAGGCGCAGACCCCCATCGAGATGACCCACTTGGGCTCGGACATCTGGTCGTAGATCTGCCGCAGCACCGGCGCCATCTTCTGGCTCACCTGGCCCGCCACGATCATCAGGTCCGGCTGGCGCGGCGTGTTCGACGCCCGCTCCATCCCGAACCCGCGCACGAGAACGCCCGGATCAGGGCGCTCGCCGACATCGCCGCCGCTGCTAGGCCTGGTCAGCAAGCGAGCGCAGCAGGTCCCGGGTCTCGGGGTCGGGGGAGTAGATGACGGTGCCGACCATACCCCGGGTGAGCAGCACCTTGTAGACGTTGCGGATCAGCCGGTCGAACTCGGTATCGTCGACCTTCGCGCGGCTGCGGAAGTCCGGGTCGCGGTTGGCCGACCGCACGGCCTGCCAGCCGCCGCCGCGCCAGACCAGGTCCGGCCCGATGATCACGCCGTTCCAGTCGTACTCGAAGCCCTGGGCCGTGTAGACGCAGCCGACCTGGCCGAAGCCCGCCGGGTCGGTCGCCCACAGGGCGGCCGGCGGCGCGCCGCCAACCGCGCGATCGCCGCGCAGGTTCCACGGCCGGGCCCAGTCGCCGATCACCACATCGGCCTCCAGCGATCCGTCCGGCCGCGGATCGCTCCACGGCCAGCAGTACCCGGCCGCGATCCGGGCGCCGTAGCCCTCATCAATCCTGGCCCGCAGCAGGTGCTCCATCTCCTGCGGGGTGTCGGCCACCCGCACCGTGAACGCCGGGTCGCCGGCCCAGCGGACCGGCCCGCCGGGGACCAGTCCGAGCAGCCGCCGGACCCAGAACTCATACTCCTCGCTGCCGCCGCACCGGAACTGCGCGTTCAGCGAGATCTTGTGCACGGCCAGGCCCTGTTTGCTGGCGTGGGCCTCGATCTCCTCGACCGTCCCCATTTCACCCGGCCGCACGACCTGGTGCTCATCCAGCAGGAACACCGGCACCCGTGCGGCCGCGATCAGTTCGTCTACCTGCGGCCGGCCGGTGCGGAACCGTGCTCTGGTGTACCGGTTCGCCGAGGTTTCCCTGATCCGGTGAGCCTCGTCGGCGATCAGCACTTCCAGGCCGTTGCGCTCGGCATCCATGAAACTGTTGAAATATTTGAACAGGCCCTGCGTGCGGGTCGATCCCCTCCCGGCGACCTTGCGCAGGGTCTGGGTGAAGGACCGCGATCCGGTCGCGTGCAGCACAGTCCGGCCGCGCCGGGCTAGCTCGCCGAGCAGCGACAGCGCGATCACGCTCTTGCCCGAGCCAGGGCCGCCGGTCACGATCACCACGGTCTTGCCGTCGCCGGCCCTGGCCGCCTCGGTGGCGTGCAGCACCAGGTTGAACGCCAGTTTCTGCTCATCGAGCAGCACGAACTGCTCGCGCTCGCGGATCTCGGCGGCGGCCACCTTGAGCAACTGGCGGCTCGGTGCCGCTCGGGCGCCGAGGAACTCATCGGCATACGGCGCGCCGGGGACACCGGTGGCCAGCCGCGAGCGAAGGAAGTCGAGGAACTCGCCGCGCCGCTCGCCGGTGAACAGCCGCGCGTTCGCAGACTCCGGCTTCCGCCGCAACGGCCCGATCCCGTACTCGGTCGCGTTATGCAGATAGGCCGCGCCGGACACCGCCTCGGCGTCACCGTCCAGCGACGGCAGGAAGTCCAGCAGGTACTGGCAGTACCCGCCGACCTGCTCCAGCGGGTGCAGCCGCGGGTGCCCGCCGTACCCGCCGATGACGACCAGACCGGGATCGTCCTCATACAGGGCCGCCTCGCTCCACTGCTTCAGCTCGACAATCACGTAAGACCGGCGGCCGGTCACCGGATGCTGCCCGGCGAGGATCGCGTCCACCCGCCGGCTGCTCAGCGGAAGCCGGTGCTCCAGCAGCACCTCGACCTCGCCGAGGCCGGCATCGACCAGGTCGTGGGCGAGCACCGGGATGCTGCGCTCCCAGGACCGCCGCTCGCTGGGAGAGGTGCGCACGCCGTAGTGGTGCAGGGTCTGGGTGAACATGACCTCGGCCACGCTGCCCTGGTCGGCCATCGCGGCCAGGCCGGCGGCCGAACGGCGGAACAATGCCAACGGACCGGCTCCCGCGCAGCACGCAACAACGCGCGGGTAAGGGCATGTCCGTTAGCGAACGACAATCGTCGCCGGGGAAGCCTGTCGGGCCGCAGTGCGCTCATCGTAGCCGTGGCGCTGATTAGCCGGCGTTTGCGCGGTTAGATCTCCGGCGAGCCCGGCATGGACCCTGGTTCGGCGGGAATCTGCTGCGGTGGCGCCGATACGGATGCCACCCGCGGCCGATAGAGGAAATGGTGGTGTGATGAGACGGCACGGACCCAGGTCGGGCGGGTGGAGGCGCGGGGTCGGCCGGGCCGCTGTGATCGCCGGCGGCACCGGCCTGCTCACCCTGGCCGCTGCCGGGACGAGCAGCGCCTCGGTAGCCAGCAGCGCTGCGGTCGCTGTCAGCACGACCGCGGCGCAGCGTTCCGCGGCGACGGCTGGCGCCAGGCTGGCCGGGGACGGCCCGCCCGGATTCTGGTACGGCACCGACAGCCGCCAGGTCGCGGTCAGCGGGACGGCGCCGTATAGCGAGCCGGTGTTCGGCGGAAGCTACGGCGGCTACATCGGCATGATCGGCAACTGGGCGCACCGGGAGGGCTGCCACGGGGTCCTGGTCTGGTCCTTCGCGAACAGCCTGCAGGCCAACACGGACTATTTCCGGTATCACAAGGGCGTCGGGACCGGGGTGTACTGGTTCATGGGCGGCCCGGGAGTAGACCCGCATTACAACGGCACGGCGTCGGAGGCCTACACCTGGGGTCAGGACCAGGCGCGCTGGACGCTGGCGGACATCGCGGGAATGGTGCACTCAGGTCACCGCCGGGTGCCTCTCCCTGTGGTGTTCATGGACATCGAGATTCCGGGGAACGCGCCTGCCTACACCCCGGCGCCCGACAACGGCTGGAACTCGGTCTACACCTCCTCATGCAGCGGCAGGGTCCGGGTCAGGTACGTTCCGGTGGCACTGGACCGGGCCGATCTGAATGGCTTCGCGAACTACCTGACCAGCCAATCGTCCTATAAGGCCGGGGTGTACTCGGCTCCGGGCATCTGGCGGTCGATCTTCGGGACCGGACCCGATTCGCAGATCCCCAACACCTACGAGTGGACCTATGCGTCGTTCACCTCGAGGCTGAGTCACCGCCCGTACGGCTGGTGCCTGTCGGGGACCTCGACGTGCACCCGCTTCTTCGGCGGCCAGAACCGGTACTCCAAGTACGCCCTGATGTGGCAGTGGTCAGGGGGTGGCGGCAGCGTCAACGGCTACGGCGACTTCGACCAGATCGACGGCCGCCGAATGCCCTAGCAGGCACATCCGGGCAGTCCCGCACGTCATCCGGGCAGGAACGGGCTGGGGTTTCCGGTGTAGGAGACGTACAGGTGATCCCGGGCCCGGGTGCAGGCCACGAAGAGGACGCAACGCTCCCGCTGCAGGTCCTGTGCGTGCGCTACCGGATCGGTCTCGGCGCTGGTGAGCGCGGATATCGCGGGCACGCTGCCGTCCTGCACGCCGATAACGGCGACGGCCTGGAACTCCAGGCCCTTCATCCCGTGCATGGTGCCGACCCGGACTGCGCTCTTCGGGCTGCGCGTGGTCAGCGCCAGCGTCGGGATGCCGCGCGTCCTGAGCGCTTCCTTAGCCTCTTTCGCCAGCGACCCGGACCGGGCGGCCACGCCGATCGCGTGCGGCTCGATCCCGGCGTCGATCCAGGTGGCGATCCGCTCCGCCAGCGCGGCAAGCTCGGCCTCCCGGTCGGCCGTCGCGCGGACCTCAGGGCGCTGGCCTGAGATGGGGGAGCGGTAGCCAAGCAGCGAGGCAGCCTCGTCGTCAAGGCCGGTCACCGGCGCCGTCCCGAGCACCGGCACGGCCCAGTTCAGGATCTGCGCCGTCGTCCGGTAGTTCACCATGAGCCGCCGGGTTCGCCCCCGGACGTTGATCCCGAGGCTGGCTAGCGAGACTCGGTTGTCGTAGATCCGCTGATACGGGTCAGCGGCGATGAACAGGTCGTCCGGGCCGGGTGCGACGGCGGCCCGGAGCAGCCGCCACTGGGACGGGTTGAGGTCCTGGCCCTCGTCCACGACAACGTGCCGGTACAGCGGCCCGGACCCGGTCAGCAGTCGGGCCGCCTCCGCCGTGACCTGGAGGTAGGTCATCTCCCCGGCGGCGGCGAGTTCGCCGGTGACGCGTTGCACGATCTGCCAGACCACGCCGCGCTGCGCCCGGGTCAGGGGCCTGCCGCGGCCGGACCGCCGACAGTCCAGGTACGCTTCCTCGCCGGCCAGATCCTGGGCGATGATGACCTGCTCCCACTCGTGCTCAAGGAAGCTGGCGGACAAGTCGGCTGCGGCCGCGCCGGCGTCGGCAGCCGCCGCCGCGAATCGCTCCCGCAGTGCCTCGGGAGCGGCGATCGGCAGCTTCCCGCCGCGTGCGGCCCGGACCACCCGGTTCGCGAGCTTGTCCACATTGGTGACCTCGATCCGGCTCCGTACCAGGTCATCGCCGGCCAGGATGGCTAGCTGCGCGTCCAGTGCCTCGGCCAGGCCGGTGGTGAAAGTGGTCAGCAGGATCTCGGGCTGACCTGGCGTGCCGCGGCCGGCGCCCGCGAGTCGTTGGGCCAGGAAGACAGTCCGGTGCAGCGCCGTCACCGTCTTTCCGGTGCCAGCGCCGCCGGTGACCTGCGCGGGCCCGGCGTAGGACGGCTGCCTGGCGATCGCGCGCTGGTTTGGCTGGAGGAACGTCCGCCAGGTGGCGAACGGGTGCGCCAGGATTACCTGAAGCTCCCGCGGCCCGGACACCGGCGTGACCCGGCCGGGTGTGCGGTCGAGCGCGGAGGCGAGGTCGTCGGGGTCAGCCCGGACCGGGCCGGTGTCTGCCGGGGCGTACTGGCAGACCTGCTCCCATGCCTGATCGACCGTCATCCCGCAGGCCAGCGAGTACAGGGCGGCGAACTGCACCTCGGGCAGCATCGACTGCATCGCGTCCAGTTGCTCGGCCGTGACCAGCAGCCTGATCACGGGCAGGATCGTGGCATCTACGCCGAGGCGTCCCAGGTCGGCGTCGCTGACGTGGGCGAACAGCGGCGGCTCGGACCCGGTCGCGGCGGCGCGCAGGTCCGCCTGCTCGCGCTCGAGAGCTTCCTCGTCCCGGACCTCGAGCACGCCGATGGCCTGGTTGGCGCTGAATCGGTGGCTCTTGGCGTAGGCGATCGCGTCGTCGTGCGGCAGCACCCGGATCAGGCAGTAGGTGTCGCCGGAGTCCGGCGCCAGCACCAGGCCGCGCCAGAAGGCGTCGATCCGGATAGTCCTGATCCGGCTGTCCCGGCTGTCGGTGATCTTCTCTAGGTGCAGGCCGGCGTAGGTGTGGCTGGCGAACTTGGCGATCGCGTCGTCGACCAGAGCCCGCACGGACCTCTCAAGTCTGGCGTACTCCGGTAGGAATTCGCTGCCGATGTACAGCTGAGCCACTACCGGACTCCCTTCGCGAAAGCGGTCACAGCGATCGCTTGTACGCTGGATCATGCTAGACGCGGCTGCCGCCATTGGTCCGCTTGCCCGCCGGTCCTACTTCACCAACCGAAAAGCTGATAATTCAGCGTATAGGGCATAGCGTGGCAAACTATGGCTGTCATCTACCGAGGCGCGACGCTGACTCCGCACTTCCGGGAATTCCTGCCGCCGTGGGTCGCGCGGCAGGTCTGGTACTCCGGCGCCGAGGTTCCGTCATTGCAGTTGATCGGCGCATTCCGGCTGGAGGACCCGGCCGGGCAGGTAGGCATCGAGACGCAACTGCTCAGCGATGGCGCGGCGATCTACCAGGTTCCGATGACCTACCGCGGCGCCCCGCTGCCGCGGACGCCGGCGGGCGAGAAACCCGCGGCCGGGGCGTGCCCGGGTGAGGCGGGCAGTGCGGATCCGCGGCTGATCGCGGCGGCCGACCACAGCGTGCTCGGGACCCGGTGGATCTATGACGCCGAGCAGGACCCGGTCTGGCTCGAGCAGGTGCTGCGCCTGATCAGGGTGAACGGCCGTGCGGACCCGAGTGTCAGGCCAGGCGCGGGCGTCACCACGGCCCGCGGTCAGCGACTCGCCGGGCGGGACCCGACCGCCGGGCAGGTGGAGGTCGAGGTCTGCCGGCTGGTGACGCCGCTGGTTCCGGCGCGCCAGGAGGGGCTGGCCGGGCTCGTTATCGGCACCTGGCAGCCGTCCGGACCGGACGGCCCGACTGAGGAAGGCTGCCTGGTCCTGGCCCGGGAGCGGGGCCGATAGGGCCCGGCAGGCGGGCGGGTCCGGTGGGGCGGAGTTCACCGGCCGGATGCCGCCCGGTCATCGCGCGGCCAGCGCGCGCCGGTACGCTACGGGCCTTGTGACGGCACCAGACAGCACATCGCAGCAGGCAGACAGCTACCCGCAGGGCACGATCCCGCTTCCGCCCGGCGCGACCGAGATCCTGCTCGTCCGGCACGGCCAGTCGCAGGCCTACGTCCCTGGGGCGCCGTTCCCGCTGGTCGGCGGGCACGGTGATCCGCCGCTGACCGAGCACGGGCACCGGCAGGCCGAACTGGTCGGCGCTCGCCTGGCCGACGTCAAGCTGGACGCGATCTACGTGACCACGCTGACCCGCACCGCGCAGACCGCGGCGCCGCTGGTCGCCCGGGTCGGCTTGGAGCCGGTCGTGGAGGCCGACCTGCGCGAGGTGCACCTCGGCCAGTGGGACGACGGCAGTTACCGGCAGATGATGGCGCAGGGCCACCCGGTCGCCCGGCAGGTGCTGACCGAGCAGCGCTGGGGCGTGATTCCCGGCGCCGAGCCGGACGATGCCTTCGCGGCTCGCGTCCGCGGCGCCATCATGCGGCTGGCGGCCGCGCACCCGGATCAGCGGATCGCCGCGTTCACCCACGGCGGAGTGATCGCCCAGGTCCTCTCGACCGCCAGCGGTTCCCGGCCGTTCGCGTTCCTCGGAGCCGACAACGCCTCGGTGTCCCGGCTGTACGTGATGGGCGAGCACTGGATGGTGCGCTCCTTCAACGACACCGCCCACCTGGGCGACTAGCGGGCGG
>JAJYTW010000221.1 GCA_021792855.1 Actinomycetes bacterium
CCATACCCGTCGGCCAACCGTTTAATCAGGTCATTCCCGGCAACTCAGCGCAGGTCCGGCATGGCATTGCCGGCCGGTGCGCGGCGGCCTGTGGCTACCGTAATACGGCTGCCTTGGCAGTCCGCGGCCCGCGCGGAATCCGGGCCAGAGCTGCGCGTCGCCGGCCCGCTCCGGACCGTCATGGTCACGACTCGCTCACCAGAGAGGATCATGAAACACCCCGTTGGGGTGTAGAAATGAGGGGATCCGCGTGGCTGGGGCCGCGCACTGCGGCCAGGCGATTCAAGGGACTCGGCGACGGGACGGATGGAACGGCACACTGACTGCAGTCGCCTCGTTTTCGACGGCGAGCATCCGGCTCGGCTGGGCGGCGCAGCGGGCGCCGGACCAAGCCTGATCGGGATGTCGCAATGAGGCACGCCGCCAGCACCGGGCGGATGCCGGTGCCGCGTCCGGACCGTAGGCAGCGCAAGCCCGGGCGCCGTCGGATGACGTCTGGCCCGGCGGGACCGGCCAGCGCCGTCACGGTCGGTCGGCCCACGGGGAGTGTCGCCGGAGCCGTTCTGGCGCATGGTCCGCTGGAGGCGCCGAAGCCGATCGTCTCGTCGTCCGGCGCGATCGCACCGCCGCTGGCCACGACGCTGGTCCGATCGGCGGAGACCCGCTGGCCGGAGCCGGTAAGCCTGCCCGGGACGACGGCCGGGCCGATGGGGCTGGACGCCGCGGGCCCGAACTTCACGGCCCCGGAACCTGTGACCGGAGGACGCGCCGCCGGGCGCGGCGCCGACAAGCCGCCCGGAACCTCCTGGGTCACTCAGATTCCGTACGCGCTGGCGCTGATCGGGGTGGCCGGCGGATTGGTGGCGATCCGGCAGAGCACCCCGCACCTGCGGAGCGGTACGTTGGTACTTGCAGGGGCACTGCTCTTTGCCGCCCTAGCCAGGATGGTGCTGCCCGATCGCCGGGCAGGCATGCTCTCGTCGAGACGGCGATGGCTCGACACGGTGATTTTCGCCGCGTTCGGCGTCAGCCTCCTCGTCGTCGCGCTGGTTGTTCTGCCGCCTAGCTGAGCCGCACAGGCAGGCCCAGGGGAGGGCAGGTCAGGCGGCTAATCGGTCGGTAGCCGTAGCTGGCTAGACATGATGAAGGGATCCGTTGGCATGTCCAAGATCAAGGTGGCCAATCCCGTCGCGGAACTCGATGGCGATGAGATGACCAGGATTATCTGGCAGTTCATCAAGGATGAACTGATCCTGCCGTATCTCGATGTCGATCTGCACTACTACGATCTCTCGATCCAGAATCGCGACGCCACCGACGACCAGGTCACGATCGACGCGGCCAACGCCATCAAGCGCCTCGGTGTGGGCGTCAAATGCGCCACGATCACCCCGGATGAGGCCAGGGTCGAGGAGTTCGGCCTGAAGAAGATGTGGCGGTCGCCGAATGGCACGATCCGGAACATCCTGGGCGGCGTGGTCTTCCGCGAGCCGATCGTGATCGAGAGCATCCCCCGGTTCGTCCCCGGCTGGACCAAGCCCATCGTGATCGGCCGCCACGCGCATGGTGACCAGTACCGGGCCACCGACTTCGTGGTGCCAGACGCCGGCACCGTCACGATCTCCTACCAGCCCGCGGCCTCATCATCCGCCTCGCCGATCACGCTGCAGGTCGCCAAGTTCGATGGCGGCGGGGTCACGATGGGCATGTACAACTTCGACGACTCCATCCGCGACTTCGCGCGTGCCACCATGCGATACGCCCTGGACCGCGGTTTCCCGCTGTACCTGTCCACCAAGAACACGATCCTCAAGGCCTACGACGGCCGGTTCAAGGACATCTTCGCCGAGATCTTCGAGACCGAGTTCAAGGACCTGTTCGAGACGGCCGGCCTGCTGTACGAGCACCGCCTGATCGACGACATGGTGGCTCAGGTGATCAAGGGCGACGGCGGCATCGTCTGGGCCTGCAAGAACTACGACGGCGACGTGGAGTCCGACATCGTGGCCCAGGGTTTCGGCTCGCTCGGGCTGATGACGTCGGTGCTGATGACGCCGGACGGATCCTGCATCGAGGCCGAGGCCGCGCACGGCACGGTCACCCGGCACTACCGCCAGCACCAGCAGGGCAAGCCGACCTCCACCAACCCGATCGCCTCGATCTTCGCCTGGACCAGGGGCCTGGCCTACCGCGGCAAGCTGGACAACACCCCCGGGGTGACCGACTTCGCCGAGACCCTCGAGCGGGTCTGCGTCGAGACCGTGATGGCCGGCAAGATGACCAAGGACCTCGCCCTGCTGATCGGCAGCGACTCGCCCTACCTCACCACCGAGGAGTTCCTCGGCGCACTGCACAACAACCTCCAGGCCGCGATGGCCTAGCCGCCGCCCAGGCAGCGGCATGCCACCAGGCACATGACGGAGATAACGAAGGAGATCAAGTCAATGGCGCGTTCAGGCAAGGTGACCGTCGTCGGTGCCGGTTTCTACGGCTCCACGACCGCGCAGCGACTCGCTGAGTACGACATCTTCGATGAGGTCGTGCTGACCGACATCGTGGAAGGAAAGCCCGAGGGACTGGCGCTGGACATCAGCCAGTCCCGGCCGATCGAGGGCTTCGAGACTAAGGTCACCGGGCAGACGACCGGCCCGAACGGCGAGGGTTACGAGGCCATCGCCGGCTCGGGCATCGTGGTGATCACGGCGGGACTGCCCCGCAAGCCCGGGATGAGCCGGATGGATCTGATCGGCGTCAACGCCAAGATCGTCCGGAGCGTGACCGAGCAGGTCGTCAAGCATGCCCCGGACGCTGTCCTGATCGTGGTGTCCAACCCACTGGATGAGATGACCGCGCTCGCCGCCAAGGTCTCTCAGTTCCCGAACAACCGGGTGATCGGCCAGGCGGGCATGCTCGACACGGCCAGGTTCAGCTACTTCGTCGCCGAGCGACTCGGCGTCGGGGTCGGCGCCGTCACCACGCTGACGCTCGGATCGCACGGTGACACCATGGTGCCGGTTCCGTCCGCCTGCCGGGTGGACGGCAAGCCACTGGCCGACCTGCTGAGCGCCGAGGAGATCGACGGCCTGGTCGAGCGGGTCAGGAATGGCGGCGCCGAGATCGTCGGCCTGCTCAAGACCGGTTCTGCCTACTACGCGCCGTCGGCCGCGGCGGCCCGGATGGCCAGGGCAGTCGCGCTGGACACCGGCGAGATCCGGCCGGTCTGCACCTGGGTCGACGGGCAGTACGGCATTTCGGGCGTCTACCTGGGTGTTGAGGCCGAGATCGGCGGCTCGGGCATCCGGCGGGTGGTCGAGCGCGACCTGACCGGGACCGAACTTGACGGCCTGCGGGCGGCCGCCGAGGCGGTCCGGGCCAAGCAGTCGGACGTGGCCAGCCTCTGATCGGCGCGGTGCGGGGCCCGGGCGGTCCGCCACCCGGGCCCCGCACGCGTGTCCGGCCAGGCTCGGGTCCCGTCCCGCAAGCGGGTCGGATCAGGCCCGGAGCGGGTCCGGTCGCGCTGGTTACCCGCCCGCGGCGAGCCTGCGCAGCGCGAGTTCGGTGTACAACGCGACGCCATCCGGCACGATCGCGTCGTCGAAGACCGCCTCCGGCGAGTGGTTGAACGGGGCCGCCGCCGGATCGGTGGTGGGCGGGCAGGCGCCGATCATCATGAACGTGCCGGGGATCTCCTGGAGGACGTAAGAGAAGTCCTCGGAGCCGGTGATCGGGTTCGGCGCGTCCAGGAACCGGCCGGGCCCGAACAGGTCGGCGACCGTGCGCTCGGTGAAGGCGAACTCCTGCTGGTCGTTCGCGGTCACCGGGTAGCCGTCCACGTACTCCGCCTCGGCGGTCAGACCGTGGGCCTGGGCGATCTGCCGGACCAGTCCCAGGGACAGGTCCCTGACCTGGTCCCTGGCGGCCGCGGAGAAGGTCCGGACGGTAGCGATGAACGCGGCGTCGTCGGGAATGATGTTGTCCTTGGTGCCCGCGTGGAACGTGCCGACCGTCAGCACTACCGGGTCAAATACATCGAATCTCCTGGTCACCATCGTCTGCAGCGCGGTGACCATCTCGCACGCGGCCGGAATCGGGTCGGCCGCGCCATGCGGCTGTGATCCGTGCCCGCCCCGCCCGCGCACGGTCACGTGCAGCGTGTCCGCAGCGGCCATCGCCGTCCCGGCCCTGGTCGCCACCACTCCAAGCGGCAGCAGGCCGGACTCGACGTGCAGCGCGAACGCGGCCACCGGCCGTTCGCCTGCCGCCGTCAGCAGGCCCTCCTCGATCATCAGGCGCGCTCCGCCGTCACCCTCCTCGCCGGGTTGGAACATGAAGATCACGTTCCCCGGCAGGTCGGCCTGGCGCGCCGCGAGCAGCCTGGCCGCTCCGGCCAGCATCGAGGTGTGCAGGTCGTGGCCGCAGGCGTGCATGGCGCCGGGCACCTGCGACGCGTAGTCCACGCCCGTGCGCTCGGTGACCGGGAGCGCGTCCATGTCGCCGCGCAGCAGGACGGTCGGTCCCGGTCGGCCGCCACGGAGCACCGCGGTGACCGAACTGAGCGCCGTGCCGGTGGAGACCTCCAGCGGCAGGCCGTCCAGTGCGGCGAGCACCTTCTGCTGCGTCCTCGGCAGATGCAGGCCGATCTCCGGTTCGGCGTGGATCGCGTGCCGCAGCGCGATGATGTCGTCGCTGATCGCTTGCGCGTCGTGCAGGATGTCGGACACCTGCTACCGCCTTTCGTGGCCAGTGTTCCGATAGATGCCATATTTCGTCGCCAGCATCGCACAGGGCACCGGCCGCGGCCACTGGCGCGGTCCCGGCGCGGTCGAGTTCACCTGGGCGGACCTGGTTGCTTAGACTGATGACACACCGCGGACCGCGCGGTGCCGGCCAGGTGCGGCGGCTGGCGGCCGGGCCGCCGGCACTGGCTGACAGCCAAGATCAGGGACTACGACGTGAGTGGCGTCGGCTGGGACGCGGTGATCGTCCTCGCCATCATCGCCGTCGGCGGATTCTTCGCCGCGGCGGAGATGGCGCTGGTATCGCTGCGCGAGGGCCAGATCCGGGCATTGTCGAAACGGGGCAAACGGGGCCAGTGTGTCTCCAGGCTCGCCCACGACCCGAATCGGTTCCTGTCCGCGGTGCAAATCGGCGTGACCGTGGCCACGCTGCTGTCGGGCGCGTTCGGCGCTGCCACGCTGGCAGCGGATCTCGATCGGGTGCTGGCGCGGCACCTGTCCCCGCACCTCGCCTCGGTCGTCTCCTTCCTGGTCGTCACGCTCGCGATCGCGTTCTTCTCCCTGGTGCTCGGGGAACTCGCGCCGAAGCGGATCGCGCTGCAGCGGCCGGAGCGGATCTCGTTGCTGGCGGCGCCGGTGCTGGACCGGATCGCGATGCTGGCCCGGCCGGTGGTCTGGCTGCTGTCGGTATCGGTCAACCTCGTGGTCCGGCTGCTCGGTGGCGACCCGAAGGCGGGCCGCGGCGTGATGAGCAGCGATGAGCTGAGGGACCTGATCGCCGGGCAGCAATCGCTCACCGCCGACGAGCGGCACATCGTGGGTGAGGTTTTCGACGCGGCCAAGCGGCAGATCCGCGAGGTGCTCGTGCCGAGGACCGAGGTCGAGTTCCTGCCCGCGTCGATGCCGCTGAGCCAGGCGTCCGCGATCGTGGCCCGGGCGCCGCACTCCAGGTTCCCGGTCTTCCAGGATTCCTACGATGACGTCATCGGCTTCGTGCACGCCCGCGACCTGATCGAGCCTGGCCGAGACAGATCGGCCCGGGTGGGCGAGATCCGGCGCCCGGTGAAGATGCTGCCGACCAGTAAGACCGTGATGTCCGCGCTGTCGGAGATGCGTCGGGACCATGCGCACCTCGCGATCGTGGTTGATGAGTACGGCGGTACCGCCGGCATCGTCACGCTCGAGGACCTGGTCGAGGAGCTTATCGGCGACATCCAGGACGAATACGATGTCGAGGGCCTGCCGTCCCGCCGGCTGCGGACCGGCGAGCTTGAGGTGGACGGCCTGATGAACCTCGACGACTTCGCCGAGCAGACCGGCATCGAGCTACCCGACGGGCCGTACGAGACCGTGGCCGGGTTCCTGCTGGCCGCGCTCGGGCATCTGCCGGCTTCCGGGGAGTGGGTGGACGCGGAGGGCGCCAGGCTGACCGTGACCGAGCTTGACGGCCGCCGGATCTCGCGGGTGCGCGTTCGCGAGGCAAGCACGGCGCCAGGCGGCCAGATTCTTGCTGGTCAGGGTTCAGCCGGTCAGAGTTCAGCGGGCCAGGACGCGGCACTCGGCGCGCATCGGCCTGGGGTGGCCGCCGCGCAGGGTTCCCGGCCGGCCCCGGCAGCGACCGGGGGGACCGGCACTCCGGCCGGGCGGGCACGCCGATCCCAGTAAGCTGACCTGGTGCGACATTCGGAGAGCGGCGGTCATCCCGCGCCCCGCGCGGGGAGCCAGACCGGGCCGGTGCTGGTCGTGGACTTCGGCGCGCAATACGCCCAGTTGATCGCCCGCCGGGTGCGCGAGTGCCAGGTCTACTCCGAGATCGTCCCGTCCACCATGACCGCCGAGCGGATGCTGGAACGGAGGCCGTCGGCGATCATCTTGTCTGGCGGGCCTTCCTCGGTCTACGCGCCGGGGGCGCCGCCAGCCCCGGCCGGGCTACTCGAATCCGGCGTACCGATCCTCGGCATCTGCTACGGATTCCAGCTCATGGTTCGCGATCTCGGCGGCACGGTCGCGAGGACTGGTTCCGGCGAGTACGGCGCCGCGGCCCTCGCGTCGGCCGGACCGGGTTTGGAGTCCGGCCCCGGCCCCGAGTCCGGCGGCGAACCCGGGGCGGCGGGCGTCCTGCTAGCCGGCCTGCCCGGCGCGCAGCAGGTGTGGATGTCCCACGGGGACACCTGCACCGCGGCACCCCCCGGCTTCGCCGTGACCGCGAGCACGCCGGGCACTCCGGTCGCCGTCGCCGAGGATCCGGTCCGCGGCCTGTACGGGATGCAGTTCCACCCTGAGGTCGGGCACACCGAGCACGGCATGGCGATGCTGCGGAACTTCCTGGCGGCGGCAGGCTGCCGGAACGACTGGACCACCGACACCATCATCGACGATCAGGTCACCAGGATCCGGGACCAGATCGGCACCGGGCACGCGATCTGCGGGCTGTCCGGGGGAGTGGACTCCGCGGTCGCGGCTGCACTGGTGCAGCGTGCCGTCGGGAACCAGCTGACCTGCGTATTCGTGGACCACGGCCTGCTTCGAACGGGTGAGGCCGAGCAAGTCGAGAA
>JAJYTW010000222.1 GCA_021792855.1 Actinomycetes bacterium
CGATGGCCACGTACTCCTCGTTTACCTGATAACTAACCGCCACCAGCCGATCGCGGTGCATCGGGGAATCCTCTCGGTCGCCGGGGAAAGCAGGTCTCCAGCCTGCCGCACCGGCCGTCCGCCGGTCCGGCGAGGGCCGGTCGTAGGCTGGTGATCATGGAGATCGGCACGGCCGCAGGGCCGGCCCTGGTGACCGTCGACGAGCGCCGCGATCCGGCCTTCCTGCTGGTCATGACCCACGGCGCGGGCGGGGGAGTGGGCAGTGCCGACCTGCTCGCCGCGCGCGAGGCAGCGCTGGACGCCGGCGCCGCGGTCGCGCTGGTGCTGCAGCCGTACCGGGCCGCGGGTGCCCGGGCGCCCGGGTCAGCGGGTCGCCAGGACGCGGCCTGGCTGGAGATCATCGAGGCCCTGCGGCGGCCCTATCCGGGCGTCCCGCTGATCGCGGGCGGGCGGAGCAACGGCGCGAGACTGGCCTGCCGCACGGCACGCGCGGCCGGGGCCGCCGGGGTGATAGCGCTGGCGTTCCCGCTGCACCCGCCGGGAAAGGCGGATCAGCCGGAACGATCCCGGGCGGGCGAACTGCGGTCGGCCGGAGTCCCGGTGCTGGTGGTGAACGGCGACCGCGATCCGTTCGGGGTACCGGATGCCGGAGACGTCGACCGCCTGGTCGTGCTGCGCGGCGAGGCGCATGCGCTGTCCCGTGATCCGGCGGCGGTCCGGTCGGCGGTGCGGGACTGGCTCGGCGACCTGTTGCCGCGACTGGTCACGGCGCGCGGTCCGGGCCGAGCGGTCTAGCTGGGCCCGGTCGTGCGGGGCCCGGTCGTGCGGGGCCCGGTCGTGCGGGGCCGGGTCAGGCGGCCGGCTGCGCGGAGGCGACCGGCGTGGTCACGTCCGGTGCGCCGGGGCTGACGAACAGGTCCGTGGGCCGGTGCGGGGCGATGACGTCGCCACCAGGCAGCAGTTCCCCGGTGTCATCGAAGACGACGATTCCGTTACAGAGCAGGCTCCAGCCCTGCTCGGGGTGGGTGATGAGGGTCCGAGCCGCGTCGTGGTCCGGAGCGCTCGCGCTGGGACACGGCGGCGTGTGCGGGCACATCGTGCTCCTCCTGATCGGTGGGGGCTATCGTGATCAGCACTCCCAATCTGCCAGGTGGCCGGCTTGCGGCAACATGGCACATTGGGATGGTTTTAGGGCATGAACCTTGTAGCTTCCGGCTAGCCCTGCCATGTGCTCTTGGTAGCACTCAGTTACTACCCGTTAACAACACCGAACCAGCCGCAGTCCATCCCATGACGGTCAGGTTTGCGTCAAGTCACAGACTCAGACTGGCTTCCGCAGCGGCTGGGCTGCGGCGCCAGGTAGCCCGGTCCGCCGTCCCACCGGGTGGACCGTGACCCGGAATGCCTAGTGCAGGCCGCGCGCGGCGAGCGGCTCCGGGGTCCGCCCGTTGCCCTCCGGGCGCGGCGGGATGCCGGTGAGACGATGTGCCTCGCGCAACGTCAGCAGCCGCTCGGCCTCGACCCGCAGCGCATGGACGGTCGGCTTGGCCATCGAGCGGCGCCGGAACAGCCGGTCGTCGTAACCGAGCGGGCCGATCTCGGCGCGCATGGCGGCGAACGCCGACCGCATCACGTCGGTGAGCGCGGCATCGAGCTTCTTGGCCAGCGGGTACTGGATAGCCAGCGGCGCCGCCGTGGCCTGGGCCTGGCGGAACTCCTGCTCGGCTGCCCGGGCCGCGGCCAGGAGATCGTCAAAGTTCGATGCGAGAGCGACGTCGGCGAGGTACTCCGCCTGAGCTTCCTCGCTTGCCTGCTTGCGACCTGGAATCACGCGGGAATCCTAGCGGATTGCGTCGGTGGCGCTCAGGCCAGGCTCCGCAGCCACTGCTGGTGCAGATCGGCGTACTGGCCGCGGCCGCTGGCCAGCAGGTCACTGGGCGAGCCGTCCTCGATCACCTCGCCGTGGTCGAGCACCAGAACCCGGTCGGCGATCTGAACGGTAGACAGCCGGTGCGCGATGATCACCGCGGTCCGGCCTAGCAGCACGGTCTGCAGGGCCTGCTGCACGATCCGCTCGCTGGGCAGGTCGAGCAGGGCGGTTGCCTCATCAAGCAGCAGCACGCTCGGCGCGGCGAGGAAGGCGCGGGCGAACGAGATGAGCTGGCGCTGGCCCGCCGACAGGCGGCCGCCGCGCTTGCCGACCTGGTGGTCATAGCCGTCCGGCAGGTCGGCGATGAATCCCGCCGCTCCGACGGCCTCGGCCGCCGCCTCGATCTCCGCCCGCGACGCCGCCGGCCTGCCCAGCGCGATGTTCTCCGCGACGCTGGCGCTGAACAGGAAGTTCTCCTGCGTGATCAGCACGATCTCACGGCGCAGGTCGGCGTCCGCGAGGTCCCGCAGGTCGACGCCGTCGAGCCGGATCTCGCCCTCGTCCGGATCGTAGAACCGGGCCAGCAGCCGGGCGATCGTAGTCTTGCCCGCCCCGGTGGCGCCGACCAGCGCGACCTTCTGACCCGCAGCGATGGTGAGGTCAAGCCGCGGCAGCACGACCTGGTCCCGGTAGCCGAACCGGACGCCGGCCACCCGCAGTGCGCGGCCACGGCCGGCCTCCTCCGGCCGGTCCGGGAGGCGGGCCGGGGCCACTGGCTCCGGGACCGCCGGCTCCTCTTCCAGCACGCCGGAGAGCTTCTCCAGCGCCGCCGCCGAGGACTGGAACGTGCTGTAGAACTGCGAGACGTCCTGTAGTGGCTCGAAGAAGCGGCGCAGGTAGAGCAGGAACGTGACCAGCACGCCGACCGGCATGGCGTGGTCGATCACCCGGATCCCGCCGTAAAGCAGGACCACGGCCACGGCCAGGTTGCCGACCAGGTTCACGCCCGGGAAGTAGATCGCGACCAGTTGCATGGATCGCCGGGACGCCTTCGCGTAGCCCTCGTTCAGATCGCCGAAGATCTCCTGGTTCCTCGGCTCCCGGCGGAACGACTGGACCGCCCGGATCCCGTTGAAGGTCTCGACGAAGTGCACGATGACCAGTGCGATGGTCTCTCTGGTGCGCCGGTAGGCGGTGGCCGACTCACGCCGGAACCAGGCGGTCAGCCAGGTCAGCGGGATGAAACCGGCCATCACCGCCAGCGCCAGCGGCCAGTCAAGCAGCAGCATGCCGGTCCCGACGAACACCAGCGAGAACGCTGCGCTGACCAGCGACCCGAGGCCCTCGTCGAATAGCTCGGAGATCGAGTCGATGTCGGACACCTGCCGCGAGATCACCCGGCCGGAGGTGTAGCGCTCGTGGAAGCTGACCGGGAGCGCCTGGAAGTGCGCGAACAGCCTGGACCTCAGCTCAAGCACGACCTGCCCGCCCATCCGGCCGATCGCCGCGATGTAGCCCGCGCTCGCGAAGGCCTGGACGGTAACGGCGATGCCGAACTCGATCACCGTGATGATGATCGGGACCGGATCGTGCGTCCGGAGCAGGGCCGGGATCTTGTCGATCCCGATGCCGACCAGCCACGGGCCGGCCAGCGCGCCGAGGTTGGCCGCCAGGATCAGCAGCCCGATCCAGATCACCGCGGCCCGGTGCGGCCGAAGCAGGTCCCCGAGCAGGGCCCGGCTGCGCTTGCGCAGGATGAGCGCGATCCCCTTGGGGAGTTCCTCGACTTCCTCGGCGGCGATCCCGCGCCATGACTGGGTGGCTGCCTGGCTCATCGTCTCGCTCCGGTGTCCGCGTCCGAGCTCATCAGGTGCTGGTACTGGGCGTCGCTGGCAAGCAGTTCATGGTGCGTGCCCGAGGTCCTGATCTCGCCGTCCTCCAGCACCACCACCCGATCCGCCAGCGCGACCGTGGACGGCCGGTGCGCCACGATGAGGGCCGTCGACGTGGACAGCACCTGGCCGAGTGCCTGGGTGACCTTGGCCTCGGTGTGCACGTCGAGCGCCGACAGCGGGTCGTCCAGGAGCAGCACCGAGGGGCTGGCCAGGATTGCCCGGGCCAGCGCGATCCGCTGGCGCTGGCCGCCGGACAGCGACATGCCCTGCTCGCCGATCCGGGTGTCCAGGCCCCAGGGCAGGTCCTCGACGAACTGGGCCTGGGCAGCCGCCAGGGCCGCCCGCACGGCCGAGTCGGACGCCTGCGGATTGCCGAGCGCGACGTTCTCTCTCGCGCTCACCGAGAACAGCGTCGGGTCCTCGAACGCGCATGCCACCAGCGAGCGCAGCACGGTCAGCGGCAGGTCCCTGATGTCGGTGCCGTCGAGCACGATGGTCCCCGAGGTCGCGTCCTCAAGGCGGGCGATCAGGCTGAGCAGGGTGGTCTTGCCCGACCCGGTCGCGCCCACCAGGGCGACGGTCTCGCCCGGGGCGAGTTCCAGGCAGACGTCCCTGAGCACCGGCCGGTCGGAACCCGGGTAGGCGAAGCCGACGTGGTCGAGCACCAGACGGCCGCCGGCCGGCGCCCCGTCCGCGGCTCGCTGGGTCGGGGGGCGCTGCACCGGGGGCCGCTGCACCGGGGGGCGCTGCACCGGGACCATCGGAACCCGGCGGGCCGAGGGCACCGCGCTCGCGCCCGCCCGGGGCGGGATCGGGTCGTCGGCCCGGTTGCCGGCCGACGTGCCCGGCGCGGTGGTCAGGCTGCCCGGCGCGGTGGCCTGAGCGATCGGCGGCCCGCTGATCGCCGGGGGAGTGTCGAGGATCTCGTAGACCCGCTGGGCGGCTGTGGCCGCCTCCTGGCCGAGCGCCAGGATATAGCCGGTGGCCTCGATCGGCCAGACCAGCTGAAGGACCAGGGCAATGAACGCGACCAGCCCGCCGACGGTCAGCGCGTTCTGGCTCACGGCGATCGCGCCGAGGAGCAGGATCAGCGCGATTGCCGCGTTGGGCAGCAAATCCAGACCGGCCCAGAACTTGCCTCGCAACTCCGCCTTGCTGACCTGCGTGCGGTAGACGATCTCGGCTCGCTGGCGGTGGCCGGCCATAGCCAGATCCCGGCGTCCGAGCGCCTTCAGGATCCGGATGCCAGCGGCAGCCTCCTCGACGCTGGTCGCCAGGTCGTCCTGCTGGTCCTGGACCCGCCGGGACAGCACCCGGTAGCGGCGCTCGAAACGCACGCAGAGCCAGGTGACGGGCATGAACAGCACGGCCGTGATCAGCCCGAGCAGCGGGTTGAGGATGACCAGCAGCGTGACGATGACGCCGAAGCTCACCGCGCTGGTGATGATGAAGATCGTGCCGAAGCCGGCGAAGCGGCGGATGGCCGACAGGTCGGTGGTCGCGCGGGACAGCAACTGGCCGGACTGCCACGCGTCGTGGAAGCCGGGCTCAAGCCGCTGCAGGTGGGCGTACAGGTCGTCGCGCATCGACTGCTCGAGCCTGGCGACCGCGTTGGCCTGCACCCAGCGGCGGATCATGCTGAGCCCCACCTCGGCGCTGCCCAGCGCGATCGCGCCGATGCCGATCCAGATCAGCACGGCGCGGCCGTGCGCCGCCGCCGATCCGGCCCGCGTCGCGCTGCTGATCGGGCCGTCGATGGCCGCCTTGGTCAGCAGCGGGATCACGATCTCGGTGCCGGTGGCGATGAGTGCGGCGGCGAGCATGATCACAAGCTGGCGGTAATAGGGCCGCAGGTATTCCCGCACCCGCCAGAGCGCGGCGGCCGGCGTCTGCCTGGCCGGCGCTGGCCGCGGGGGGCTGATCGTGTCCGCTGCCGCGATGCTGACGGGGGGCTGCGCATCTGGGCTGGTCACTGCGGGATGGTAACCGCACGGCCAGTGAGATGTCACTTTCTTTTCCGCTCGCGCATGAGTGGCGTTGCGGCAGGTATTTCTGGCACTCTGGCGAAGCACGTCGGTTTCGTCCGGGGGCTGCCGCGTGAGCAGGGAGGTACCCATGGAGCCAGGTGATTCCCGGGATCGCCCTGTGCCGCTCGCCGCGCCGGTTTATGCCGCGATCGAGGCCCCGGCGTCGTATTACGAGGCCATCGAGGCGATCGAGCGACTGGCCGGCGAATTTACCGAGGCCACCTGGAACGCGCCGACCCCCTGCCCGGAATGGCGGGCCGCGGACCTGGCAGGCCATCTGCGGTGCATGGCCGACGACTACCACGAGTATCTCGATGACGCCCCGGTCAGCCGGTTGGCCCGGTTGATGGCGACCGGGGCGCCGCCGGAGTCCGTTGAGCGGAAATTGGCCCGGCAGAATGCGGCGGAACTGGCAGCGCTGCCCGACGCACCGCCGCAGGAGCACATCCGGGCGTACGCGGAGTCGGCCCGGCGTTACGCGGCCAGGCTGGGGCCGCTGCTGTCCCTTCCGCACCACAGTTATCGCGGCAGGGTGATTACCGTCGCCGGAATGGCCGGCGTCGCGTGCGTGGAATGGCATGTGCACGCATGGGACCTTGCCGCGGCGCTCGGGGAGAGCTACCGGCCGCGCGATCCTGAGGCCGTTGTGGCGGCCTGGCTGGCCGGCATACCGTACCTGCCGATCAGCATCGACGGGGACCCCTGGCTGGCCGTGCTGCGCGCGTCCGGCCGGCTGGCCGGGTTATCCGCCCGTCCTGTTTCGCC
The DNA here is from genome assembly GCA_021792855.1 of Actinomycetes bacterium. GTDB lineage: Bacteria > Actinomycetota > Actinomycetes > Streptosporangiales > Streptosporangiaceae > Chersky-822. Next base: position 6,558 of record JAJYTW010000222.1, read on the forward strand.
GCCCGCCGCGCCGCGCCGGGTTGCGGGCCGGGAGGGCGGTAACTGTCTGTCGGCCCGGCGTGCGAGCATAGCGGCGAGCCTGAAGCCCGGAACCGGGGAAGGAGAGCTGGTCTCAGATGGCGTTCGAGGTGGGGAAGGTCCGCGCCGCGTATCCGGCGCTCGGCGACGGATACGCGTACCTGGACGGGGCAGCGGGCACGCAGGTGCCCGAGTCCGTGATCGCCGCGATCGGCGATGCCTACCGGGCTGGCCTGGGTAATTCCGGCGGGGCGTTCCCGGCCAGCGAGCGGTCCGACGCGATCATGGCCGGGTGTCGTGCCGCGGTGGCCGACCTGACCGGAGCCGACCCGGGCGGCGTCGTGCTCGGGCCGAACATGACTACTCTCACCTACCGGATGGCCAGCGCTCTCGCGAGTACCTGGCGCCCGGGCGACGAGGTGATCGTGTCCAGGCTCGACCACGACGCGAACGTCCGGCCATGGGTCCAGGCTGCGGCCCGGGCCGGCGCCGAGGTGCGCTGGGCCGAGGTGGACCCAGATACCGGGGAACTGCCCGCCGCGCAGTACGCGGAACTGCTTTCGGACCGGACCAGGCTGGTCGCCGTGACCGCGGCCAGCAACGTGATCGGCACCAGGCCTGACGTCGCCGCGATTACGGCTCTGGCCCGGGCCGCTGGTGCGCTGAGCTATGTCGATGGCGTGCATGCCACCCCGCATGTT
>JAJYTW010000223.1 GCA_021792855.1 Actinomycetes bacterium
AAGATTCGGCAACGCAATCAACCACTTCGCGTATATCGGTGTGGCCAGTTCAGCGGCACGGCCGGGACCGGCGCCGGGGTGTCGGCGCCCGCGATGTCCGACCGGAGACCTAGCGTTGGCCTCGTGAGCACATTCGCATCGGTCGGCATGGCGGCCCCTGGCATCGCCATCCGAGACGAGGGCGCCAGGCCAACGTCAGCCGGCCCGCACCCTGGGGTCGGGCCGCACCTGCCGGCCGGCCTGCTCGGCCGGGTCGACCTGGTGGTCGTCGACGTGGAAACCACCGGACTGGCGGCCGATTCGAGCATCACCGAGATCGGCGCGGTGCGGCTCACCAGGTCCGGCCCGGCAGCGGAATTCGCCGCCCTGGTCAATCCCGGGTCGCCGATCCCGCCGGACGTGGTGGCGCTGACCGGGATCACCGATGACCTGGTCGCCGCCGCTCCGCCGGTCGGCCAGGTGCTGCCGGAGTTCCTTCGGTTCGCCGCCGGGAGCGTGCTCGCCGCCCACAACGCGCCATTCGACGTGGCATTCCTGTCGGCGGCCTGCGAGCGCAGCGGAATCCGCTGGCCGGCCCGGGCCGTCATCGACACCGCCGTGCTCGCCAGGCTGGTTCTCGGCCCGGACGACGTGCCCGATCACAAGCTAGCCACGCTTGCCGGGTACTTCGGGGTCGTGACCTGCCCGGCGCACCGTGCCCTCGCCGACGCCCGCGCCACCGCCGACGTGCTGGTCCGACTGCTCGCTATCCTGGCCGGCCGGGCCACTGGGCCGACGCCCGGATAGCCCGGACGGACGGCACGGCGGCAGGCCTGCCGGGCGCGACGGCCGCGGGCCGCTACGATGGCGCACCAGCAGGCACCCGATTCCGACCTCCAGGAGGCGGCTATGGTCACCGCGATCGTCCTGATCAAGGCCGACGTCGCGCGGATTCCGGAGACGGCCGAGGAGATCGCCAAGATCCCGCAGGTGAGCGAGGTCTACTCGGTGACCGGCGAGTTCGATCTCGTCGCCATGGTCCGGGTGCGCAGCCATGAGGAACTCGCCGACGTCATTCCCGGCACAGTCAACAAGGTCACCGGCGTCACGCACACCGAGACGCACATCGCGTTCCGCGCTTACTCACGGCACGACCTCGACGCCGCGTTCGCGATCGGGTACGCCGAAACCGACTGACCGCGCCCGGTCCTACGGCACGCGGGCCGGCCGGTCCGGACGGACCGCCGAGGTCAGCGCGCCAGCCGCTTGCTGGTCTGCACCCAGCGGTCGAGCAGGGCCGCGGCGGCGCCCGAGTCGACGGCGGTGGCGGCGCGCTGGTATCCGCTGGCGAGCGCCCCGGCGAGGTCCGGCGCCCCGGCGGCAGCACCGGGGTCCCCGGCGGTGCCGGCTACCCCGGACTCGGCGGCCAGTGCGGCGGCGGCGTTGAGCAGCACCGTCTCCCTGACCGGCCCAGGCTCTCCGGCGAGCACCGCGCGGGCCACCGCGGCGTTGTGGGCCGGGTCGCCGCCGTGCAGGTCCTCGGGGCGGCAGCGGCCGATGCCGATCTCCGCGGGATCGAACCTGACCTGGCTGACCGAGCCGCCGCCGACCACCCACACCGTCGACGGCCCGGTCGTGGTCAGCTCGTCCAGGCCGTCGTCGCCGTGGAACACCAGCGCCGAGCAGCCCCGCTGGGCGAGCACGCCCGCCAGCACCGGACCCATCCGAAGGTCGGCGACGCCGACGGCCTGGGCCTGCGGCCGGGCGGGATTGGCCACCGGGCCGAGGAAGTTGAACACGGTCGGGACGCCAAGCTCGCGGCGCGGCCCGGCCGTGTGCCGGAACGCCGGGTGGTACAGCGGCGCGAACAGGAACACCACGCCGGTCTCCTGCGCCAGTTTCTCGGTCGCCGACGGCGGGAGGTCGATCACCACCCCGAGCGCCTCGAGCACGTCGGCCGCGCCGCACGCCGACGACGCGGCGCGGTTCCCGTGTTTGACCATCCGCGCGCCCGCCGAGGCGGCGACGATCGCGCCCATCGTCGAGATGTTCACGGTCCTGGCCTGGTCGCCGCCGGTACCGACGAGGTCCGTCAGCCGTCCGGGAATGCTGACCGGGGTGGCGTGGCTGAGCATCGCCGACGCCAGTCCCTCGACCTCTCCGGGCGTCTCCCCCTTCATCCGGAGCGCCACGCCGAAGCCCGCGATCTGGGCGGGCGTCGCCGCGCCCTCCATGATCTCGTTCATCGCCCACGCCGCCGCCTCGGCGGTGAGCGACTCGCCCCGGACTAGCTGGGCGATCAGGGCCGGCCAGGAGGCCGCGGCGGAGACTGGCGCGTTCATGGCGATTCCTCGGGGTTCGGGATCGGTCAGGCGGTGACCGCGCGATGACCGGCCGCGCGCTGCCGCATCAGGCCGGCCAGCGCCTCGGCCAGCGCGGCCGGATCGATCGGATGGCTGACTACGGCATCGGCCCGCGACCAGGTCGCCAGCCAGCCGTCGTCGGCCCGGCCGATGATGAGCAGCACCGGCGGGCAGTCGAAGACCTCGTCCTTGGCCTGCCGGCAGACGCCCATGCCGCCGGCCGGCTGGGCCTCGCCGTCGAGCACCATCACATCGGCGCCGCCGGCGTCCAGCAGACGGATCAGCGCGGGGTGGGTCGCGACCTCGATGATCTCGGCCTCGGGAACGTCGGGTGCCGGACGCTGGCCGATGGCCAGCCGGACCCTGGCGCGGGTGTCCGCGTCATGGCTATACACGACAACTTTCATAACTGGATGCTACCGACCTAGGGGGTCGTGGCGCGTTCACCTACCGGGTGTCGTAATAATGGGCGCGTGACGACAGCACCAGACGCGGCGGTGGTGCCGCGTACCCCCGCAAGCCGACCCAACCTGGTCAGCGTCGGGACCATCGTTTGGTTGTCCTCCGAGCTGATGTTCTTCGCGGCGCTGTTCGCGATGTACTTCACCATCAAGTCGGTGGACACCGGTCTCGGACTGCCCTGGCCCGGGGCGAAGCTGGACTACGCGCTTGCCACCACGAACACCATCGTGCTCATCCTGTCCAGCGTGACCTGCCAGCTTGGCGTGTTCGCGGTCGAGCGCGGGCAGATCAGGCGGATCGGCCGGATCTGGAACGTCCGGCAGTGGGGACTGCGCGAGTGGTACGTGCTGTCCTTCCTGATGGGCCTGTACTTCGTCTGCGGTCAGGGTTACGAGTACCTTGACCTGATCACCAAGCAGCACCTGACGCTCTCCTCGAGCAACTACGGGTCTGTGTTCTTCCTCACCACCGGGTTCCACGGCCTGCACGTGACCGGCGGCCTGATCGCCTTCCTGTTCCTGCTCGGCCGCACCTACGCGGCCAAGCGGTTCACGCACGAGCAGCAGGTCAGCGCGATCGTGGTGTCGTACTACTGGCACTTCGTGGATGTGGTGTGGATCGGCCTGTTCACCACCATCTACCTGCTCCCACTGACCGGAAAGTAGGCAGAACCGTGTCACCGATCTCGCTCAGGCGCCGCCGCCCGGTCGCTGGCTATGCCCTCATCGGGTCCGCGCTGCTGCTGATTGGGCTCATCTACGCGCTGATCACGACCGGCCAGAGCGCCGCGGCGTCCTCGCCAAGCCCCAGCCAGCAGGCCCAGATCTCTCAGGGCCGGGCGATCTTCGTCGAGGAGTGCGCCAGCTGCCACGGCCTGTTCGCCCAGGGCATTCCGCGCGTCGGGCCGAGCCTGATCGGAGTCGGATCGGCCGCGGTCAACTTCCAGGTCAGCTCCGGCCGGATGCCTGCCAAGGAGCCGGTCGCCGAGATGCCGCAGAAGCCGGTGGCCCTGAACCCGCAGCAGATCAAGGCGCTCGGCACCTACATCCAGTCGCTGGGCGGCGGCCCGGTCACCCCGAGTGCGGCGATGGTCAGCCAGACCGGCGCCAACCCCGGCATCGGCCAGCAGCTTTTCGTCGCCGACTGCGCGCAGTGCCACAACTTCGTCGGCGCGGGCGGCGCCCTCACCTACGGCAAGTACGCGCCGCCGCTGACCAACGCGACGCCGACCCAGATCTACGAGGCCATGCTCACCGGCCCCGAGGCGATGCCGGTCTTCAACAACACCACGATCACACCGCAGCAAAAGCGCGACATCATCGCCTACGTCGTGCAGACCCGCAGCGAGCCGAACCCCGGCGGGTTCAGCCTGGGCAGGATCGGGCCGGTCACCGAGGGCCTGGTGGCCTTCCTCGGCCTGCTGCTCTTCATGGTGTTCGCTGCCCTGTGGATCACCGCCAAGCACGGGAAGAGCCATGAGTGACTCAGCCGCCGGCCACGACGCCGGCACCGGCCCGGCCAACGGCGCCGCGCCCGAGGACGAGAACGCGCCCCGCCGGGTGATCGGCACGCCGCCGCCGGCCGAGGCAAGGATCCTGCTCGGCACCGAGGCGGCCGGCGGCGATGGCGGCGAGGTCGCGCGGGAAATCCCCGCCGACCCGGCCGACCTCGCGCACGCCAAGCGCGCCGAACGGGTGGTCGCGACGCTGTTCGTGGTCGCGATGCTGGCCGGAATCGGCTTCATCGTGTCCTACGTATTCATCGGCGTGCACTCGGTCACCAACACGCTGCACTCCAACCTGGCCCTCGGCTCGTGCATGGCGATCGCCTTCCTGGCGATGGCAGCGGGCTTCACGATCTGGGTCCGGCACCTGATGCCGGCCGTCGAGATCACCGAGGAGCGCAAGCCGCTGCGCTCCAAGGAAGAGGACCGGGAGGCGTTCGAGCAGACCTTCACCGAGGGCGCCGATGCCAGCCAGTTGCTGAAGCGGCCGCTGCTCCGGCGGACCCTGATCGCCGCGACCGTGCCGGTCGCGGTCGCGCCGATCGTGCTGCTCCGCGACCTGGGCCCGCTGCCGGGGACCAGCCTGGACCACACGGTCTGGCGCAAGGGCATGCGGATCCTGAACTACGCCCCGGACGGCGCCAGCACGCCGATCCGGCCCGGCGACTTCGCCACGCCGGGGTCGATGACCACGGTGGTGCCCGCGGGCTACCAGAACAACTTCGACGCCCTGGCAAAGGCGACCGCGATCATCATCAAGTTCGCGCCCGGCCAGCTTCAGGCGCCGACGGTGATGAACTGGACGGTCGACAACATCGTCGCCTACTCCAAGATCTGCACCCACCTGGGCTGCCCGGCCGCCCTGTACGAGCAGACCACGCACCACATCCTGTGCCCGTGCCACCAGTCGACCTTCGACGCCGCGCGCGGCGCCCGGGTGATCTTCGGCCCGGCCACCCGGGCCCTGCCACAACTGCCGATGACCGTGGACGCCCAGGGTTACCTGGTGGCCGCGAGTGACTTCCACGAACCCGTGGGACCGAGCTTCTGGGAGCGCTCATGAGCAGCAACCGCGCACTGGCCGGGGTCGGCGGGTACCTGGACGACCGACTCCGCGGCGCGAAGGGCCTCCGCACCTTCATGCGGAAGATCTTCCCGGACCACTGGACGTTCCTGCTCGGCGAGATCGCGCTCTACTGCTTCATCATCCTGCTGCTGACCGGCACCTTCCTGGCGCTGTTCTTCAAGCCGAGCATGACCGACATCGTGTATCACGGGTCGTACGTCAAGCTCGACGGGGTGCACATGAGCGAGGCCTACGCCTCCACCCTGAACATCAGCTTCGACGTCCGCGGCGGCCTGCTGATCAGGCAGATCCACCACTGGGCGGCGGACCTGTTCATGGCCGCGATCATGGCGCACATGCTCCGGATCTTCTTCACCGGCGCCTACCGCAAGCCGCGCGAGATCAACTGGCTGATCGGCATCGTGCTGTTCACCCTCGGCCTAGTCGAGGGACTGTTCGGCTACTCGCTGCCGGACGACCTGCTGTCCGGCGCCGGCCTGCGGATCACCGAGGGCGTGCTCCAGTCGGTCCCGATCGTCGGCACCTACCTGGCGTTCTTCCTGTTCGGCGGGCCGTATCCGGGCAACCAGATCATCCCGCGGATGTACATCCTGCACGTACTGCTGATCCCGGGCCTGATCATGGCCCTGGTCGGCGCGCACCTGTTCATCATGTTCCACCAGAAGCACACCCAGATGCCCGGCAAGGGCCGCACCGACAAGAACGTCGTCGGCGCGCCGATGTACCCGTACTTCATGATCAAGACGGGGGCGTTCTTCTTCTTCACCTTCGCCGCCCTGGCACTGGCCGCGACCTTCGCCCAGATCAACCCGATCTGGCTGTACGGGCCGTACAACCCGCTGGACATGTCGGCAGGCTCGCAGCCCGACTTCTACATGGGCATGCTCGAGGGCGCGCTGCGGATCATGCCGGCCTGGCAGTGGGTGATCGCGCACCGGTACACGGTCGCCTTCAACGTGTTCATCCCCGCACTGCTGCCGCTCGGCATCGTCTTCACCGGCGCCGCCGTCTGGCCGTTCCTTGAGCAGTGGATCACCGGGGACAAGCGCGAGCACCACGTCAACGACCGGCCGCGGAACGCCCCGACCAGGACCGGCCTCGGGGTGGCGATGGTGGCGTTCTACGGCGTGCTGTGGCTGGAGGGCGCCAACGACCTGATCGCCGTGCACCTGCACGTCGCCCTGTACACGATCACCGAGATCGCCCGGGTGGCCGTGTTCGTGGTGCCGATCCTGGCGTACATCATCACCAAGCGGATCTGCCTGGGCCTGCAGCGCAAGGACCTGCACCTGCTCGAGCACGGCGTGGAGACCGGGATCATCAGGCAGCTGCCCAGCGGGGAGTTCATCGAGGAGACCCGGCCGGTCTCGGACGAGGTCCGGGCCAGGCTGGCCCGGCCGAGCTTCCCCGAACTGCCCGCCGCCGAGGCGGACGCGGACGCCGACGTTCCGGCGCCAGCGATGCGCAAGGGCATGGGCCGGGTCCGGGCCAGGCTCAACAAGATCGTCAGCGAATCGGTGCCGGCCAGCGGCAATGGTCACGGGGGGAACGGTCACGGCGGCGACGGCGGGCACGCGATCGAGAACGGATCGGTCCCGGCGGCGATCGGCGCCGGCGAGCACGGCGGCGCCGACGACCAGGAAGGCTCGCACTAGCCGTCCCCGGCGCTCGCACTCAGGGCCTTCCTGACACGGTGAAGGGGCGTACCCGGCCAACGGGTACGCCC
>JAJYTW010000013.1 GCA_021792855.1 Actinomycetes bacterium
CAGGACCATCCCGACCACGACCGTCCCGAGCCAGGCGCTCACGCCGGCCGGCCAGAGCGCGAGCGGGCGGCGCCAGCCGCGGCCGGCCACTTCGCCGGCGGCAAGTCCGGCCAGGAACGGCCAGGCCGTGCTGACCAGGCCGGGCAGCCCGCCGGACGCGTGGTGGCTGGCTCGGCCGATGATCACGAAGGCCAGGACCAGGACGACGTCGGCGGCAATGCCAAGCGATCTGCGCATGGGCACAGGGTAGCTAGCGGACTGGGCGGATTGCCGCATAACCACCAGTCCGGGCGGGCCGGCCTGGCGGTCCCTGGGATCAGGCCCAGCGGCAGCATCGGGAACTGCCAGGAATTCTTAAGGAAGTCTTAAGACGGCAGGTAGATGATCGGTTCGGCGCGCGCGGCCAATACCGCAATGGCGGTCGCGGCGGCCACCGAATGCCCGCAGCGCGTGCGCCGCAGGCGGTCCAGTGCTGGTCTGGCACGGGCGGCGGGCACCTGGCGCGACGGCCGTACCGGCCGCCGCCGTTACGACTGGGAGCTTGGATGTTTGCTACGTACCTGCGCCGCGAACTGCGGCGGCGGTCCAGGCAGGTGGTGCTGATCGCGCTCGGCCTGGCGCTGGGTGTCGGCCTGGTGATCACCGTCACCGCCGCCTCGACCGGGGTGAAGAACGCGCAGGCCGCGGTGCTGCACTCGCTCTACGGCGTGGGTACCGACATCACCGTGACCCAGGCCCCGGCCGCCGGAACCGGTGGCCCGGGCGGGTTCGGGTTCGGGTTGAACAGGGGCACCCGCACCCGGCCGGCGCCGGGCACGAAGTTCACCAGCGACCGGCTGAACCCCGGTCAGCTTGCGCCGCTGGCGGATTCGGCGGTGACGAAGATTGCCAGGCTGAACGGAGTAGCGGCCGCTACCGGATCGCTCACCCTCACCGATGTCAGCATCTCCGGCACGATCCCGAGTTTTGGCGGTTCGGCCGGAGCGAGCGGCGGGTCCGCCAGCGGTGGGACGCCGGGCAGCGGCGGCCGTGGATTCATCACCCCGAACGTGTTCGGGGTGGCCGGGGTCAACCTGACGCAGGGCGCGATCGGGCCGCTCTCGTCCGGGAAGATCACCGCCGGACGCACCTTCACCAGCGCTGACGCCAGTGCGAATGTGGCCGTGGTGGACGCGAATTACGCCGCGCAGCACAAGCTGAAGGTCGGGTCCACCGTCGCGATCGGCGGATCGACCGGCAAGAGCACCTCGTTCACCGTGATCGGACTGGTCAGCACGGCGTCCGGCAGTGGCTCGGACGTGTACATCCCGCTGCTGCGGGCGCAGCAGCTTTCCGGCCTGACCGGCAAGGTGAACACGATCTACGTGGCCGCCGCCAGCGCCACCGAAATCGGCGGCGTGAGCAAGCAGATCAGCACCGTGCTGCCGAAGGCCACGGTCACCACCGCAAGCTCGCTGGCCGGCCAGGTCACCGGATCGCTGGCCAGCGCCGCCAGCCTGGCCAACAGCCTTGGCCGGTGGCTGGCGATCGCGGTGCTGGTCGCGGCGTTCGCCCTGGCCGTCCTGCTGACGATCTCGGCCGTGTCCCGCCGGGTGCGGGAGTTCGGGACGCTCAAGGCGCTCGGCTGGCGAAGCCGGCGAGTGGTCGGGCAGGTGATGGGCGAGTCGCTCCTGGTCGGCCTGATCGGCGGGATCGTGGGGATCGGCCTCGGCCTTGTTGGCGCTTCCCTGGTGAACGCGTTCACCCAGCCGCTCACCGCGGCCGTCGGACCGACAACCGGGTCTGCTACCCCCGGCGGCTCCCGGGTGTTCGGCGGGGCCGGGCAGTTCGGCGGGTCGCCGGGGGCCGGCCCTGGGAGCGCGTTCCGGCGGCTGGCCAGTTCCCAGACGGTGACGGTGCACCTGACCGCGGATGTCACCGCGACCGTGATCATCGCGGCGGTGCTGCTCGCGATCCTCGGCGGACTGATCGCCGGCGGGTTCGGAAGCTGGCGGGCGGCCCGGCTGCGGCCGGCGGCGGCGCTAGCCAAGATCGCCTGAGCGCGGTCCTCCCATCGACGTCAATTAATGGAGCGGATAACCGATGTACGAGCTGACCAAGGTCATCAAGGACTATCACCGCGGCCGCGAGGTCGTGCACGCTCTCGCCGGGGTGGACCTGGACATCACCGACGGCGAGTGGCTGGCGATCCAGGGCCCGACCGGCCATGGCAAGAGCACGCTGCTGCAGATGCTCGGCGGGCTGGACCGGCCGACGTCGGGCTCGGTGGTGCTGGAGGGCAAGGACCTCGCGGGCCTGCGGGAGTCCGAGATCACGGCGATCCGGGCGAACGCGATCGGCTTCATCTTCCAGACCTTCAACCTGATCCCGACGCTGAGTGCCCAGGAGAACGTGGAGGCGGCCCTGGTGCCGCTGGGCGTGAGCACGGCGGACCGCCGCGCCATGGCCGCCAGCGCGCTGGAGGGCGTGGGGCTTGGTGACCGGCTGCGGCACCTGCCCTCGCAGCTCTCCGGCGGGCAGCAGCAGCGGGTGGCGATCGCCCGGGCGCTGGTCAAGGAGCCGATGGTGCTGCTCGCCGACGAGCCGACCGGGAACCTGGACGAGGAGACCAGGGACGACCTGATGGCCCTGCTGGAAGATCTGTGGCGGGAGCTCCGCCTGACGATGGTGATCGTCACGCACGACTCGGCGGTCGCCCGGCGGGCGCAGCGGATCGCGGTGATGCGCGCCGGGAAGCTGGCGATCAAGCAGGACACCAGGCCCGCGCCCGCTGCCTGAGAGCGGGAGGCGGGCCGGACCGCGCCAGCGGCCGCGGTCGGGCCCGCGCCGAGCCGGATGGGGGGCCGCCCAGCGGGCCGGGCCGCCCCCCATCCCTGATCAGCCGGTCGCGCGGCCGGCGTCCACCCAGCCGGTCGCGCGGCTGGCGGCCAGCCGGGACCGGCCGCCGGTCACCGCAGGATCTTCCAGGTGAAGCTGGCGGTGCCGGAGGCACCGGTGCCGTCGGTGACCGTGATCTTCACGGTTACCGACTGCTTCCTGGTGGGCGTGCCGGAGATCAGGCCGGTCGCGGAGTTGATCGACAGGCCGCTCGGCAGTCCGCTGGCGGCGTAGTGCAGGGTCTGTCCGGTGGCCGAGTCGGTCGCCTGGATCTGCAGGCGCACCGCGGTGCCCTTGACCGTGGTCTGGTTGCCAGGGTTGGTGACGGTCACCACGTCACCGCCGCCTCCGCCGCTGCCGTTGGTGACGATCGGGTGGCTGAACTCGCAGGTGCCACCGCCGTCATTGGCCCAGGTGGGCTGCATCGCGAAGGTGCCGGTGGTCAGGGTGAGGTTGGCGGCCACGGCGCCGGGCCCGGAGTTCCAGGCGCACAGGTCGCCGGTCTCGTAGCCCGAGGAGGTGGTCCAGCCACCGGCCGGGTTCTGGTCGGTGATGGTCTCGGCGTACTCATGGCCCTCGACGATGGACACGCCGTCGAGCAGGCCGGCGCTGCCGGAGTTGACGAAGTTCTGCCCGCACGAGGTGCCCATGTTCGGGATGTAGGGCAGGTTCGTGAACGCGATGTCGCCGTACGGCGAGGTTACGCCCACCGAGGAGTCGCCGTTCCAGTCGTGCCAGGCGCAGAAGTTGCCGTTCGGCGTGTTGAAGCCGTCCGGATGGGTGCCGGTGGGCGAGATGACCACGTACTGGGCGTCCCGGTTCGATGCGGCGGTGGTGTTGCCGAAGTGCCCGGCCGCGGTGACCGCCTCGGCGCCTAGCTGGGCGGCCGTGGCGTTGCTCGGCGAGGCGGTGCTCTCGTCCACCCAGACCCCGGCCAGCGCGCCGCCGGTCGGGTAGGCGACATGGTAGGTGTTGCTCGCCGGGCAGGAGGTGGCGCCGGTGGCGACGCCCTGGCAGTACTGCGTCATCACGCCGGACCAGGTTTCGCCGCCGGTTCCGATGCCCTTGAGCAACTGCTGGAGATACGGGGCGATGTTGCTCGGGTCTCCGGACAGGGTGACGTCGCCCTGTGCGTTGGTGCTCTGGGTGCCCCACTGCGATCCGTAGAAGACCAGGTAGACCTTCTCGGGACCGGTGGTGACGCCGATCCCGTTGATCCCGCCGCCGAAGGCCAGCAGGGTGGATGAGGACCGCCGGGCCGCGGCCGGGGCCGCTCCCGGATGGCTGGCCGCCCACCGCCGCATCCTGGCTAGCTGGCCGATGGTGGGGATGACGCCCTGCCGCCACGGATGGTGGTAGGCCGGGGAGTACGGGTCGGCGGTGGAGAACATCCGGGCGGCCAGACTCGCGGACGGCCGGGCGGTTCCGGTCGCGGCGACGGCCGTGGCGGCGTAGGGCAGGCCTGCCGCGGCCGCGAGCACCACGGTCGCGGCGGTGGCGGATCGGATGGCCCAGCGCCGGGCGGGGACGGATACTCTCATCGGCTGCCTCTCTGGTCGATGCGGGCGGTGCCGCACGAGGGAACATGCAGATCGGGGGCAGGATTCGGGACCGCAGGGGTAGGTCCTGGCCTGACCGTAACGGCGCGCAGAGGGCCGGTCAACGGCTAGCTTTCTGGCCGGAAAACAGCTAGGAACGCGGCCGATAGCTGGCGGTTCGCTTTATGGCGGGAAAGGCCCGCTGCGGGCCGGACCGGACGGAACCGGCGCGCAGTGCCGGACGTCCAAGATTCGACATGGCAGGAAGGGCCGCCACTGGGGCGGCCGGTCGGCAGAGGAGTCGGGCATGCGGATAGTGACGCGGTTCATGGCTGTGGCGGGCATCGGGGCCTCGCTGCTCGTGGCCGGCTGCGGGCGGCCTGGCACGTCGTCCGGGTCCGGCGGTTCGGGGGGCAGCGCCGCATCCCCGCCGCACAAGACGGTGCGCTGCATTACCCCCAAGTCGGGTGCGTCCGGCCTGCCCGGCCCGGCCCGGACCTTCACGCTGTCCGAGCAGGACTCCGGCAAGACCTACTGCGTGACGGCTGGCGCCGAGTTCTATGTGTTCCTGCACGGCACGGCGGCGCAGCCCTGGGGGCCGATCACGCCGAGCACCGGGGCGGTGCAGCATCGGGCGAGCGGGGTGATGTCGCTCGCGATCGGGGTCACCGGCGGGTTCTTCCAGGCGACCAGGCTGGGCACGGTCACGCTGACCTCCTACCGCAAGCCGTGCTCTGGCCCGGCCGGCGGTGCGTCGCAGTGCGGCCCGAAGAACGTATTCAAGGTCACCTTCGTGGTGCACGGCAAGGCATAGCGGGCGGGATGCCGGGTGGAGCGGCCGGGACGCACGACACAGCGCCCGGCGCTCAACCGCCCGGCCCTCAACCGTCCAGGCCGAACACCCGGACGGCATTGCCGCCCCAGGCGGCCGCGACCTGGTCGGCCGTGCACCCGGCATCCAGCAGCACCTTCTCCAGCGCCCGGGCATTGCGGTCCACGCCCGGCACGCCCGGCCAGTCGGTACCGAAGATCATCTTGTCGGCGAGTCTGCGGAGCGCGGTGCCGTAGTAGTCGCCCAGTCGCTGTGGCGGCAGGCCGGAGACCTCCAGCCAGACGTTGGGCCGCATCAGCGCCAGGAACGCGGCCTGGTCGTACCACCAGCCCCGGCCGCCGTGGGCGAGCACCACGGTCAGGTCGGGGAAGTCCCTGAACACCTCATCGAGCAGCGCCGGGTCGGCGTAGGAGTTGGCCGATCCGGCGAAGGTAGAGGTGCCGCAGTGCACGATGACCGGAAGCCGGTGCTGCTCGGCCCAGGCGTAGGCGGGGTACAGCATCCGGTCGCGTGCCTCGAAACCGCCGTGCACGGGGTGGATCTTGACCGCGATCGCGCCCAGGCCGACCTGCCTGGCCAGTTCGGCGGCGACCGGGTAGTGCAGGTGCGGGTTCAGATTCGCGACCGGGTGGAAGCGGGCCGGGTTGGCCGCGGCGAGGCCAAGCACGTCCTCGATCGGCTGCGTCCCGGTGACCTTGGGGCTGTGCTCGGTGAACAGCAGCACATGGTCGACGCCCTGGCCGTCGAAATAGGCGTCCAGGGCGGTCGGCACCGGGGTCCCGGCCGCGTCGAACAAATCGTCCATCGGGGTGCTCGCGCCGAACTGGCGCGCCCACGACCGCCAGTCCGGCGAGAGCGTCGGCAGCCTGGCGATGTGCACATGCGCGTCCACCAGCAGTCGGCCGTCCAGCATCGGCGTCCCTCCTAGGCAGGCTAGCGGCCGGGTATCCGGTCGTCCCTCATGCAATCACGCCCGGCTTCGTCCGCACTAGGCCGGGTTCAGGTAAAGGAACGTCCATTCCCCGGCCACGCCTAATCGAATCGCATTCGAAGGCAAACTCATAATCGCGCGAGTTCATATTCATTATCCAAGCCAGACAATGCATACAGGGGGTGCGTTGATAGTGCGGACTGCGAATGCCGTGGCCCGAATGCGTCGCGGCGTGCGGCGGGGCGATGGTCCCGCGCTGGGACGCCGGGCGGCGGCTGTGGCCGCGGGGGCGACAGCACTGGCGGGCCTCGGCCTGCCGCTGACCGGCGCGGCGGCTCAGGCTGCCCAGCCATCTCGGCCTGCCCAGCCGGCCGGGATGGCCTCGGTAACGATCCCGGTCACCACCCTGGCGGACTCCGGCCCGGGATCGCTGCGGGCCGCGCTGACCAGCGCCGAGCAGAATCCGGCGGGCACCACTGCCACCATCACCTTCACCGTGCATGGGGTGATCGGGCTGAGCAGCGCGCTGCCGCCGGTCACCACGCGCGTGCTCATCAACGGCCGGTCGGCGCCCGGCTACCACGGGACGCCGGTGATCGAGATCGACTTCCGCGGCCATCAGGGCCTGATCTTCGGGCCAGGCGCGGCCGGTTCCGCTCTGCTCGGCATCGCGGCCGGGCACGCGGCGGGCAACGGCGTCACCCTGGAAGCCAGCGCGATCCTGGTCAACGGCGACTACCTCGGCCTCGGCCGGTCCGGCCGCCCGCTGCCGAACGCGGGCAGCGGGATCTACGTGACCCGCACATCGAGCCATGACGTGATCGGCGCCAACCGGTCCGGGATCTCCGGCGTGGTCGGCAATGTGATCTCGGCGAATCACGGCAACGGGATCGTGCTGTCCGGATCCTCCGGCGACGTCGTGCAGGCGAACCGGATCGGCACCAACCCGGCCGGCTCGGCCCCGATGGGCAACCGCGGCAACGGGATCGTGCTGGTCGGCGGGGCCGACCACAACGAGATCGGCGGCCGGGAGTACGTCAACAAGGCGACCGGTCAGGCCAACAATCCGACCGGGAGCAAGGGGACGGTGACGCCGGTGTTCGTGGTGCCGCCGCAGGGGAACCTGATCTCTGGCAACGGCGCGGACGGCGTCCTGATCATCGCCCGGGCCGACTACAACTCGCTGAACGGGAACTTCATCGGCACGAGCGCCAGCGGCGACCACGCGATCGGCAACCGCGGCGACGGCGTCCGGATCGTGGCCGCGCGCGGCAATTCGCTGACCGGCTGCAGATTCGTGAACAACCCGTTCGTGTACTACAACGTGATCAGCGGGAACGGCGGCAACGGCCTGCGGGTCACCAACGCGGTCAACACGGTGGTGCAGGGCAACTTCTTCGGCGTCGGGGCTAACAACACGACGCTGCTCGGCAACCGCCGCGACGGGATCCTGGTCGACGGCACCTCCTACGACACCACGGTCGGCGGCGTGATCCCGCTCGGCAACGTGACCGCCGGGAACGGGGCGAACGGAATCGAGGTGGCCGACCGGGCCGCGAAGTTCACCACGTTCAACACCTTCGGCGGACTGCTGGCCTTCAAGGGGGCGGCGCCGAACGGCCGGGACGGGCTGCTGATCACCTCCACGGGCCGCGGCAATCTGGTCCGCACCAACGTGTTCTCCGGTAACCACGGGAACGGCATCCAACTGGCCGGCGGCGCCACCGGCGTCACGGTCGATCCGAACATCGTCGGGCTGACCACCAACGGCCGGTCCAGGCTGGGCAACGGCGGCGATGGACTGCTGATCGACGGGCACGCGCACGGCAACGTGATCGGCGGGTCGCTGCGCTCGGTGATCCCGCAGAACACGTTCTCCGGCAACGCGGGGTACGGCATCGCGATCACCGGCTACGCGTGGGGCAACCGGGTGTTCGGCTCCTTCGTGGGAACCGCGATCTTCGCGATGAGCGGACTGGGCAACCGGGCGGGCGGCGTGCTGATCGGCGGGCACGCGCACCACAACCTGATCGGCCACTTCCGGCGGGCTCGGGCGAACATCATCAGCGCCAACGGGGGCGACGGGGTGCGCCTGCTGCGCGGGACGTACCGCAACTTCGTGGTCCGTAACCACATTGGCGTGGACCGGGTCGGCAGGCCACTGCCGAACGCCGGCCGCGCGGTGGTCGACCTCGGCAGGCACAACGTGGTCCGGTTCAACCTGATCGGCTGAGCCCGGTTACTGGCGTCGTGCCGCCCGGTCCGGACCGGACCGGGCGGCACGACGGTCCGGCGGCCTGACCGGGCCGGGCGCCGACGCCACGCGGGAGACCGGCCGTACGCTCTAGAATGCGTGTCTGCGGATCGCGGCGGATGGCTCGCCGGTTATCGACGCCGATCCGCTCCCGATCCCCGTCACCGAGGCAAGGCATTTCACATGCGCTGGTCACAGCTGCACATTCCGACGCTCCGCGAGGACCCGGCCGACGCCGACGCCGCCAGCCACCGGCTGCTGCTCCGGGCCGGCTACATCCGCCAGCTAATGGCTGGTCACTACAGCCTGCTGCCGCTCGGCATCCGGGTACGTGCCAAGGTGATGCGGATCATCAGGGAGGAGATGGACCGGATCGGCGGTCAGGAGTTCCTGCTGCCGTGCATGCAGCCGGTGCAGATCTGGGAGAAGACCGGCCGGCTCGCGGTGATGGGCGAGGAGATGTTCCGGCTCAAGGACCGGCGCGGCGCCGACGTGGTGCTCGGCATGACGCACGAGGAGATCTTCTCCCATCTGGCCCTGGAGATGGCCTCCTACCGCGAGCTGCCGCAGTTCTGGTACCAGTTCCAGACCAAGTTCCGGGACGAGCCGCGGCCCAAGAGCGGGCTGATCAGGGTCCGCGAGTTCACGATGAAGGATTCCTACAGCTTCGACGTGGACGAGGCCGGCCTGGACGCCTCGTTCGAGGCGCATCGCACCGCCTACGAGCGGATCTTCGCCCGGCTCGGGATCCCGGCGATCGCGGTCGAGGCGTCCAGTGGATCGATGGGCGGCAGCGACTCGGTGGAGTTCATGTGCCCGTCCCCGGCTGGCGAGGACCGGGTGGCGACCTGCCCGTCCTGCGGGTACGCGGCGAACCTGGAGAAGGCCACCTCGGCGCTGCCCGAGGTGTCCGACCCGGCGCCGGGCGACCTGCCGGCCGCGCCGGAGCGGCTGGCCACTCCGGGCGTCCGCACCATCGAGGACCTGGTGACCAGGCATGGCCTGGCCGCCGACCGGCAGATCAAGACGCTGGTGCAGGTCGTCGACGGTCGGCTGACGCTGGTGCTGCTGCGCGGCGACCACCCGCTGTCGGACCAGAAGCTGATCGACGCCACCGGCGCGGTACAGATCCGCCCGGCTCAGCCCGAGGAGATCTCGGCGGCGCTCGGCGCGCTGCCGGGCAGCCTTGGCGCGGTCGGGGTGACGGAGTACCCGGTGATCGCGGACCTGGCGCTGCGCGGCCGCCGGGCGATGGCGACCGGCGCGAACATCGACGAGGTGCACCTGACCGGCGTGGACGTCGACCGGGACATCGTCGTGGGGCAGTGGGCCGACCTGCGGGAGGTCACGCCGGGCGAGCCCTGCCCGCGGTGCGGCGCCGGTCTTGAGTTCGTCCAGGCGATCGAGATCGGGCACATCTTCAAGCTGGGCCGCAAGTACACCACCGCGCTCGGGGTCACGGTGTCCGGCCCGGACGGCGGCACGATCACGCCGATCATGGGCAGCTACGGCATCGGGGTAGAGCGGGCGATGGCGGCGATCGCCGAGGTGCACCACGACGACGCCGGGCTGACCTGGCCGGTGCAGGTCGCTCCGGCCGAGGTGACCGTGCTGCTGCTGTCGGTGCGGGACGAGTCGGCGCGGGCCGCGGCCGAGTCCGTCTACCGGCGGCTGCTGGAGGCGGGGGTGGAGGCCGTGATCGACGACCGCGACGTCCGGCCCGGCGTGAAGTACGCCGACTCCGAACTGACCGGCATCCCGTTCCGGGTCAGCGTCGGCAGCCGCGACCTGGCGGACGGGGTCGTCGAGGTCACCACCAGGGCGACGGGGGAGAAGGAGCGGGTTCCGGTGGACGCGGTAGCGGACCGGATGCGCGCGCTGATCACAGCGGCCAGGAGCGTCTGACCGGCCGCTGGCCCCGGACAGGCGGCCGAGCGGACGGCCCGGCCCGGCCCGTCCGGCCGCGGGGCGACCGTCCCGTGGCCCGCTACCCAGCCGGGACCGGAACCGGGCCGCCGCGGCCGTCGGCCGTCAGTCCCGCCAGGATCTCGGCCAGCAGCGGGTCGGAGGCGTCGATCAGCCGCTCGTTGTCGCTTTCTAGGGCCTGCCAGCGGTCGCCGAGGTCGGCGGCGGGAATCTGGACTATCCGGATATCGGCGGGCCGGGCAGTCTTCCCGGTGATCCTGGCGCGTGCGCTGCGCGCGGTTGCGATGATGCGTGCCATTGGTGCCTCCCGCGATAACCGTCTGGCGGCCCGGCGGCCTCGGCGCCGGGCGTCCCCACTGTTAGAGACGCCGGAAAGACTGCGCTGGTCTTAAATCGGAAGTAACGAACAGGCAACTTCTCCGGGCTAGATCGCGTCCCTCGCACTAAACCGGATGATCCGGACACGCGAAGCGGGCCGGCTCCGCAGGGGAGCCGGCCCGCTTGCCCGGGTCGCGGCGGTGCGCCGACTGGCTAGAGCCGGCTCCACGCCTCGGTCAGGACGCTGCGCAGGATCTGCTCCATCTCGTCGAAGTGCTCCTGGGTGCAGGTCAGCGGCGGCGCAAGCTGGATGACCGGGTCCCCGCGGTCGTCGGCGCGGCAGATCAGTCCCGCGTCGAACAGCGCGTGCGAGAGGAATCCGCGCAGCAGGCGCTCGGACTCGTCGTCGTCGAAGGTCTCCTTGGTGGCCTTGTCCTTGACCATCTCGATGCCGTAGAAGTAGCCGTCACCGCGGACCTCGCCGACGATCGGCAGGTCGGTGAGCTTCTCCAGGGTGGCCCGGAAGGCGCCCTCGTTGGCCCGCACGTTGCCGAGCAGGTCCTCCTTCTCGAACACGTCGAGGTTGGCCAGTGCGATCGCGGACGACACCGGGTGGCCGGCGAACGTGATGCCGTGCAGGAACGTGGTGTGCCCGTTCATGAACGGCTCGATCAGCCGGTCGCTGACCATCATGCCGCCGAGCGGCGCGTACCCGGAGGTGACGCCCTTGGCGAAGGTGATGATGTCCGGCTGGTAGCCGTACCGCTGCGAGCCGAAGTAGTAGCCCAGCCTGCCGAACGCGCAGATCACCTCGTCGGAGACCAGCAGCACCCCGTACCGGTCGCAGATCTCCCTGACCCGGGCGAAGTACCCGGGCGGCGGCGGGAAGCAGCCACCGGAGTTCTGCACCGGCTCAAGGAACACCGCGGCGACCGACTCCGGGCCCTCGCGCAGGATGGCGCGCTCGATCTCGTCCGCGGCCCACCGGCCGAACTCGGTCCAGTCACCGCTGACGAAGTCCGGCGCCCGGTAGAAGTTGGTGTTCGGCACTCGCACGCCACCGGGCGGCAGTGGCTCGAAGTCGTGCTTGATGTCCGGCAGGCCGGTGATGGCCAGTGCGCCCATCGAGGTGCCGTGGTAGGCGATCGACCGGCTGAGCACCTTGTACCTGGTGGGCTCGCCGATGGCCTTGAAGTACTGCTTGGCGAGCTTCCAGGCCGACTCGACGGCCTCGGAGCCGCTGGTGGTGAAGAAGACCCGATTCAGGTCGCCGGGCGCGAGGTCGGCCAGTCGCTCGGCGAGCTCGATCGCCCGCGGATGCGCGTAGGACCAGAGCGGGAAGTACGCGAGTTCGGCGGCCTGGCGGGCGCCGGCCTCGGCGACCTCGGCGCGGCCGTGGCCGATCTGGCTGACGAACAGCCCGGACAGGCCGTCCAGGTAGCGCTTGCCGTGCTGGTCGTAGACGTACTGGCCGGAGCCCTTCACGATGGTCGGCACATCGGCGTCCGTATAGCTGGACATCCGGGTGAAGTGCAGCCAAAGGTTGCGCTTGGCCGCTTCCTGCAGCGCCGCGTAGTCGGTGCCGGCTTCGGCGTTCATCTGGTCCCCCACTGGTAGGTCTGCTTGCGTAGTTTCAGATACACAAATGTCTCCGTCGTCGTCACACTCGGCAGGGCGCGAACCCGGCCGAGTATCTCCAGCAACTGGTCGTCGTTCTCGCAGACCACCTCGATCAGCAGGTCAAAGGAGCCTGCCGTGATTACCACGTAGTCGATGGCCTCCATACCCGCCAGCAGGTCGGCCACCCGCTCCAGGTCCCCGTTGCACCGGATGCCGATCATCGTCTGCCGGCGGAATCCCAGCGACATCGGATCGGTGACCGCCACGATCTGCATGGCGCCCACGTCCAGCAGTCGCTGGACGCGCTGCCGGACGGCGGCCTCGCTGAGGCCGACCGCCTTGCCGATGGCGGCGTAGGACCGCCTGCCATCCTGCTGCAGCTGCTCGATAATGTGCCGGGAGACCGCGTCGAGGACGATCGGCGGTGCGGACCTGTCGCGCCCGTTGTGCTCGGGCTTGGCGCGACCGGACCAGGCCGCATCGGCCGACCCGGTGGTCGGCAAGTGTGCCATCGGCGCTCCTCCTTGACTCACTATGCTGCCACGCAACCGCCGTGTGTCAACTGATTTCGTCGCTCTGGTACCGAATCGGTACTGATTCGCTTGTGTGGGCGCTGATTACATGCCAAAGTCGTAGGGTTTCCGAGCGACGCGTGGCTTGGCCCGCGCGGGGCTCCTGACTAGGGACTATCGCGGCACGGGAGGCCGACGTTGACAACTACAGCACCGGGGGAGGCCGCCGTGCGGCAACTGCGGAATTTCGTTGGTGGCGAGTTCGTGCCGGGCAGCGGCCCGGTCAGCGACGTGGTCGATCCGAGCACCGGCGAGACCTTCGCCCAGGCGCCGGTCTCCACGGCGGCGGACGTTGACGCCGCGCTGCGGGTCGCCGCCGGCGCGTTCGAAACCTGGCGGGACGCCACCCCCGCCGAGCGGAGCCTGGCGCTGCTCAGGTTCGCCGACGCCCTGGAGGCGCGCGCCGAGGAGATCGTCGAGGCGGAGGTCCGCAACACCGGCAAGCCGGTCGAGTCGATGCGGAATGAGGAGATGCCGCCGGCGATCGACGAGATCCGGTTCTTCGCCGGGGCCGCTCGGATGCTCGAGGGCCGGTCGGCGGGGGAGTACCTGCGCGACCACACCTCGATGATCCGGCGCGAGCCGGTCGGGGTCTGCGCCCAGGTGACGCCCTGGAACTACCCGATGATGATGGCGATCTGGAAGTTCGCCCCGGCCCTGGCCGCGGGCAACACCGTGGTCCTCAAGCCGTCGGACACCACCCCGGTCTCCACGCTGCTGATGGCCGAGATCGCCGCCGAGTGCCTGCCCCCGGGCGTGTTCAACGTGATCTGCGGCGACCGGGACACCGGCCGGGCCCTGGTCAGCCATGACATCCCGCAGATGGTCTCGATCACCGGATCGGTACGAGCCGGGATCGAGGTGGCCACCGCGGCGGCGGCCGGGCTCAAGCGGGTACATCTCGAACTCGGCGGCAAGGCGCCGGTCGTGGTGTTCGATGACGTCGACGTGGCGCGGGTGGCGGAGCAGATCGCCAACGCGGGCTACTTCAACGCCGGCCAGGACTGCACGGCGGCGACCCGGGTGATCGCCGGGCCGGGCGTCGCCGCGGACCTGGCCGACGCCCTGGCCGAGGTGGCCGGGCGGGTGAGGACCGCAGGCCCGGACGACACCGGTGCCTACTACGGCCCGCTGAACAACCCGAACCAGCTGGCCAGGGTCTCCGGCTTCATCGAGCGCGCGCCGGACCACGCGCAGATCCGGGCCGGCGGCGCCAGGCTCGGCGGCCAGGGGTACTTCTACGCCCCGACCGTGGTCTCCGGACTGCGCCAGGACGACGAGATGATCCAGGACGAGATCTTCGGACCGGTGATCACCGTGCAGCGGTGCGAGTCCGAGGAGCAGGCGATCCGGTGGGCGAACGACGTCCGGTACGGGCTGGCCGCGAGCGTGTGGACCAGGGACCACGGCCGGGCGATGCGGGTCGCCAGGGCGCTGGACTTCGGCGCGGTGTGGATCAACACCCACATCCCGTTCGTCTCGGAGATGCCGCACGGCGGCTTCAAGAACTCCGGGTACGGCAAGGACCTGTCGATGTACGGCTTCGAGGACTACACGAGGATCAAGCACGTGATGAGTTACATCGGAGAGTAGTTACGGTATCTCTGAGGGTGACCAGTGCCGTGGTGCCGGTCACCCTCAGAGAATTTGGGAGAACCGGGATTTACATAGATCTCGCTTGTATGTGGGCGGTTCTGATCGCGGAATCAGCAGTTTCGTGCTCTGATCGTTACCGATTCAGTTGATCTGGATAAACTTCCGTGCAAACATCACAGGGTTACAGCTGACCGGCGGTCAGCGACGGGCAGGCCGGGTCGAGGAATCCGGACCGGCCCGGGGGGTTGCGAAATGAGGGATACGGCCTGAGATGACCGAGACGCACGCGGCCAGCACTGCCGCAACCTACGAACAGGGCGACCCGGGCCGGGCCTCGGCCTCGGGACTCCCGGCCATCGAACTGGCCGGCGTCGCCAAGGTGTTCCACAGCGGTAGCGAGGTCGTCACCGCCGTACGGGCCATGGACCTGCAGATCGTCGAGGGCGAGTTCTTCTCGCTGCTCGGCCCCTCGGGCTGTGGCAAGACCACGACGATGCGGATGATCGCCGGATTCGAGGAGCCCACGTCCGGAACCGTGTACCTGCACGGCCGGGACGTCACCGGTGTCCCGCCGAACAAGCGCGACGTGAACATGGTGTTCCAGTCCTACGCGCTGTTCCCGCACATGAACGTGTTCGACAACGTGGCGTTCGGCCTGCACCGCAAGGGCGTGGCCAAGGACGAGATCGGCCGCCGCGTCAACGAGATGCTGGACATCGTCGGCCTGACCGGTCGCGGCCAGCGCCGGCCGCGGGAACTGTCCGGCGGCCAGCAGCAGCGGGTGGCCCTGGCCCGGGCACTGGTGAACCACCCCCGCGCGCTGCTGCTCGACGAGCCACTCGGCGCCCTGGACCTTAAGCTCCGCCAGGCCATGCAGGTCGAGCTAAAGCGGATCCAGCGGGAGGTCGGCATCACGTTCGTCTACGTGACGCACGACCAGAACGAGGCGCTGACGATGTCGGACCGGATCGCGGTCATGAACGACGGCGTGATCGAGCACCTGGCCAGCCCGCGGGAGATCTACGAGCACCCGGCGACCAGGTTCGTGGCCGGCTTCATCGGCACCTCGAACGTATTCAACGGCACGGTCGCCCGGATGGCCGGCGACGTCGCGGTGCTTGAGATGGGCGCGAGCGAGCGGATCTTGGTCCCGATTGGCGACCGCGCGGTCCGGGCGGGTGACACGCTGGACGTCACGGTCCGTCCCGAGAAGATGGACATCTCGACCGAGCAGCCGTCCGGCGATCTGTGTGCCCTGCGCGGCACCGTGACCGAGGTGGTCTACCTCGGCACCTCGACGAACTTCTCCGTCACCACCTCGACCGGCGCCGACATCGTCGTGTTCCAGCAGAACTCGGCGACGGCCCGCGACCTGGCTGACCGCGGCGACAGCATCTGGCTGTCGTGGCAGCCGCAGCACTCATATCCGATCGGCTAGTGGCTGGTTCTAGGAGGAAGAGAAGAAATGAACGAGCACAGCGGTCCTGACCCCGAGCAGCCGGGGATGGACCCCTCCATCTGGCGTGGCCTGTCCATGCCGCGGATGTCCCGGCGGCAGATCCTGAAGTCAGCCGGAACCGGTGCCGGCGCGGTTGGGATCGGCGCCTTCCTGGCGGCGTGCGGCGTGTCCGGCACCAAGGTCACCGGCGGCAAGGTCAGCAAGACCGGCGTCGGCAGCGCGTCCTGGTGGAAGAAGCAGCCGGTCACCAAGACGGTGAACTTCGCGAACTGGCCCTACTACATCGACGTGGTCAGCGGCAAGCACCTCACCCTGGACCACTTCACCTCCCAGACCGGTATCGCGGTGAACTACACCGAGCCGATCAACAACAACCTGCCGTTCTACGCCAAGATCCGCCCCTCGCTCGAGGCCAAGCAGCCGACCGGCTACGACATCATCGTGATGACGAACAACAGCCCGCCGCTCGGCTACCTGATCAACTTCGGCTGGCTGGTGCCGCTGGACCAGTCGATGATGGTCAACTTCGACAAGTACGCCGGTCCGCTGATCAAGAACCCGTCCTGGGACCCGGGGAACAAGTTCACGATGGCCTGGCAGTCCGGGTGGACCGCGATCGGCTACAACTCCTCGGTGATCAAGAACCCCGGTGACAGCGTGGGGATCCTGTTCGACAAGAAGTACGCCGGCCGGGTCGGCATGATGAGCGACCCGCAGGAACTCGGCAGCCTCGGCCTGCTGGCGATCGGCGTGGAGCCGGCCACCTCGACCGAGTCGGACTGGGCCAAGGCCGCCAAGAAGCTTCAGCAGCAGAAGAACGACGGCATCGTCCGGTCCTACTACGACCAGAGCTACATCGACCACCTGAAGAACGGCGACATCGTGGTCAGCCAGGCCTGGTCCGGTGACATCTTCCAGGCCGACCTGAACAGCAAGTACCGGGACCTCAAGCTGCTCATCCCGGTCGAGGGCGGCATGTTCTGGACCGACAACATGTGCATCCCGCAGGGCGCGGCCAATCCCAAGGCCGCGATGATGCTGATGGACTACTTCTACCAGCCGGGCATCCAGGCGGTCGTGGAGTACTACAACGACTATGTCTGCCCGGTGCCGGCGGCCAAGCAGGAACTGCTGAACCCGACCGGGTGGACCGCGACCGCGCTGAAGCAGATGAAGCCGGAGATCGGGCTGCCGCCGTCGGTGACCGCGAACGCCCCGACGGTGTTCCCGACCCCGGAGTACATCAAGAACTCGCGGAACTACTACCAGTACAAGAGCCAGGAAGAGCTGAACGCGTGGAACAACCTGTTCTTGCCGATCATCCAGGGCGCGTAGGCTCACGCCGTCCGCGGGCCAGGTTCGGGAAGGCGCTCGCGCCGTATCTCCTGAGCCTGCCCGCGGGGCTCTGGCTGCTGATCCTGTTCCTGATCCCGCTCGTGGTGATGCTCTCGCTGTCACTTCAGACCTGCAACAACGCGACCGGCGCCTGCGTGATGACCTGGCACTGGGGCGAGTTCTGGCAGCAGCTGAGCTTGTACCACGGGCAGTTCCTGAACAGCTTCTATTACGCGGGCGCGGCGACGATCATCGACCTGCTGATCTCGTTCCCGATCGCGTACTGGATCGCCTTCTACGGTGGCAACAAGAAGAACTTCTTCCTGCTCATGCTGCTGGTGCCGTTCTTCGTGTCGTTCATCATCCGCACCGTGGTGTGGCAGTTCATCCTGTCCGACCAGGGCATCATCCTGGGCGGGCTGAAGAACGCGCACCTGCTGCCGCAGAGCTTCCACGTGCTAGCCACGGGGTACGCGGTGGTGGCCGGACTGGCGTACAACTATCTGCCGTTCACCGCCCTGCCGCTGTACGTGGCGATCGAGCGGATCGACCGGCGGATCCTGGATGCCGCCTACGACCTGTACGCCACCAAGCGGGACGCGTTCCTGCGGATCATCCTGCCGCTTACGGTCCCCGGTCTGTTCGCCGCGTTCCTGCTCACCTTCATCCCGCAACTCGGCGACTACGTGAACCAGCAGGTGCTCGGCGGCACGAGTAACACCATGATCGGGACCGTCATCCAGAACGCGTTCCTGGTCAACCTGGACTACGCGGGCGGGTCCGCGCTGTCGGCGATCCTGCTGGCGATCGCGCTGATCGGCATCTTCGCGTACTCCAGGCTGCTCGGCTCGCGCGCGATCGAGGATTTCCTGTGACCGCCGCGCGAGGCGAGACGCCCGGGACCGACGTGCCGGAGGTGCACCGATGACCACAGTCGCAGCACGGCCGACCGGGTCCGCGTCCGGTCAGCCTGCCCACGGCCGGCGCAAGCAGCGCAGGTGGACCAGGGCGATCCTGCCGACCTACTCCTGGCTGGTGATCGCGTACCTGGTGTTCCCGATCGCGATCATGATCGTGTACAGCTTCAACCAGGTCACCACCGGTCTGCCGCAGGTCAGCTTCGCCTGGAACGGCTTCACCACGAGGTGGTACCAGCAGTGGAACGGGATCCCGCAGCTGACCTCGTCGTTCTGGCTGTCCATCCAGCTTGCCCTGGCCACCACCGTGCTCGCGGGCGTCGTCGGCACGTTGCTGGCGCTGGCCCTGGTGCGGTACCGGCCGCCGAGGTTCCGCGGCAAGGCGGCGTTCGAGCAGACGCTGTTCCTGAACATCGCGGCGCCCGAGATCGTGCTTGGCGCCTCGCTGCTCGGGCTGTTCGTCACGCTGAACGTGGCCAGGGGATTCCTGACCCTGCTGATCTCGCACGTGGCGTTCTCGATCGCCTACGTCGCGGTCACGGTGCGGGCCAGGATGGCGGGCTTCGACCGGTCGCTGGAGGAGGCCGCGCAGGATCTGGGCGCGAACGCGTGGACCACGTTCCGCAAGATCACGTTCCCGATCATCCTGCCCGGCATCATGGCCGGTGGCCTGATGGCGTTCGCGATCTCGATCGACGACTTCGTGACGTCGAACTTCGTCAGCGGGCCGCAGGTGCCGTTCCCGGTGTGGGTGTACGGAGCGACCAGGATCGGCATCCCGCCGCAGGTGTTCGTGTTCGGCACGGCCATCTTCACGGTGGGCATCCTGTGCGCGCTCGCCAGCGTGATCATGTCGAGGAGGCATCGGCCCGCGTGATTGGACCAGGGACGTGGCGCTGAAACCACACCTGCCGGGCCGGGCCGGTCACGAACGGTTCGCCGCGGCGCTATCCGGTGCCCGGCCGATGCCGTTCTGGCTGGATCAGCCGGATGCCCCGGCGCCGCTGCCGCCACTGCGCGGCGCGGCCCGGGCGGACCTGGCCGTGATCGGCGGCGGGTTCGGCGGCCTGTGGACCGCGCTGATGGCCAAGGAGCGCGATCCGGCCACCGACGTCGTGCTGGTGGAGGGGCGCAGGGTCGCCTGGGCGGCGTCCGGCCGCAACGGCGGCTTCTGCGCGGCCAGCATCACGCACGGCCTCGGCAACGGCCTGGAGCGGTTCGGCGACGAGATTGGCGAATTGCAGCGCCTGGGCAATCAGAACCTGGACGAGATCGAGGCGACCGTCGCCAGGTACGGCATCGACTGCGATTTCCGGCGCACCGGCGAGATGGCGGTGGCGACGCAGGAGTGGCAGTACGAGGGCCTGGTCGAGGCGGCGGATGCGGCCAGGGCACTGGGCGAGGATCCGGTGCTGCTGGACGCCGAGGGCGTTCGCGAGCAGGTGCACTCGCCCACCTATCTGGGCGGCCTGTGGGACCGCGAGGGCTGCGCGATCGTGGATCCGGCCAGGCTCGCCTGGGGCCTGCGGCGGGCCTGCCTGGAGGCCGGGGTGCGGATCTTCGAGCACACCCCGGTCCGGTCGATCACCGCCGACTCCGGCCGGACCGGTCCGCTGACCCTCGCCACCGATCAGGCCACTCTGGTCGCCGGGCGGGTCGCGCTGGCGGCGGGCGCGATGTCACCGCTGCTCCGGCGGTTGCGCGCCTATCTGGTGCCGGTCTACGACTAC
Source organism: Actinomycetes bacterium (assembly GCA_021792855.1). Lineage (GTDB taxonomy): Bacteria > Actinomycetota > Actinomycetes > Streptosporangiales > Streptosporangiaceae > Chersky-822. Next base: position 19,906 of record JAJYTW010000013.1, read on the forward strand.
GTGCTGATGACCGAACCGCTGACGACCAGCCAGATGCGGAGCATCGGCTGGGAGAACCGGCAGGGGATCGGGGACGCGGCGAACCAGTTCCACTACTACCGGCTGACCGCGGACAACCGGATCCTGTGGGGCGGCTACGACGCGGTCTATCACTACGGCAACAAGATCGCGGCCTCGCTCGACCAGCGGCCGGAGACCTTCGAGATGCTGGCTGCGCACTTCTTCGCGACGTTCCCGCAGCTTGACGGGCTTAAGTTCAGCCACACCTGGGGCGGCGTGATCGACACCTGCTCCCGGTTCAGCGCGTTCTTCGGCACCGCCAGGGGTGGCCGGCTGGCCTACGCGGCCGGGTACACCGGTCTGGGTGTCGGCGCGACCAGGTTCGGCGCCAACGTGATGCTCGACCTGCTGGCCGGGCAGCCGACCGAGCGGACCGAGCTCAAGATGGTCCGCTCCAAGCCGCTGCCGTTCCCGCCGGAGCCGCTGCGCGCCGCCGGGATCGGATTGACCCGCTGGTCGCTGGCCCGCGCCGACGACAACGACGGCCGCCGGAACGCCTGGCTGAAGGCACTGGACAGCGTCGGCCTCGGCTTCGATTCCTGACCCGGCCTGCCATCGCCATCGGCCTGGTCCTCGGCGCTAGAGCGCCGGGGACCGGTCGGTTGCGGCCTGGTGGGCGATCAGCGCGGCGTGCAGGCTGAGCCGGATCTCGGCCGTGTCCAGGCTGACCCCGAGGATCTGCTCGATCTGGCGCAGCCGCTCGTACAGGGTGGGCCGGGCCAGCCGGACCCGCTGCGCGGTCTCGGCCTTGTTGCCGCCGGATCGCAGGAACGCGGTCAGCAGGCCGGCCAGGTCGGTGCCGGCCCGGTCGTCGTGCAGCAGCAGCGGGCCGATCTGGCGCTCGGCGAAGGCCTGCACCCTCGGGTCGTCGGCTAGCTGGCCGAGCAGCCCGGCCAGTCCGAGATCGGCGAGCCGCACGACCGGTCCCGCGGCCGCGCCGGACCCAGCCGGATCGGCCAGGTGCGCGGCGTCCACGGCCTGGGCGGCGGCCAGGAAGGACGTGCTGGCCTGGGCGACGCTGGTGACCGCCGGTCCGGCCCCGATCACCGGCTGACCGGCCTGACCAGGTTGGCCGGGCTGGCCGCGGCTGCGCAGTCGGGCCGCGATCTCGGCGAGCGTATCGTCCTCGTCGGCCTCGGCCGGCAGCGCGAGCAGTGCCCCGACTCGGCCATCGGCCAGGGTGCCCGCCAGCACCGGCACGGCCATCACCTGACAGCCGCTGGTGATCGCGTCGAGCGTGCTGGCCAGCGCCGGGGCAGAGTCGGCGGCCCGGCCGGCCGGAGCGATCACGATGGGCAGCAGCCGGTGCCCGGCCAGTGGTATGCCGAGCGCCGAGATCCGGGCGTGCAGGTCGACCGAGTCCGCGTAGCGTTCCCCGGTCAGCGCGGCGAGCAGCGTCGTCTGCGCGTGCCGGAGCGGGGTCTCGCGCCGGTCCCGCACCAGCCGGGCCAGCGCGAGCGTGGTAGCGGCCTGCTCGGCGAGGACGTGATCGGACGGGCCGGGCACGGCGGGCAGCGCGAAGATGAGCCGGCCCCAGTCGGCGCCGTGCCCGCCGACCATGGCGACCAGCCAGCCAGTTGCCGGGTCGTACCCGGATCGCCCGCTCACCGCCACGGCGCGGGATCGGCCGGCGAAGCCGGCCAGCAGGTCGGCGACCTCCTCCTTGCCCGGCGCGCAGGCCAGCACCCGGTGGCCGAGGTCGGCCAGGATGACCGGGACGCCGGCCAGTGCGCTGGCCCTGGCCACGATGTCGTCGGCACTGGCGGCCGCGGCCGCGAGGTCGGTGAAGACCTGGTGCAGCCGCTGGGCGGCCCGAAGCTCGGCGACCTGGGCGGCCAGGATCTCGGCGTGCACCGCCTCGGTGACCGCGATGAACTGGGTCTGCCGCTGCAGGACGATCAGCGGAAGCCGGTGCGCGGTGGCGGACTGCACCAGCGGCCTGGGCAGGTCGCGCACGTAGCGTGAGCCGATCTCCACCGCCAGGGCCGCGGCCCCCGCGTCCGCCAGCGCGGACACGAACCGGTCGAGGCCGGCCGGGTCGGCCGGCAGCGCGATCCCGGTGGACAGCACGAACTCACCGCCGCGGAGGAACTCCCGCGGATCGGCCAGTTCGACCACATGCACCCAGCGGACCGGGGTGTCCAGCCGGTCGGCCGCGGCGAGCACCCGCGGCGAGCCGCGCCGGACCGGGTCGAGGGCCAGCACATCGGCGACGGTTGGCTGCATGTGGTGGCCTCCGGGGCTAATCGAGCACGTGATGACACTTAGGAAGACGTGCGCCTGATTATCTTACAGTTCGTAACTTGGTGTTCGGATGGTCACGGAGCACACTGGGCAGCGAACATCAGCGCAGCAAGGCCTGACGGCGCTGCGACAATCAGCGTGATAAGGGGCAAGGGGATGACGCAGCCGAGTGCTGGCCAGGGCGCGAGCCAGGCCGACAAGCACTGCACACACTGGATCGGCGGCAAGCCGTGGACGGGGACGGCGAGCCAGCACGGGGAGATCTACAACCCGGCGACCGGCAAGGTCAGCGGCACGGTCGACTTCGCGACGGCGGCAGAGGTCGATCTCGCGGTGCAGACGGCCGCGGCGGCCTGGCCGGCCTGGCGGGACACCTCGCTGGTCCGGCGGGCGGCGGTCATGTTCGCGTTCCGCGACCTGGTCCGCAAGCACACCGACGAGCTTGCCGCGCTGATCACCAGCGAGCACGGCAAGGTGGCCTCGGACGCGGCCGGCGAGGTCGCCCGCGGCCTCGAGGTCGTGGAGTTCGCCTGCGGCATCCCGCACCTGCTCAAGGGCTCGTTCTCGGAGAACGTCTCGACCAGCGTGGACGCGTACTCGATCCGGCAGCCACTGGGCGTGGTGGCCGGCATCACCCCGTTCAACTTCCCGGCCATGGTGCCGATGTGGATGTTCCCGATCGCGCTCGCGGCGGGCAACGCGTTCGTGCTCAAGCCGTCGGAGAAGGACCCGTCCACCGCGCTCCGGCTGGCCGAGTTGCTGTCCGAGGCGGGCCTGCCGGACGGCGTGTTCAACGTCGTCAACGGCGGCAAGGAGGCGGTTGACTCGCTGCTGAACCACCCGGAGGTCAAGGCGGTCAGCTTCGTCGGCTCGACCCCGATCGCCCGGTACGTCGCGCAGACCGCGATGACCGCCGGCAAGCGGGTGCAGGCCCTGGGCGGCGCGAAGAACCACATGGTCGTGCTGCCGGACGCCGACCTGGACCAGGCCGCCGACGCGGCGGTGTCGGCCGGCTTCGGGTCGGCGGGGGAGCGCTGCATGGCGATCTCCGTCGTGGTCGCGGTGGACCCGGTCGGCGACGAACTGATCGCCAAGATCAAGGAGCGGGTCGCCAAGCTGACGGTCGGCCCCGGTGACTTGCCCGAGTCCGAGATGGGCCCGCTGGTCACCCAGGTGCACCGGGACAAGGTCGCGTCCTACCTGGACTCCGGGGTGGCCGACGGCGCGGTGCTCGCGATCGACGGTCGCGGCCATCCGATCACCGGCGGCTCGAAGGACGGATTCTGGCTCGGCCCGAGCCTGCTCGACCACGTCAAGCCCGGCATGAGCTGCTACACCGACGAGATCTTCGGCCCGGTGCTCTCGGTGGTGCGGGCCGCCTCCTACGCCGAGGCGGTCGAGGTGATCAATGCCAACCCGTACGGCAACGGCACCGCGATCTTCACCAACGACGGCGGCGCGGCCCGCCGGTTCGTTAAGGACATCGAGGTCGGCATGGTCGGCGTGAACGTGCCGATCCCGGTGCCGATGGCGTTCTACTCCTTCGGCGGCTGGAAGGCGTCGCTGTTCGGCGACACCCACGTGCATGGCACCGAGGGCGTGCACTTCTACACCAGGGGCAAGGCCGTCACCGCGCGCTGGCTCGACCCCAGCCACGGCGGCGTGAACCTGGGTTTCCCGACCAACAACTAAGACGAGGGACGGCACGTCCCTGACAGGAGGCAATGATGGTCCAACCAACGCCGGACCCCGAACGGGGCGCGGCGGTCTACGCGGCCGACCGGGCGCACGTCTTCCATTCGTGGTCGGCGCAGAAGGCGCTGAAGCCGCTAGTCGTGGCCGGCGCGGAGGGCTGCTACGTCTGGGACTACGACGGCAACCGGTACCTGGACTTCTCCAGCCAGCTGGTGAACACCAACATCGGTCACCAGCACCCGAAGGTGATCGCGGCGATCGCCGAGCAGGCCGGCAAGCTCGCGACGATCGCGCCGCAGCACGCCAACGAGGCCAGGGGCCAGGCGGCCGAGCGGATCACCGCGCTGGCGCCGGACGGCATGAACAAGGTGTTCTTCACCAACGGCGGCGCCGACGCCAACGAGAACGCGATCCGGATGGCCAGGCTGCACACCGGCCGGGACAAGGTGCTCAGCTTCTACCGGTCCTACCACGGCAACACCGGCTCGGCGATCAACTCCACCGGCGACCCGCGCCGGTGGCCGAACGAGTACGCGACCGGGCACGTGCACTTCTTCGGCCCGTACCTGTACCGGTCGGCGTTCTGGGCGAGCACGCCGGAGGAGGAAAGCCGGCGGGCGCTCGAGCACCTGGAGCAGGTGATCACCTTCGAGGGCCCGAACTCGATCGCGGCGATCATGATCGAGACCATCGTTGGGACCGCGGGTGTCCTGGTGCCGCCGCCTGGTTACCTGGAGGGCGTCCGGAAGCTGTGCGACAAGTACGGCATCGTCTGGATCGCCGACGAGGTGATGTGCGGCTTCGGCCGGACCGGAAGCTGGTTCGCGTTCGAGCACTACGGCGCGACCCCGGACCTGATCACCTTCGCCAAGGGCGCGAACTCCGGTTACGTGCCGGTCGGCGGCGTGGTGATCAGCGACGAGATCGCGGCGACCTTCGACGAGCGGGTCTTCCCCGGCGGCCTGACCTACTCCGGTCACCCGCTCGCGGCTGCCTCCATCGTGGCGACGATCGACGCGATGCGCGAGGAGGGCGTGGTCGACAACGCGGCGCGGATCGGCGCCGACGTGCTCGGCCCGGGCCTGGCCGACCTGGCCAGCCGCCACCCGGTGATCGGCGAGGTGCGCGGCCTCGGCGTGTTCTGGGCGCTTGACCTGGTCTCGAACCGCGAGACCAGGGAGATGCTCGCGCCGTACGGCGGGTCGTCCGAGGCGATGGGCACGCTCACCGCCCAGGCGAAGGCGCACGGCCTGCTCACCTTCACCAACTACAACCGGCTGCACGTGGTGCCGCCGTGCACGGTCACCGAGGCCGAGGCCAAGGAGGGCCTGGCCATCCTGGACGAGGTGTTCACCGCGGTGGACGCCTACTACCAGGGCTGACCGATACGCCAACGGGCCCCGGCGGTGTCACCGCCGGGGCCCGCTGCGTGTCCGCGCGCCGCGCGGCCGGCCGGGGCCTAGAGCGCCGCGAAGGCGGACTCCAGGATGTCCAGGCCCTCGTTCAGCAGATCATCGCCGATCACCAGCGGCGGCAGGAACCGCAGCACGTTGCCGTAGGTGCCGCAGGTCAGCACCAGCAGACCCGCGGCGTGGCAGGCCTTGGCGACCTTGCTGGCGGCGGCCCCGTCCGGGTCGATCGTGCCGGGCTTGACCAACTCCACCGCGATCATCGCGCCGCGGCCGCGGACGTCGCCGATCACCGGGTACTTCTCGGCCAGGGCGCGCAGCCTGGGCAGCATGATGTCGCCGATCCGCCGTGCCCTGGCCGGCAGGTCCTCCTTGGTCATGGTCTCGATCGCGCCGAGTGCCGCGGCGCAGGCGACCGGGTTGCCGCCATAGGTGCCGCCAAGGCCGCCCGGGTGCACCGAGTCCATGATCTCCGCGCGACCGGTGACGCCCGCCAGTGGCAGGCCGCCGGCGATCCCCTTCGCGGTGGTGACCAGGTCGGGCACGACGCCCTCGTGGTCGCAGGCGAACCAGTCGCCGGTCCGGCAGAAGCCAGCCTGGATCTCGTCGGCGATGAACACGATGCCGTGCTCGCGGGCGTAGTCCGCCAGGCCGGGCAGGAAGCCGTCCGGCGGGACGATGAAGCCGCCCTCGCCCAGGATCGGCTCGATCACGATCGCCGCCACGCGCTCCTCGCCGACCTGGGCGTGGATCATGCCGGTGATGACGTCCAGTGCCTCCTTGGCGCACTGGGCGGGACCGCCCGGCCAGCGGAACGGGTAGGCCATCGGCGCCCGGTAGACCTCGCCGGCGAACGGGCCGAAGCCGTCCTTGTACGGCATGTTCTTGGCGGTCATCGCCATGGTCAGGTTGGTCCGGCCGTGGTAGGCGTGGTCGAAGACCACGACGGCCTGGCGGCCGGTGTAGTGCCTGGCGATCTTGACCGCGTTCTCCACCGCCTCGGCGCCGGAGTTGAACAGCGCCGACCGCTTCTCGTGGGTGCCCGGGGTGAGCCGGTTCAGTTCCTCGCACACCTCCACGTAGCCCTGGTACGGGGCCACCATGAAGCAGGTGTGGGTGAACTGCGCGACCTGCTCGGTCACCCGGCTGACGACGGCCTCGGCGCTGTTCCCGACCGAGGTCACGGCGATGCCGGAGCCGAAGTCGATCAGGGAGTTGCCGTCGACGTCGACGAGGACGCCGCCGCCGGCCGCGGTCACGAAGACGGGCAGCACGTGGCTCAGGCCGCGGGCGACGCTGTGCTGGCGTCGCTCGAGCAGTTCGCGGGATACGGGTCCGGGGATCTCGGTAACGATGTTGCGGCGCTGTGGCAGTGCGGGTCCGCCAACGGTGGATTCTGTGCTCATAGGCCGAGAATAGACCGCCCAGCCCGGGCGATGCCGGACGGGACCGGATCTTCCCGCACCCGGCCTGGGCTGGTGCTTTCGCTTAGCGGAGCAGGGCGCGGGCCGACTCCTCGATCGCGGCCTGCGAGAGCAGCACGGTGCGGGCCGCGTCGCCAAGCGGGACGAAGCTGTCCTCGCTGGCCACCCGGGCGATCCGGCCGTCGAACCCGCCGTCGACCAGTGCGGTGATCACGCCCTCGCTGACCCCGCCGCTGCGCCTGGTCTCGTCCGCGACCAGCACCGCGCCGGTGGCTGCCGCCTCCCGCAGCAGGTCGGTGACCGGCAGCGGGGCCAGCCAGCGCAGGTCGAGCACCCGGCAGGCGATGTTGTCCGCGGCCAGACGGCGTGCGGCCCGCAGGCTGAGCCGCAGGCCGTTGCCGAAGGTGACGATGGTCAGGTCGGCGCCGTCGCCGTACCGGCGGGCCTGACCAACCGGGACGTGGTCGGCGGTCCACTGCCAGGGCGGCGGATACCTGGCCAGCCAGCCGCCGTCGCCGTCGGCGTACAGATCGCGCTGGTGGTACAGCGCGATCGGCTCGAGCACGACACAGACGCTGCCGTCCTGGCGGGCGGCGGCCAGGCAGGTGCGCAGCATGGCCGCCGCGTCGTCCGGCCGGGCCGGGCAGGCGATGATCAGGCCGGGAATGTCCCGCAGCGCGGCGACCGCGTTGTCGTTGTGGAAGTGCCCGCCGAAGCCCTCCTGGTAGCCGAGGCCGGCGATCCGCACGACGAGCGGATTGCGGTACCGCCCCTGCGAGAAGAACGACAGCGAGGCCGCCTCGCCCCGGATCTGGTCGGCGGCGTTGTGCAGATACGCCAGGTACTGGATTTCCGGCACCGGGAGCAGGCCGGCCAGCCCGGACCCGAGCGCCAGGCCGAGGATCGCCTGCTCGTCCAGGACCGAGTCGAACACCCGGGCGGCGCCGAACTCGGCGAGCAGTCCCCTGGTGACGCCGTAGACGCCGCCCTTGCGCCCGACGTCCTCGCCGAACACCAGCATCTCCGGCCGGGCGGCGAGTTCGTCGGCGAGCGTGGCGTTGATCGCCTGGGCCAGGGTCAGCGGGCCGCGTTCCTCGGGAAGCTGGCGGCCGAAGGCCCGGCGGCGCGCCGACATGCCCGCCGCGCCGATGTTGGCCGCCACGGCGGCCGGATGCCGCGGCGCGAGCGGCGCCATCACCTCGGCGGCCGAGCGCAGCCCGGGCGAGCCCTCGACCCGCTCGGCGAACTCGAACACCTCGGCGCGGGACCGCTGATACCGGCTGACCGCGTCGGCGGGGGAGAGCACCCCCGCCTCGATCAGCAGCCGCGCGGTCCCCACCAGCGGGTCCCGGTCCAGGTCACGGGCGATCTCGGGGACCGACCGGTAGGCCGACTCCACGTCCGAGCCGGCGTGCCCGCCGAACCGGACCGTGGCCAGGTGCAGGATCGCCGGCGCGCTGCGCTCCCTGACGTGCGCGGCTGCCTGCTCGGTCGCGTCGTAGACGGCCGCCGGGTCGTAGCCGTCGGCGGACAGGTACCTGATCCCCGGCCGGTCGGCCAGGATCGCCTCGATCCAGCCCGGCGGGGTCCGCACGCTGATGCCGAGTCCGTTGTCCTCGCAGACCAGCAGCAACGGCACCGGCAGGCCCTGGTAGGTGCAGTAGGCGGCGGTGTTCAGCGCGCCGGCCGCGGTGGAGTGGTTGGCTGAGGCATCCCCGATGCTCGCGACGACCAGCGAGTCGGCGGGCCAGGGCGTCGCGATGCCGATCCGGGCGGCCCTGGGCAGCGCGAACGCCAGGCCGACGGCCCTGGGCAGGTGCGAGGCGATGGTCGAGGTCTGCGGGATCACGTTCAGCCTGGGATGACCGAACACCTTGTGCCGCCCGCCCGCCATCGGCTCGGCGGCGGCGGCGACCAGGCCGAGCAAGACGTCCCTGATGCCGTCCTGTCGCCGTCCCGCCTGTTCGGCACGGAGCAGGTAGAACGCCCCGGACCGGTAGTGCAGCAGGGCCGGGTCGGTGAGCCGGAGCGCGGCGGCGACCGCGGCGTTGGACTCGTGGCCGGACGAGCCGATGGTGTAGAACCCGGTGCCGCGGGCGCGCAGCCAGCGGGCGGCCTCGTCGAGGTGGCGGCTGGCCAGTTGCGCGTCGAAGATCTGCAGGCAGCGCGCGGCGGTGAGCCCGCTGCCCGGGCGTACCGGCCGGTCCGACGGTCCTCCGCCGGGGCCCACGGGACTGGCCGGGCTAGCGGGGCCGGTGGGGCCGGATCCGGGCGGCGGCGGGGCCAGGCGGGCGATCGCCTCAGCGAACTGCGTGCCGAGCGGGTCGGGCCGCTGGCTGTGACCGGTCATGGCTGTAACGGTACGGGCCGGAGCGACCGGCCGCGCAGCGACCCGCCCTGGCCGGATGACCGCCCACGAAGGCCTGATGGCGGCTCTGGCGTGCGCTCCGGCCTGGGCGGGTTACCAGTACCAGTCGCCAGTAAGCGGGGTAATCCCGGGCGCGGCCTGGACGATGGCGTTGGCCCACCCTCCGGTCGGCTGGTAGCGCAGGTGGACCTTGCCGTTGGCCGGGTTGTAGTAGCCGATCCCGTCGATTGGTCCGCCGGCCCAGTTGCCGGTCAGCGGGATCATGCCGGGCGGGCCGAACGTGAAGGTCCGGTAGACCGGGTTTGCCGCCGCCCCGTTGCGGAGCGTGAACGCGCCGGTCGCCGGGTTGTAGTAGCCGACGTTATCGGCTGGGCCGCCGGTCCAGTCGCCGACCACCGGGATCATCCCTGGCGGGCCGAATCCGAAGGACTCGTCCGGGCTGCCCGCGGTTGGCGTGTTGCGCAGGTAGAAGTGGCCGGTGCCCGGGTCGTAGTAGCCGATCCCGTCGGTCCCGGTGCCCTGCCAGTCGCCGGCCAGTGGGATCATGCCCGGCGGTCCGAACGCGATCGGCGCACTCGGTCCGGTGCCGGTCGGCGGCAGGTGGAACGTGCCGGTCGCCGGGTCGTAGTAGCCGACCCGGTCCTGGCGTGCGGCCCCCCAGTGACCGACCAGGGGCACGGCACCAGGAAGCCGGATGCCGAAAGAGCGGTTGGCCGGGCCGGGGACTTGCGAATAGCGCAGCGCCACCGTGCCGGTGCTCGCGCTGAAATAGCCGAGCAGCGCGCGGTGCGGAAGCGGGAAATGAATGAAATGGCTCGGCCATTCCTGCCATTGAGTCGCCGGATAGCCTGCGTTAATCTGCGTCCACTGATATCCGTCGGTGCCGATCAGGCCCTGCTGCGACACGACGATGTAACTGTTCTTCGGGCCGACCTGCTCGACCACCCCGACGTGCCCGAGGCTGCCCATGCCGACCGTTCCGCCGTCCCACTCGGCGACCGCGCCGACCGACGGAGTGTTGTTCACGACGACGCCGTGCGCGGCCGCACTGGCCGGCCACTGGCCCGCGTTTCCGAGCAGGTATCCGGGCGTGGCGACGCCGTAGACCGCCGACTCGACGTACGCCGTGTAATTGGTGCAGTCGTTGCCCGGGTACATCCGCCAGTACGCGGTGGCCGCGTGTACCTGGTAGCCGTAGCTGGGGTAACCGCCCTTGGTGCAGTTCACCCAGCCTTCGCAGAGCACCACAGACGGCACGCTAGTGGCGCGGACGCCCGCCGGAGGGACGGTCCGCACCGAGGCGTCCGCCGGGACCGACGCGGCCATTGTCGCCGCGGGCGCGAGGCCGGCCAGTGCGATCCCGGCCACCGCCAGCATCCGCGCCGCGGCGGCCCGCGCGAGTCCCCTGCCGCGTTGTGCCCGCATTATCCATTCCCTCCGGATCGGCCGGTTAATTCCCGGCGCAATAGCCTCAGTCCGCCGGACTGGATTCACTATCGCGCCAGCAGGTTCGTTCCGGTGTGTTTTCCGGTCAGGAAGTCGGGCGACTACGTGATAACTCGGATTCCAAAGAATGAAATCGCTGGGCAAAGGAAATCGATATCGCACGAAGTGTGCGTAGCCGGAAATGCGCGTGGTGACCGGCATGTCGGTGACCGCCGGTCTTGGCCCTGGCGCGCCGGACACCTGGTCAGGCTCGGCGTCCGCCGGAGTGCCGCCCGCCCGGTCGTTCAGTAGGGTGAGGGCGTCCGCAGGCAACCCATCAGGATCGGGAGTAACCATGCTGCCGTGGTCGGCCGAGCTAGCGGGGCGGATCGAGGAGCGAGTCATCGTCAGCGACCTGCTGCGGGGCAACCCGCTCGGGGACCCGCACGAGCGACCGGTGCTGGTGTACCTGCCGCCCGGCTACGACGATGACCCGGACCGGCGATACCCCAGCGTCTACGTGATCCAGGGGTACACCGGCCAGGTCACCATGTGGCGCAATCGCGCGCCGTTCCGGCAGCCCTTCATCGAGACCGCCGACCAGGTGTTCGCCTCCGGGCAGGCGCCGCCGGCCGTGGTCGTTTACGTGGATGCCTGGACCGCCTACGGCGGAAGTCAATTTGTCGACTCGCCGGGCACCGGCCGGTACCACTCCTACCTGTGCGACGAGGTCGTCCCATGGGTGGACGCCAGATACCGCACGCTGGCCGATCCGGCGCACCGGGCGATCACCGGGAAGTCCAGCGGCGGGTTCGGCGCGATGATCACGCCGATGCTCCGGCCGGACCTGTTCGGCGCGCTTGCCACGCACGCCGGGGACGCGTTGTACGAGTTGTGCTACGTCCCGGAGTTCGGCGACTGCGTTCGGATGCTCAGGGAGTACGACGGAGACATCTGGCGCTGGTGGGCCGACTTCAACTCGCGGGTCGCGTTCACCAAGAAGGCCGACATGACGCTGATCGGGGTGCTCGGCGTGGCCGCGTGTTTCTCGGCCAACGAGGACGGCACCGTGGACCTGCCGTTCGAGCCGCGGACCGGGAGGTTGCGGGAGGACGTCTGGGAGCGCTGGCTGCGCTGGGACCCGGTCCGGATGGCGCCCAGGTACGCCGACGCGCTCCGCTCGCTGCGCGCGATCTGGATTGACGCGGGCACGGCCGACGACTTCTATCTGGACCTCGGGGCCGAGGCCTTCCGGGCGGCACTGGCCGGGATCGGCGTCTCGGACGAGGTCGTCAGGTTCGAACTCTTCGACGCCACGCACGCCGGAATCGACTACCGGTACCCGCTGTCGCTGGCCTGGCTCTGCCAGCGGATCGCCGGGTAGCCGCGGGGTCGGTGCCGGGGAGGTGCCGGGCCGGCGGGGGCCGGGCCCGGCGAGGCCGGTGCGGGGGCCGGCGGGGGCCGGCGGCTCGCCAGGCAGCTAGAGCCTGGCCCGGACGAGGTTGTCTGTCACTGATAGCGCGCTTTGTCCCATGGGTCGAGTTCGTGATCGTGGTTGATTGTCAGAACGTGGCTGATTCTCGGTGATCCTGACTGAGAATCAGCCACGCTCTGAAATTCACCCGCGCTATGTCGCCGAGGCTGCCGGCGATCCCTCGTATTCGGCCTGCCGTCGGCCCACCGGGTACCGCCGGCCCGCCGGGTACCGCCGGCCCGCCGGGTACCGTCGGCCCACCGGGTACCGCCGGCCCGCCGGGCCGGGTACTGCCTGCCGGGCCGGGTGGAGCCCGCTGGGCCGGGTGCAGCCCGCCGGGCCCGCCCTGGGCGCCGCACCAGTGGTGTGGATGGCACATAACCGACCCTCCAGTGACCACTATGTGCCATCCACACCACTGAGGTGGGGTGTACCGGACCGGGGCTGCCGGTTGGGACCGGGCTGCCGGGCGCCAGAAGGGCAACTGCCGCGCCGGGATCGTCCCGGGCGCGCCGGGGCCGCAGTCCGTTGGTGAACGCATTGCCGCTGCCATCCGTAGTGACTTCGGTGAAGGTCATTTCGCGGTCGGCCCCCCGGAACGGAGGCGGTGTGATGAGGAAGCGTCTGTCGGCGGCCCGGCTGGGCGCCGCCGGAGTGGCAGTTGCCGTGCTAACCCTGGCGGCCTGCTCAAGCTCGGCCAACTCGGCGACATCAACTGGATCAGGCGGTTCAGGCGGGTCGTCATCGACCTCGGCGTCAGTGGTCAAGACAGCCAGCACGAGCATCGGCAAGGTGCTCACCAACGCCAAGGGCTACACGATCTACTGGTTCTCGATCGACACTCCGACGGCATCGAAGTGCACGGGCAGTTGCACAACGTTCTGGCCGCCGGTCAAGGGCCCGGTCTCGGCAGCATCCGGGGTCAGCCTGCCTGGCAAGTTCGGCACGATCAAGCGCTCCGACGGCACGGTCCAGGCGACGTACGACGGGCACCCGCTGTACACCTACGCGGGCGACAAGGCGCCTGGGCAGACCAAGGGGAATGGCTTGAACTTGTCCGGCGGGCTCTGGACCGCCATGACCCCATCGGGCAGCAAGCCGGCGCCATCGCCGAGCCAGTCATCAAGCTCGGGCGGTTACGGCGGCTACTGACCCGGCTGGGCGCGGGCGGTTACCGATGAGGTGGCCCGGCGGTTACTGGCAGACCGGCGCCGCCGGGCCGGGTCGGGCCGAGTCCGTGCGGGCTGGCCGAGTCCGTCCGGGCTGGCCGAGTCCGTCCGGGCTGGCCAGGCCCGACCGGGTGGTCCCGGGACCGCATCGCCGCGGTCCTGGCCAACCGGGTCCCGGCCGACAGCACGCCGTCAGGGCCAGATGCCCGCCGCTGGATCCGTCGCGTTGAGGTGATCCGAGACCCGGGACAGGTGAGCGCGCATGGCCCGGACCGCGCCGGTGGAGTCGCGTGCCTTGAGCGCCGCGACGATCTGGTGGTGGTCGCTCTGGTAGTCCTGGCGCCGCTCGGTGGAGGCGCTGCGCCGCTTCAGATCGCCCCAGATGTGACCATGCCTCGCGGCCTCGACCGAGGCGTACAACGTCTGCAGCAGTGGGCTGTGGGTGGCCGCGAAGATGCTCCGGTGCAGGGCCAGATCCCAGGCCTCGAACTCGTCGTAGGACCCCGCCTGGTCACCGCCCGCCAGGCAGCGGTCCATCTCCTCGAAGTCGGCGGCGGTGGCCCAGGCGACGGCGAGTGGCATGGCCGGCGGCTCAAGCAGGCGCCGGACCATCATCACGTCGGCGGGTGCGAACAACGCGCCGGTTCTGGGGCGGGTTCCGTCGGCTCCGCCGGAGCCAACTGGGGGCGGATAGAGGCCGGCTACGCCGGCCCCTGGCATGCCGGGGCGCGAGTCCGTGCTGCCATCCGACGTGCCCGCGCCGTCGTGCGTTGCGGCCGGTGCCGCGGTCCCGGCCGAGCCCGCCTGCCCGCCGCCCGCGCCGGCCTGGCCGACCGACCAGGTCTGGCCGCGGTCCGGCACGGTCAGGTTGATTTCCGGGCCGACGGCGCTGAAGTCGGCCACGCTGAAGTCAGGGACTGAGCCTGGCCCGGGCGCTGCCGGGCGGGCCTCCGCGCGGAGGTAGGTGCCCCGGCCGACCTCGCGGGAGATGTCGCCCCGCGCCTCCAGGATGCCCAGGGCATACCTGATCGACGAGCGAGTCACGCCGAGGTCGTGCGCTAGTTGGCGCTCGGTCGGCAGTCGGCCGTTGGGTCCCAGGCCAGTCGCCATCGCGTGCGCGATGATCTGCTCGACGAGCGCGAGACCGCGCTCGGAGTGTTCATCCGCCCCGGAAGCGCCGCCGGCCGGAGGCGCGGACGCCGCGTCTGCTGCTGGTTGCCCCGTCATCTGCTCCTTCGCCTTCCCCGCCACGCGGAACGGTCGCCCGCCGGATGATCGCGGCAACGTTCACGAGTGGGTGGCCCGGCCGGCCGGTGCACGTGGCCGTGCCGATGGACCAGTGCCCACATAGTGGCCGTAACCCGTGTACTCCGGTCGACCAATCCGTAAACAACCCCAGAAGTGGATGAAACTGCCGGCAACCGGTGATCTGACCAATTGTACCAACTCGCCCGATGGGATGCGCCTGGTTCGCCCGGCGGAGCCGGTCCGCCGTCGCATAAGACTGGTATGTCCGATTTTAGGGAAGCGGGATGGGTCTGGATGACGATCTCGCAACCACTATGCCGCCGATCGCCGACCAATGCAACGCCCAATCGAACTAGCTACAGTCTGGCTCGCCCCTCTTGACCCGATTTGCCAGCCGACCTATGCTCAACCAATCAGCCCTATGCAACCAAATTGGCTACCGAGTGGTAGCCCGAACCTCAGGAGGCTGCGCGTGCGGCTCGCGACCATCGTTACCTCCCGCGGACTTCGTCTGCACGTCGCCGGCGCCACCGGCTACGTCGACGTGGCCGACGGCACCGGGAATCCGGAGTTCGCCGACGTGCGCCAGGTGCTTGCGGCCGGATCGGCGGCACTGGCCGCGATCGCGCCGCTGACCAGCAGGGAGGGGCAGGCCGTCGACCCCGCCGACTTCGGGCCGGCGGTGCCAGAGCCGTGCCGCGTGCTGTGCCTGGGCGTGAACTACAGCGAGCACGCGATCGAGGGCGGCCGTGATGTGCCGACCTGGCCGGAGGCCTTCGTCCGCGGCGCGGGGAGCGCCATCGGGCCGTACGCCGACCTGGTGAAGCCCGCCCTGAGCAGTCGGTTCGACTACGAGGGCGAGGTCGGCATTGTCATCGGCGCCGGCGGTCGGTACATCCGGGCAGCGGACGCCATGTCGGCCATCGCAGGCTTCGTCGTGCTGAACGACGCCTCGGCACGGGAGTGGCAGCGCGCGGCCACCCAGTGGACGGCGGGCAAGAACTTCGAGGGCAGCATGCCGATCGGCCCGGAGATCGTGACGCCCGATGAGGTGAATATCGGCGACGTGCAACTGACCACGACGCTGAACGGCCAGGTGATGCAGTCCGCCCGAACGTCTCAGATGATTGTCGACATTCCCAGCGCGATCGAGTTCTTCTCCTCATTTACAAGGCTCCGGCCGGGTGACGTCATCGCGACGGGCACGCCGGGCGGAGTCGGCTTCGCGCGCAAGCCACCGGTCTGGCTGGAGCCGGGCGACGTGATCGAGGTGACCGTCGAGGGCGTCGGCACCATCCGCAATCGCGTGATCGCCGAAGAGGCGGATCTGACCGGCTGGCGCTGGCGACCCGCCGATCGGGCACCGGCCGGCTTCTGAACTCAAACCTCGCCGCCACCAACCCTCGGCCGTCCCAGCGGCCCGCACTGATCCGTACCCCCGCACCGATCCGTTCGTCCGCACTCTCTCCCGCACCACGCAGGCATCGAGGTGACAGCGAATGTTCCGTCCCGTCAGATCGGTGGCCTCAGCCACCCCCTCCTACGATCCAGGCAGCCGCCGACCGGGTTCTCGCCGGCCAGGCTCCCGCACCTGGCGGCTGCGGTCGGTCGCCACGGTCGGGGCGCTGGCCCTGACCGCGGCACTGGCCGCGTGCAGCAGCAGTGCGTCGGGATCAACCGCCAAGTCGCCGCTGGTGATCGCCGACGTCGCGCCGTTCAGCGGCGTGGACGCCGCGCTAGGGCCGATCTACCTGGTCTCCTGTGACGGCACCGCGAACGCGATCAACAGCGCGGGCGGCATTCTCGGTCACAAGGTCTCCTGCACCAGCGTGGACACCCGTGGCGAGCCTGCCGACGCGGTGCCCGCCGTCGGCAACCTGTTCGCTACGAACAAGAACGTCGCCCTGGTGATCGGCTGCACCTCGGACGAGGCCGCGTCGGTCGTGCCGATCATCAACCAGCACAAGACCGTGATGTTCTGCATGACCGGCCAGTCCGAGTTCGACCACGTGAAGTACCCGTACTTCTACCGCCTGGTGCCCCCGGACCTGGCGGAGTCATACGCGATGACGGTGATCGCGCAGCGGCTCGGCTACAAGCGAATCGCGCTGGCGTTCGGCAACGACATCGGCTCGCAGACCTTCGTGCAGCCCGCGCTCGCGGCGCTGAAGAAGGTCGGCATCAAGGTGGTCGCCAACGAGACGCTGGACCTGACCGCCAACACGTTCCGGACCGAGGCGGCGGCGATCGTGGCGGCGCACCCGCAGGCGATCATGACCGAGGCGCTCGGGTCCGCCGACCCGACCTTGTTCTCCGAGATCAAGCAGCTCAACGGCGGCAAGATGATCCCGATCATCGGAACGTCCGCCTCGATCTCGCCGGCCTTCTACTCCGCGGCCGCCAAGGCGATCGGCGCCAAGACCTTCTCGGCCAGCTTCCACGCCGACAACCTGGTCACCGCGACGAGTGGCCCGGCGTACAACGCCTTTACCAAGGCACTGCTCGCGGTCAAGGGCAAGGTCAGCGGTGCTCAGACCGGTAACTTCAGCACCTACTTCACCGCACCGGGCGCCGTGCACCTGTACGACGGCATGGTGCTGGCGGCGCTCTCGATGGTCGCCGCGGGCAGCGTCCAGACCGCCAAGTGGAAGCCCTGGATCACCAAGATCGGCGACGGGGTTCCCGGCGCGGTCGTCGTGCACTCCTTCGCCCAGGGCGTCGCGGCGCTGAAGGCGGGCAAGCAGATCCGCTACATCGGCCCGGGCGGTCCGACCAGCTTCGACGCCTATCACGACTCGCCTGGCATTTTCCAGATCGACACCTACAGCCCGACCGGCCAGGTGGTCGTCAGCGGCAACATCAGCCCGGCCCAGTTGCGCGCGGTACAGCCGTGACGTCGGTCGGCCTAGGAACGCTCGGCGTGGGGCTCCCCTCAGCGGGGAGCCCCGCCCGGGCGGGTGAGGTGAGCGCGTGAGCCTGCTGTCCGCTGCCTTCGGGTTCGGGCTGGTCGCGGCCTCGGTGCTGGCGATCGCGTCGGTGGCGTTCACGTTGCAGTTCGCCGTCACCGATGTGCTCAACCTGGCGTTCGCCTCGGTCATGACCGCCGGCGCGTTCATCGCCTACCTGGTCAACTCCTACGGCATCTCGGTCTGGATCGGCCTGCTGGTCGCGATGGCCGGCTGCTCGCTGCTGTCGGTGCTGCTGAACTACTTCGTCTACGCGCCGTTCCAGCGCCGCGGTTCGGCGCCGATCACGCTGGTGATCGTGTCGCTGGGGGTGGCGCTGATCGTCGAGTTCGGCATCGCCGCGATCGTCGGCGGCGTGAGCGTGTCGTACACGATGAGCCCGGGCACCACGCTGCACTTTGGCGGCCTGGTGCTGACCACGGTGCAGCTCATCATCATGGCGATCAGCGTCGCGGTCATGCTCGGCGTGCACGCACTGCTCCGCTACACCAGGCTCGGCAAGGCGATGCGAGCCACCGCGGCGAACCGGATGTTGGCCAGAAGCTGCGGCATCCGGGCCGGCCGGGTGATCGGAGTGACCTGGGCGCTTACCGGCGCACTGTGCGGCCTGGCCGGCACCGTGTTCGCGATCAACACCGGCAGCTTCGACCCGACCAGCACAGACATCTTCCTGATCCTGATGCTCGCCGCGGTCTTCCTCGGCGGCCCGGGCAGCGCCTACGGCGCGATGCTCGGCGCCCTGATCATCGGGCTGGCCACCGAGGTCAGCGCCGCCTATATCCCGGCCGACTACAAGTACGTGATCGCGTTCGTCGCCCTGCTCGTCATGCTTGCCGTCCGGCCGACCGGCCTGCTCGGCGCCAGGACCTAGCCACCGGGACGGTCTATGTACTACCTGATCATCCTGCTCGTCTACGCGGCGGTCGACGCCATCGCGTGCCTCGGGCTCAGCCAGCAGTTCGGCATCTCCGGGGTGACGAACTTCGGCTTTATCATCTTCCAGGCCGTCGGGGCGTATGTGGCGGCAGTCCTTGCCCTGCCGCCGGACACCGCGAACGGCGCCTTCCAGCTCTACATCGGTGGCTTCAATCTGGCATTCCCGCTGCCCTGGATCGGGGCCGCCGTGGCCGGCGGACTGCTGGCCCTGCCGTTCACGTTCCTGGTGGGCCGCCGCCTGCGCGGCGACTTCGCGGCGATCGGCCTGCTCGTCACGGCGGTGCTGATGAACCTGCTGGCGACCAACTACCGCCCCTTGTTTAACGGGGCCGCCGGAGTCGCCGTGGTTCCCACGCCGTTCCAGTCCGGGGTGTTCGTCTCCGCCTCGACCGGCTACCAGTTCGGCTTCGCGATCGGGGCCATCGTCCTGGCCGGCATCGTGTTCTGGTTCGTCCGGCGGCTGACCGAGTCGCCGTACGGCCGCACGCTTCGGGCGATGCGGGACAACGACCTGGTGGCTGACTCCCTCGGCAAGAACCTGTTCGCGCTGCGCACAGGGGCACTGGTGATCGGCGGGGCGATCGCGGCGCTGTCCGGCGCGATCCTGGTCGACTTCATCAGCGTCTGGTCGCCGGCCGAATGGGGATACGCCGAGACGATCGTGCTGTTCACCGCCGTAATCATCGGCGGGACCGGCAATCACATCGGCGCGGTGCTCGGCGCCGTGATCGTGCCGGTCGGGTTCGAGGAGATCACCAGGTTCATCACGAACAGTAATCCGAACCTGCCGCCGAACCTGCTGCCCTCGCTGCAGTGGGTCGCGATCGGGTTGCTGATCGTGGTCTTCCTCTGGGTCCGGCCGCAGGGTCTGCTCCCGGAACGGCGGCGGGTGGTGACCGCGAACGGGCGACGGCCGGCCGCCGCGACGGGTTCGACTGGAGCGGCTGGTGCGGCGATGGCCGGCCAGCCGACGGCCGGTGCGGAGCCGACCGGTGCGGAGCCGGCCGGTGCGGAGCCGGCCGGTGCGGAGCCGGCCGGTCTGCCGGCGGCTGGTGCCGCAGCCGCGGGCGACCTGGCTGTCGCGGCCGGGGCCAGAACGGTGGCCGCGGTCGTGTCCGGCGGCCGGGACCGGGTGCACCGGTCGGTGTCCGATGATCCGGTGATCCTGCGGACCGAGACGGTGAGCCGCGAGTTCGGCGGCGTGCACGCGGTCGCCGACGTCTCGGTGTCCATCCGGCGCGG
>JAJYTW010000224.1 GCA_021792855.1 Actinomycetes bacterium
CAGCCCGGCGGCGCCGGTGGGCGGCCCGGGGAGCATCGGGACGATCGCCAGGCGGGACGCGTGGCTGGCGGCGGCGTGCAGGCTCTGGTTGATGACCCAGGCGGCCGGCTCGATGCCCGCCCGGCGAAGATCGGCCCGGAGCGCGGCAGCCTCATGGTTGGGGGTGGCCTCAGGCAGGGTAACGACGAGCACATGGGTGAACGCCGGGTCGCCCAGCCTGCCCAGCAGCGCCTCCCCCTCCGGAGGGACTGTCCCGGCCTGGCGGACGGCTTCCCGGTGGTAAGCACGGGCCGCGTCCAGCAGCAGCAGGGTGTGGCCGGTGGCGGGCAGTGTCGAGGACGACGAACCGCTCGGCGGCGCCGGCGACCGCGGCGGCACATGTCCACACCGGCCACGATCCGACCAGCGGGAGTCGCGCTTTGCCCAGAGTCGCCGGGTGCGCTCGGAGACAAGGTAGTCACGTTGAACGGCGCCCGGCAGGCGGGTAAGAGCACGCTGGCCAGTAGGCACCGACCCGCGTCCCGGGCGGTTCCTGCTGACGGGGTCGGCGCAAATCCTGGCGCTGCGAGACCTTCCCGACGCGCTGCCCGGCCGGATGGAGATCATCGAGCTGTGGCCGTTCTCCCAGGGCGAGATAGACCGCTGCCCCAACGGTTTCATCGACGCCGCATTATCGCTGGGCCCGGGGCTGTCCCGGGCCTCAAGCCTGCGCAAGCGTGACTACCTTGACCGTGTCGTGCGCGGCGGATTCCCCGAAGCAGTCCGGCGCTCCCCCCGCCGCCGCGCCGCCTTCTTCGACTCCTACCTGACCATCCTCATCGAACGCGACGTGAAGGAAATCGCGGCGATCGAGCGCCGCGGCGATCTACACCGACTCCTAGCCCTGCTCGCCGGCCGGTCCGGCAACCTTCTCGTGCCAGCGGCGCTCGCAGCCGAATCCGGCATCCCGCGCACGACACTGAACCGCTACCTCGAACTCCTCACCGCCGTCTTCCTGATCAAGCAGATCCCGGCGTGGTCCGCCGGGCAGACACGCCGTGCCATCGGCACGCCGAAGCTCGCCTTCACCGATACCGGCATCGCAAGCCGAGCCGGACGGCGCAGCCGGACAGATGATCGAGACCTTCGTGATGATGGAACTCGCCCGCCAGCTCACCTGGTCAGAAATACCAGCCCGCCTCTATCACTACCGCACCAAGGACCGCGTCGAAGTCGACGCCGTCCTGGAAACCCCGGACGGCCGGGTCATAGCGATCGAGGTCAAGGCGGGAGGCACCGTCCGCACCGAGGACCTGGCTGGCCTCCGGCACCTGGCCAATCGGCTGGGCAGCCGGTTCGTCGCCGGATACGTGCTCTACACCGGGCAGCAAACCCTCCCGTTCGGAGAACGCCTGCGGGCCCTCCCGATCGACGCCCTCTGGCACGCCGCTCCATAGCTACCGGCAGCTCGTCACTCTCCCCGCGGTGAGCCCGCCGGACCCGGGCCGCCCTCGCGAATCTGACCGCGGGCAGGTACGCCAGCGTCGA
The DNA here is from genome assembly GCA_021792855.1 of Actinomycetes bacterium. Lineage (GTDB taxonomy): Bacteria > Actinomycetota > Actinomycetes > Streptosporangiales > Streptosporangiaceae > Chersky-822. Next base: position 1,528 of record JAJYTW010000224.1, read on the forward strand.
GGCCATAGCTGGCCGTCTGCTAGTCGCCCGAGACAAGGCGCCGACTTCGGGGACTAGCGCCAGGCCCTCGCCGAAGAAGGCACCGAAGCCGCCTGGCGTGGAGTGGGAGATCCTGCTGACCACAGAGGTCGAGGCCTTCTTAGATGATCTGTATGAGTCCGACCCGGCGAGCCATCAGCTGGTGAACCAGGCGATCTTGATCCTGGAGCGCAACGGCCCGGCCGAGGGCCGCCCGCTGGTGGATACGATCACCGCGTCGCGGATCGCCAACATGAAGGAACTACGACCTCCCTCAGCCAGGCGAAGCGAGATCCGGATCCTCCTGGTCTTCGATCCGTGGCGGTCGGTGGTCCTGCAAAGCCGGCGGCGGTCACGTGTGTAACCCGTCCCTGAACAATGACGATGTCCGGCTGTCGTGGCTTTCCCGACCCGCGTGCGCGACTGCCGGCCCGGCTCACGGTGACCGAGGTCGCTGCGATGGTGCCAGCGGTGCTGTGGTCAGGGCTTCTTACCTGGAGACCGCAGTCATCATCGACGGCAGCCGTGACCCGATCGCCAGCCGGCGCTTCGACGAACTCATGCGGATCGTGGAACTGCGCATCGAGCCAGTCACGCACGACCAAGCCCGCATCGCCCGGGACGCCTACCGCGACTTCGGCAAGGGCAGCGGCCACAGGGCCGGGCTGAACTTCGGGGACTGCTTCGCCTACGCCCTGGCGAAATCCGCCGGCGAGGCACTGCTATTCAAGGGAGGCGACTTCAGCCACACCGACATCACGCCCGCCCTATCTCGGCTCAGTGATGACGTGCCGTCCGGCCATGCCGGGCACGTTCAGGAGTCGGGGCTCTGCGGGCCCGGCTAGACCGTGCCGGTGACCCCACCGCCACCCCGGCCCCGGACCGAGGCGGAGCGTGGCGGTCACCTTGCCCCTAGCGCGCTGAGCACCGCGCCTGGAACACGAAACCCCAACCGCCTCCCGCCGCAGCCGAACCGGCCTCCGCTCCCTCAGCCGACCCAGGCTCTGCCCCGCCAGCCTGTTTACCCGGGCGGTGCCGCAGCCTGACGCGCCCCATGTTTGACGGCGCGGCTACCGGCAAGCCAGAAGTGCTGGAACTAAGCGGCATCGGGCCGCTGCCGCACCGGCCATCGGGAGGCATCACCCGCGGCCGCCGCTAACGGGGAGGACGCATGACAGCGTGGTTGACTTCACCAAGCCCGGCCCGGCACGGGATCGATCACCTGGTCCGCAACATCAAGACCGGGCATTTCGAGCGGAGCCTGTCGGCGCTCACGGCGGCCGGCGCGCTGGTCACGGCCGCGGAGATCTACTTCGAGCATGACAGCGCCAGCTTCGGCAACACAATGATGTGGCTGCCAGTCGCGCTCGGCCCGGTGGGCGCCGCGGCAGGCATCGCCGGAGTCTGCAGCCGCCGGATGGCCAAGACCGCGCTGCCTATCACCTCGGCGGTCATCGTCGCCAACGGCCTGCAGGGCACCTACCTGCACGCCCGCGGCATCGCGCAAAAGCCCGGCGGCTGGTCCAATGCCCGCTACAACATGGAGATGGGACCGCCGCTCCTGGCGCCGCTGATGGTGACCATGGTTGGCGGGATGGGCCTGCTGGCAGCGGTCCTGCGGCGGGAACAGTGAGCGCCCGCCCGGGCCGGGGCGCCGCGGCAAGCTGGTCGCCCGGGCAGCAGACCAGGTTCCCGGGATTCGACCCGGCCGCGCAGGCATCGCACTGGGACGGGGTGACCGCCGAGACGGTGCTGCGCCGGCTCACGCCGCCGCCGCCGAAGTTCTTCACCGCCGACCAGGCGGCCACCGCGGAAGCCCTGCTGGATCAGTTGCTCGCCCAGGAAAGCGACCAGAAGATCCCCCTGATAGAGATGATCGACGCCAGGCTGGCCACGGGGGAGACCGACGGCTGGCACTACTCCGACATGCCCGAGGACGGTCAGGCCTGGCGGGGCTCACTCGCCGCACTGGACGCCGACGCGTTCTCGCGCTGCGGGACCTCGTTCGCGGAGGCACCGGGGATCGACCAGATGGCCCTGATCCAGGCGGTGCAGGACCGCGGTCCCGGTGACTGGCACGGCCTGCCCGCCGGTTACGTCTGGAGCCTGTGGACCCGCTACGCCTGTACCGCCTACTACTCCCATCCCACGGCCTGGAACGAGATCGGCTTCCCCGGACCCGCCTACCCGCGCGGCTACAAGAACGCCGGGGTCGGCAAGCGGGAGCCGTTCGAGGTGGCAGATGCCGATCCGGGTGATGATCCGCTGCGAGGGGAGGCCTGATGCACGGCGTGCGGGACCGGAACGAGTCGGCGTGGCTGATCCCGGGCGACGGCACCCGGACCAATCACCGGCTGCGGCGGGACATGCGACGGTTCGCCGACGACGACGAGATCGACCTGGTGATCGTGGGCTGCGGCGCGGGCGGCTCGGTGCTGGCGCAGCGACTGGCGCGGGCCGGGTGGCGGGTGGCCGCACTGGACGCCGGGCCATTCTGGGATCCGGATACCGACTGGGTGAGCGACGAAGCCGGATCGCATCACCTGTACTGGACCGATCCGCGGGTCATCGGCGGCACCGACCCGGTCCCGCTCGGCTCGAACAACTCCGGCCGCGGAGTCGGCGGCTCCATGGTCCACTATGCGGGGTACGTCCCGCGCTTCCACCCGAGCGACTTCGCCACCCTGTCCCGCGACGGGGTCGGCGCCGACTGGCCGATCTCCTACCCTGACCTGCGGCCCTACTACGAGCAGATCGAGCAGGAACTCCCGGTCGCCGGCGAGCGGTGGCCCTGGGGTGACCCGCACGGCTACCCGCACCGGCCGCACCCGGTCGGCGGCAACGGCGAGATCTTCCTGCGCGGCGCCGCGAGCCTCGGCATCGAGGCCAGGGTCGGCCCGGTGGCGATCACCAACGGCCGGTTCGGGAACCGCCCGCACTGCATCTACCGCGGGTTCTGCCTGCAGGGCTGCAAGGTGAACGCCAAGGCATCCCCGCTGATCACCCACATCCCTGACGCCCTCGCCCACGGCGCGGAGATACGTGCCAACGCCATGGTGACCAGGATCGAAGTCGATGAGCGCACCGGCCGGGCTACTGGAGTTCGCTACATAACGGACGGCGCGGAGCGATTCCAGCGGGCAGCGATGGTGGCCGTCGCCGGGTACTCGATCGAGACGCCGCGACTGCTGCTGAACTCGGCCAGTCGCCGGTTCCCCGGCGGGCTGTGCAACGACTTCGACCAGGTCGGCCGCTACCTGATGGTGCAGGGCGCCCCGCAGACCGCGGGCCGATTCGACGCCGAGGTGCGGATGTACAAGGCGCCGCCGCCGGAGGTCAGTTCCGAGGAGTTCTACGAGACCGATCCCGGCCGGGACTACCGGCGCGGCTTCGCGATCCAGAACGTGTCGCCGCTGCCGATCACCTGGGCCGAGCACGTCGCCGCGCAGGGTCACTGGGGCCGCAGCCTGCGTGAGTACATGAGCGACTACGTGCACTGGGCCTGCCTCGGCGCGTTGTGCGAGTTCCTGCCCCAGCCGGAGAACCGGGTGACCCTGGCCGACGAGACCGACCAGTACGGGCTTCCGGTGGCGAGTTTCTCCTACTCCCAGTGCGCCAACGACCGCAAGCTGATGCGAGCGGCCCGGTCGGTGATGGAGGACATCCTGCGGGCCGCCGGGGCCGACGAGGTGATCACCATCGAGCGTTACGCGCACCTGGTGGGCGGTGCCCGGATGGCCGCCGACCAGCAGCACGGCGTCGTGAACGGGAACTGCCGCAGCTTCGCCGTGCCCAACCTGTACATCACCGACGGCAGCGTCCTGCCCACCCAGGGCAGCGCGAATCCCGCGCTCACGATCATGGCCATCGCCGCACGGGCGGCCGACCGGCTGATCCGCGACGCCAGGGGCGGCGCACCGGATGGCCCAGGTCCCGGCGACTAGACCGGGACGGGGCCTGATCTGCCCGCCGGCGCCGTCGTCAACCGGTGCTGACGGGGCGCGCCGGAAAAATCGAGAAGACGTGCTGCTACCCGGCGCGCGATGATGTCCCGATGTTCATCACCACCGGCGGGCGGGCCGTCCTGAGCCGTCTTGCCGGGGTGGTAGCGCCGGGTCGCCTGGGCCGGGACTTCCGCTGGCTGCTGTCCTCGTCCTGGGTGACCAACCTTGGTGACGGGATCACCCTCGCCGCCGGGCCGCTGCTGGTCGCGTCCCAGACGCACAACCCGCTGGCCGTGGCGATGGCGGTGCTGCTGCAGCGGCTACCCTGGCTGATCTTCGGGCTGTATGCCGGCGTCGTGGCGGACCGGGTCAGCCGGCGGGTCATCGTGATCGTCACCGGCCTGGTCCGCGTCGCGATCCTGCTGCTGCTGATCGCCTCGATCCTGACCCACCGCGTCGACACCGCGGTCGTGCTGGCGGCGCTGTTCCTGTTCGGCGTGAACGAGACGTTCGGGGACACCACGACGGCCACCCTGCTCCCGATGCTGGTCGGCAAGCAGGACCTGGGCATCGCCAACGCGCGGTCGTTCACCGGTGTGATCGTGTGGAATCAGATGGCCGGGCCGCCGGTCGGCGCCGCGCTGTTCGCGGCCGGGATGGCGTGGCCGTTCGCCAGCGAGGCGGTCTGCGTGCTGGCCGGGGTGCTGCTGTTCACCCGGGTCAGGCTGCCGGCCCAGGCCAGGCCGGACAAGCCGGCCCGAGTCCGCGCGGACATCGCCGAGGGCTGGCGCTGGCTGTGGGCGCATCCCGCAATCCGGACGCTGGCGATCACCGTCTTCACCTTTAATGTCACGTTCGGCGCCGCCTGGTCGGTCCTCGTGCTGTACGCCCGGGAACGCCTTGGCATGGGCGCGGTCGGCTTCGGGCTGATCACGACCGCCATGGCGGTGGGCGGCATCCTGGGGACCGCGTGCTACGGCTGGCTGGAACGCCGCGTGCCGCTGGGCGTGATCATGCGCGGCGGGCTGATCATCGAGACGCTCACGCACCTCGCGCTCGCGCTGACCCGCTGGGCCTGGCTCGCGCTCGTGGTTTTCGTGATCTTCGGCGCGCACGCCTTCATCTGGGGAACGACCTCCACCAGCGTGCGGCAGCGGGCCGTGCCCGCCGAGTTCCAGGGCCGCGTGGGCAGCGTCTACTTCACCTCCGTGGTCGGCGGCATCGTGATCGGCTCCGCGCTGGGCGGCGTGGTCGCCTCGATCGGCGGCATCACCGCGCCCTTCTGGTTCGCCTTCGCCGGCTCGGCGATCATCCTCGTCCTGATCTGGCGCTCGCTGCTGCACATCGCACACACCGACGAGGCGATCCGGGTCGAGCCGGCTGCCGCCCGGGCCTGACGTCGCCCCGCTGGGCCCCGGCCCGTGGCGCGCCGCTCGCGTGCGGTCATGACAGGATGCATCAGGACAGATTGATGCATTAGCCCGGGAGGCTCGCCGTGACCGCGCTGCTCGTGGTGCTGGCGATCGGCTTCGCGTTCAGCATGGGCGCGCACTACACCGGCGCGTGCATGGGAATGCCGCACGCGCTGCGGGCGATCGGCGCCAGGGA
>JAJYTW010000225.1 GCA_021792855.1 Actinomycetes bacterium
CGTGCCGCGCAGGAGTCCCTCACCAATGCCGCCAAGCACGCGCCCGGGGTGCCGCCGGGCGTCCGGCTGAGCTTCGAGGACGGGCAGGTCGCCCTGATGGTCGCGAACGGAGCGCCGGATGCGCCTCCCGGCCCGCTGGCCCACAGCGGGGCGGGTTACGGCCTGGACGGCATTCGGGAACGAGTGCGACTGCTCGGCGGCGAGGTCACGGCCGGACCCGACAGCGAGGGCGGCTGGCGGGTCAGCGCGAGGATCCCGGCGTGAGCCAGGTCCGGGTGCTGATCGCCGACGACCAGCGGGTCGTGCGCGAGGGACTTGCCACCATCCTCGGCACGCTGCCCGGCGTGGCGGTGGTGGCCACAGCCGCCGACGGGACGCAGGCCGTCCGCCTGGCCGGGGAGCACCGGCCCGACGTCGTGCTGATGGACCTGCGGATGCCGGGACTGGACGGCGCGGCGGCCACCGCCGAGATCCGCGCCGGACTGCCCGAGGTTCAGGTGGTCGTGCTGACCACCTACGCCGACGACGAGTCGATCTTCGCTGCGCTCGATGCCGGCGCGATCGGTTACCTCACCAAGGACGCGGGCCGGGAGGACATCCGCCGCGCGATCGAGGCCGCGGCGGCCGGACAGGCGGTGCTTGACGGCACCGTCCAGGCCAGGCTGGTGGCCGCGGCCCGCACCCGTCCGGTCCGGCCGGCCGCGCTGCCGGATGGCCTGACCGAGCGCGAGGCCGAGGTTCTCGGCCTGATCGCGCAGGGCTGCACGAACGCCGAGATCGCCCGGCGCCTGTTCGTCACGGAAGCGACGGTCAAGACGCACGTCAACCACATCTTCGCCAAGACGATGAGCCGCGACCGAGCCCAGGCGGTGGCCTACGCCCACCGGCACGGACTGGCTGGCTAGTCCCGCCACCAGCGCAATCCCGGCACGGGCACCACCCGGCACGGGCACCAGCGCGTCGGCGCGTGATCTGATGAGGACATGAACGCGGTCTCCGCCGAGCCGATCCGGACCGCCCGGCTGACGCTGGTCCCGCTCACTGCCGAGCACGCCGGGCCGATGGCCGCCGTGCTCGGCGATCCGGCGCTGCACGCATTCACCGGCGGATCGCCGCTCGACGCGGACGCCCTCCGGGCCCGGTACGAGCGCTGGATAGCCGGCCCCGCCGACCCGGCCGTGTCCTGGTGCAACTGGGTGATCCGGCTAGAAGAGGCGGACTGCCTGACCGGGACGGTGCAGGCGACCATCACCGCGGGCGCCGCGCCGGGCGGGCGGTCGGCCCTGGCTGAGGTCGCCTGGGTGGTCGGGACGAAGTGGCAGGGCCAGGACATCGCTACCGAGGCCGCCCGGGCACTGGTCGAATGGCTCGGCCAGCGTGGAGCCGGCGCCGTCGTCGCGCACATCCACCCGGATCACCGCGCGTCGGCTGCGGTCGCCGCCGCGGCCGGCCTACGACCGACCGGACGGCTATCGGATGGTGAGCAGGTCTGGTCAACGGTGCCGGACCGCTAACCTGCCGGACCGCTAACCTGCCGGACCGGCCGTCCAACCGGCCGGCGTCACTGTCCGTAATACTCCGCGTGTCGTTCCCTGAGCTTGTACTTGAGCACCTTGCCGCCGACCGTCTCGGGCAGGTCGTCGGCGAACACCACCGACTTCGGCGTCTCGTAGCCGGCCAGGCTCGCCCGGCAGTGCTCGATCAGGTCCGCCTCGGTCACCTGCTGGCCCTCCCGACGGACCACCACCGCGGTCACCGCCTCGCCCCAGCGCGGATGCGGCAGGCCGATGACCGCGACCCGGCCGACCGCGGGATGCAGCGCGAGGACCGCCTCGACCCGCAGGCTGGACACGTTCTCGCCGCCGGTCTTCACGATGTCCTTGTACCGATCGACCATGATCCGCAGGCCGTCGCCGTCATAGACGCAACTGTCGCCGGAGTGGAACCAGCCGTGCCGGAAGGCGTGCTCGGTCGCCGACTCGTCCCGGTAGTAGCCGGCCATCACCGTCGGCGACCGGTAGACCGCCTCGCCGGGGACTCCCGGCTGGCCGGCCAGGTCGGTCCCGTCGGCGTCCATCACGGTGGAGGCCAGGATCGGGCTGGGGATGCCGACGTAGTTCGTCTTCGGCGCGGTCGCCTGGTAGACCTCCGGCCACCGGTCGGGCCAGAACCGGTGGCACGCGATCGCCTCGGTCTGCCCGAAGATCTCGAACACCAGCAGGTCATCCCCGCAGTGCCGCTTCATCGACGCCAGGACGGCGGGCGGCAGCGCGGCCCAGCCGTAGACGATGACGGTCAGGCTGGTCGCGTCCAGATCCGGCCGGGCCGTCAGCACCGCGTCGATCGCCCCGACCATGGCCGGCGAGCCTGCCCAGAGCGCCGTCACCCGCTCCGCCGAGATCGCCTCGGCGATCTGGGCCGGGTCCGGGCGGCGGCCGAGCACCAGCGTGCCGCCGGTAAGGAAGACCGAGATCTCGAACGGCTGGTCGCCGACGTGGTAGATCAGCGGCAGATAGCTGCCGAGCACCAGGTCATTCTCGATCCGGAGCCCCCTAGTCAGCGACAGCGCGAACCCGTACCCGGCCAGATAGCTGCCGGAGTGGGTGATCATCACGCCCTTGGGGAGCGCGGTGGTGCCCGAGGTGAACAAGATCTCCCAGACATCGTCGCCGTGCACCGTCACCGCGGGTTCGGCGGCGCTCTGGCCGGCGATGAAGTCGCCGAACGCCGGGCTGGCGCCGACCGGGCCGCCGCCGATCGTGATCGTGCAGGCAATCGGGACGCCCTTGGCGGTGAACGGTGCCTGCGCCCGCCCCCATAGCTCCGCGTCGACGACCGCCACGGCCGGGCGCACCAAATCGATCATCGCCTCGACCAGATCGGCGGCCATCATCGGGTTGACCGGGGCGGCGACCAGCCCGGCCTTGGCGATGCCGATCTTGGTCAGGCATGCCTCGACCGAGTTCTCGCAGAACAGCATCACCACGTCGCCTCGCGTCAGCCCGAGGCCGAGCAGTCCGTTGGCGACCCTGTTGGCCATCTCGTCGGCCTCGCGATAGCTCAGCCGGGACAGCGACTCGTCGGAGCAGGCGCCGGGCCTGGCGATGATGGCCGGCTTGTCGGGCAGCGACCAGGTGACCCGCTCGAGCAGGTCACCGACGCTGGTGCGATCCCAGCGGTGGTCGGCCCGGCGGTGGTGCAGGCTGGTGACGTCGAGGTCCATGGCGGGGTCCTATCGGGCGCGGGAACGGGCGGCTCAGGGAGTCAGGCTCGGGAAGTCAGGCTCAGGACGGACCGGGCCGCTCGGGTGAGCACGGCGCGCAGCCGGTCAGCGGGCAGTCCGATGTTGTGAAACAAGGTTGACTGGATCGCGCCGATCGCGGCGTGCACGATCGCGCGGGCCTCGGCGTCGTCGAGGTCCGGGTGGATCTCTCGGACGATGTGCACCCACTCCTCGAGGTACAGGCGCTGCTTGCGGCGCAGCCGCACCTGATCCTCGTCCGGCAGGTTGCGGATCTCGTTGTAGTAGACCTGGGCAAGCTGCCTGCTGCCGACGGCGAACTCGACCTGGCCCTCGACTAGTTCGGCCAGGGCCTGGCCCAGGTCGGCCGCGTGCTCAAGGATCTCCCGCTCCTGACTGCGCAGGTCGTCCATGGCCCGGTCGAACAGCGCCACCAGGATCGAGGACTTTCCGTCGAAGTGCCGGTAGATGCCCGAACCGGTGATGCCGGCCTCGCTGCCGATGTCCGACATCGAGACCGAATGAAAGCCGTTCCGGGCGACCAGGTCCGCGGCGGCGCGCAGGATCTTCTCCTTGCGGTCCGGATCACGGGTGCGCCCTGCCGCCACCGCCATGCGTCAAGCCTCCGGTACCTGGTAGTGGTCGTGATGCCGGTCCCGGATCACGTTTTTCTGGATCTTGCCAGTGGAAGTCTTCGGCAACTGGTCCACGATCACCACCGACTTCGGCGCCTTGTACGGGTCGATGATCGTCTTCACGGCCGCGATGATCGCGGCCGGATCGAGGCTGACGCCCTGGCGCGGCACGACGAAGGCGGTGATCGCCTCGCTCCACCGCTGGTGCGGCAGGCCGACCACGACCGCCTCGGCGATTCCCGGATCGGCGGCGTAGAGCGCCTTCTCCACCTCGATCGAGGCCACGTTCTCGCCGCCGGTCTTGATCACGTCCTTGTACCGGTCGGCGAACCACAAGATGCCGTCGTCGCCGAACCGGCCGACGTCGCCGGAGTGGAACCAGCCGTGCGCGAACGCCGTGGCGGTCGCGGCGGGATCCTTCAGGTAGCCGGTCATCGTGTGCGGGCCGCGGTAGACGATCTCGCCAAGATCGCCCTGCGGCAGCACCTCGCCATCCGGTCCCATGATCGCGACGTCGATGTTGGTGACCGGCGTGCCGACCGCACCGTTGTGGCTGAGCTGATGCTCGGGCCGGAACAAGGTGGTGGTCGGGCTCATCTCGGTCTGCCCGAACAGCAGGTAGAAGTCGCACTTGAAGGTGTCGATGCAGCGCCGCAGTTGCTCCTGCGGCATCGGCGCCATCGCGTACAGCGCCCGGCGCAGGCTGGACAGGTCCCGGCGGCCGATGTCGGCGTGCTCGAGCATCTCCCGGTACATCATCGGCAGCCCGAAGATCTGGGTGATCTGCTCGGCCTCGATCAGGTCGAGCAGCCGGCCGGCCGAGAACCCGCGCTCGATGTAGATCGCGGCGCCGACCATGACCGCGGCGGTGCAGTGGCAGTTGAGCTGCGCCGTGTGGAACATCGGCATCATGGCGACGAACCGGTCGGTCTCGTTGAACCTGGCCTCCAGGGCCATCGACATCGACTCGAGGTAGATCGCGGTGTGGTTGCCGACCACGCCCTTCGGGAACGACGTGGTCCCGGAGGTGTACAGGTAGCTGATCGGATCCCGGTCGGCCACGTAGCACAGCGGCTCGTCGTCCGGGGCGCCCTCGGCTAGCTGGCCGAACGTGATCGCCGGGCGGCCAGCCACGTCCGGGCCGACAGCGGCCGGGTCGCCGGTGCCCGGCGCGATCACCACGTCGGCGACCGCGGGCACCTCGGCCAGCGCGGGGGCCATCGCCTCGGCAAGCTGGCTCTCGACCACGATGCCGCGAGCCTCGGAGTGGCCGAGCACGTAGGCCACCTCGGCCGGCCGCCAGCCCAGGTTGACCGGGACGCAGACCACCCCGAGCTTGGCGCAGGCGTAGTAGGTGACCAGGAACTCGCTGCTGTTCCCCGAGGCCAGGGCGAGCGCGTCACCCCGGCCGTAGCCGCGCGCCGCGAGGGCGTTAGCCACCCGGTTGACCCAGGCGTTGAACTGCCGGTAGGTGAGCCGCCGGTCGCCCTCGACCAGGGCGGTGGCGTCCGGCATCCGGGCGGCGATCCGCCGCAGGCTGTCCCCCACATTGACCCGGTGGATCAGGTTGTCGGCGATCTGTTCGTCCAGCACGGTAGCTCCTCGGGTAGCGGCACCTAATACGAGCGGGGCAGGCCCAGGGTGTGCTGGGCGACGAAGTTGAGCACCATCTCCCGGCTCACCGGGGCGATCCTGAGCAGCCTGGCCAGCCCCCAGTAGGGCAGCAGGCCGTACCCGGCCGAAAGACCGTTGCCGCCGTGGGTCTGGATCGCCGCATCGGCGGCGGCCAGGGCCGCCTCGGCGGCCGCGTACTTGGCCATGTTCGCGGCCTCCCCCGCTGGCAGCCCCTGATCGTGCAGCCAGGCGGCCTTCCGGGTCATCAACGCGGCCAGTTCGACCTGGATGCGGGCCTCGGCCAGGGGATGCGCGACGCCCTGGTGGGCGCCGACCGGCACATCCCAGACGGTCCGGGTGCTCGCGTAGGCGGCGGCCCGGTCCAGCACGTAGCGGCCGACCCCGACGCACAGCGCCGCGCCGGTGATCCGCTCCGGGTTCAGGCCGTGGAACACCTGCCCGAAGCCCTCGCCCTCGCCCCCGATCAGCCGGTCGGCGGGCACCCGCACGTCATCGAGGTAGAGCGTGAACTGCCGTTCCGGCACCTGCACCGACACCGGCAGCGGCTCGACGGTCAGCCCCGGCGCATCGGTGTCGACCAGGAACAGCGACAACCGGGTGCGGCCGTCCGCGTCGTCCGGTCCGCTCCTGGCGACGACCAGGATCGCGTCGGCGACGTCCACCCCGGAGATGTAGTACTTCCGGCCGGACAGCAGGTAGTCGGCGCCATCCCTGGTCGCGGTCGTCGAGAGCCGGTGGGTGTTGGTCCCGGCGTCCGGTTCGGTGATCGCGAAGACGATCCGCGACTCACCGCTGGCCAGGCCGGGCAGCCAGCGCGCCCGCTGCTCGGCCGTCCCGTAGTCGGCGATGATCTCCCCGCAGATCGCGCTGGACACCAGCAGCAGCAGCAGCGGCGCGCCCTGCGCGCCGGTCTCCTCGCAGACGATGGTCAGCTCGGTCAGCCCGGCGCCGCCGCCGCCATAGTCCTCGGGCAGGTTGATGCCGATGTACCCGTGCTCGCCGAGGGCCTTCCACAGCTCGCTGGTCGGCTCGTGTGCCGCCGCCTTGCGTGCGTAGTACTCGCCGCCGAACTTCCCGGCAATGGCGGCCACCGCCTGCCGCAGCGCCACATGCTCGTCGGTCTCGCTGAATTCCATGGCGCCTTCCTCGGGTAGGTGATCAGCCGCGCTCGTCGGCCGGGAGCAGCCGGACCGGGATGTCGACCAGCCGGGATCGCAGGTACTCGCCCAGCCCCTTGGCCTGCGGGTCGGGCCGGGTGGACGCGGCCACGCCATCCCCGAGCAGGCCGGTGATGACGAAGTTCAGCGCGCGCAGGTTCGGCAGCTCGTACCGGTCGACCGGCAGCGCGGCCGCCTCGGTGATCAGCTCGCGCAGCAGGCCGGCGGTCAGCGCCGCGCGCAGCCACGCGAAGGACTCCTCGTCCCTGGTCCAGATGCCGATGTTCGCGTTGCCGCCCTTGTCCCCGGACCTGGCGGCGCAGATCGTCCCGAGCGGGACCCGGCGGGTGGGCTCGGAGGACGGTCCGTCCCCGGCGGGGGACCGGAGACGGACCGGGTGGCGGCCCTGGCCGGCGCCAGGCGCCGG
>JAJYTW010000014.1 GCA_021792855.1 Actinomycetes bacterium
TCGGGGATGCTGCGGGCCAGTGCCGCCATCGCCGAGCGCAGCGCCATCGCGGACGGCAGTGTGGTCCGTGGCCCGACCGCGCCGCCCAGCCTGCGCAGCCCAGCGACCACCTCGCCCGCGTAACCGACCAGCGCCGCGTCGCCGTGCGCCCGGTCGGCCAGTTTCGGGACCTCGAGCACCGGCGCCGCGGCGACCACCGCCAGCGCGCCGCTTGCCTCGAGCAGCAGGGTCCGGCGGCGCAGCAGCCGGCCAGGCTCGTCGGACCTGGCGGTCGCGTTGACCAGATCGCTGGCCCTGGCCTGCCGGATGGTCTCCAGCGCCCGCTGCAGCGCGGTGCCGGACGCGGCCGGAACCGCGCAGGTGGCGGCGGCAGCACGCCAGTCGTCGAACCGGTCGTAGGCCGCGGGAGGATCGCTAGTCGACGGTCGGCCCTGGCCGGCCGGCCGGTCGGCGACCCGCAGCCGGGGACCGGTGCCACCGGGCGGCCGCGCCCCGTAATCGCGGCAGTCGGCCAGCAGGTCGGTCATCTTGCATTCATAGAGCTGAGCGAGCTTGTCCAGGGTCTCCAGCGACGGCGAGTGGCCAGTCGGTCCCGGCCACTGCTCCCAGTAGGAGAAGTTCTTGAACGTCTTCGGGTCGTCCGGCCAGCGCGCGGTCCACCGCGCGGCGGCCTGCGGCTGACTCCAGCCATGCGCCAGCCGCAGCGCTACCCGGGGATTAACCCGGTAGGTCGCCTGGAAGACTGCCCCGATCTCCGCCCAGCCGCGCCCCAGTTCCAAGAGCCGGGCAGCGTGCGCGGCCTGGGCCTGCCGCATGCTGCGTGGTTTACCGCTCACGTTCGCCGCTTTCCTCAAGACATGGGTTCTCTATCGGACCGGCTGCTTTGACGGTAACCCCTGAACAATGGTCGGCTAGCCGTTATCGCCGCGTTTCTCCCCAGCGGACAGGGAGGATCTGATTCCTGGGCCGGGCCGCCCGGAACTTCCCGAACTATGGCTGTAGCCGAAGGTGCCCAGATGAATCACCGGGCGCCTGACCGGACAGTCATTCGACAACTGACGGGCGCACGCATTCGCGGCCCTGGCCGCGACCGAGATCGCACTGGAAGTGACCGTGATGTACACGTCCCGGGCCAGCACCGGAGCCGTCTTCGTGGCACATCCGCCGACCTGCCGGGACCAGCTTGAACTCGCCGTCACGCCCGCCGCGGTCCGGGTCGCCAGACACTGGATCGCCGGGCGTCTGGCCTGCGCTAGCCCGCCGGTCGGGCCGGACCTGATCGACACGGCGGTCCTGGTGGTCTCCGAACTGGTCACGAACGCGGTCCGGGCGGTCGGCGGGGACCCCGGCTACCCGGCGGCCGGACCGGCCGGACCGGGCCGGGTGGCCGTGGGGGTAGCGGCGGGCGCGCGCCTGGTGCGCATCGAGGTACACGACAGCGCCCGGGCGCCGCTCCCGCCATCTCGGCACGGCGCCGACACCGACGAGACCGGCCGCGGACTGACCGTGGTCGAGGCGGTTAGCCTCTGCTGGGGCTGGGAGCCCGGTCCGCTCGGCAAGGTGGTCTGGTGCGAGCTAGCCGTAGCCGCCGCGGACCAGGTCAGCGCGGTCCCGGCCGAGTGCGGCGCTCCGGGTGAATCAGGCGCTCCGGGTGAATCAGGCGCTCCGGGTAAATCAGGCGCTCCGGGTGAATCAGGCGCTCCGCGCGAATCCGCCGCTCCGGGCATGTCCGGCGCGACGGCGAGGTTCGGGCCCGAGCCCGGGGCCGGCAACGGCGCGGCACCCGACGGAGCCGATCCTGGCTGGTACCGTCGGCGGCTGTGAGCCTACTGAACCGGCTGCTTCCTGCGGACCCGAGTCGATTTGCTGGCCCTACTGGGGCGGTCGCGCTGCTCGCCGCCTACAACGTCGCCGGGACCGCTCGGAGTCTGGTGCACATCATCGCCCCGGACAGCGGGGCCGGGACGATCGCGTCCATCGACACCCGCGGCGACGGCGGGGCGAACGCGATCAGCCTGCTCGCACAGTGGGGCGGTGCACAGTTCCTTGAGTCGGGCATGATCTGGGTCGCGGTGCTCCGCTACCGGGGACTGGTGCCGCTGATGTGGGCGACCGTCACCGCCGAGCAGGCCCTGCGCGTCGGGATCGGCCGCCGAAAGAAACTCGTCACCGCTCATACCCCGCCGGGCGCGGCCAGCCGTTACCTGCTGCCAGTCTCGGCAGCGGCGCTGGTGTGGTCACTGACCGCACGCCGCTGACGCCGACGCGGGTCAGCCGTGGCTGGCAGCTCGCGGGCCGCCGGCCGCTGGCCCGTCAGTCGCCGGTCACGCCGTCGATCTGCTCGCGCAAGATGTCGGCGTGGCCGTTGTGCCTGGCGTACTCCTCGATCATGTGCAGATACACCCAGCGCAGGTCGATCGGCGTCCCGCCACGCGGACTTGCGAAGGTCTGGTCCAGCGACCGGCCGCCCGCCTCCGCGTCGGCAAGCTCGCACTCGGCCAGGAACGCCGCGAAGTCGGCCTCAGCGCCGGCCGCCTCGGTCAGGTCGAAGTCGCCATCTGGATGCTCGTCGTCGCAGTACAGCATCGGCAGGTCCGGCTGGCCGCCGAGCCTGCGGCGGAACCAGGCGCGCTCCACCTCGGCCATGTGCCGCACCAGGCCGAGTAGCGAGAGCGAGGACGGCGCGACAGCCCGGGCGGTGAGTTGCTCCCTGGTCAGCCCCGCGCACTTGTGCAGCAGAGTACGGCGATGGTAGTCCAGCCAGCCCTGCAGGGCCTCGCGCTCGCCAGCCACCTCGGGCGGCTCAGCGCGGGACACCGGCGGCGCGGTCCATGTCGTCGTCATCGGGACAGCATGGCGACCCGGTCCTGGCCTGGCAAACGAGTTTCCGGCTCACAGCCGGACCGGGATGGCCCCGGTGCTGATCCCCCGGTAGATCAGCAGGCCAAGCCCGGCAAGCAGGGCCGGATCGAGCACCCACAGTTCGGGGAAGGTGCCGGTGGTGAAGGCCAGCGGCCCGGGCAGCAGCCGGAACCGGTATCCGCTGAGCGGGAACAGCAGCGGGCAGCCCTCATCGGTGAGCATGTCGCCGATCACGTGCACCGAGCAGCCGACCCCGACGGCCACCGCCACCAGGGAGAGCCCGGTGCCGGTCACCACCATCGCGGCCGCTCCCCCGATCGCCAGTACGTCGGCGCCGTGCCCGGTCACCCGCATCGCGTACAGTCCGCTGGCGAGGATCACGGCCAGCAGCACGCCAAGCCCGACCGCCCCCGCCGTGTCCCGCCGGTGGGAGACCGCCAGCGTGGCAAGTTCGGTAAAGCCCGCGACCCCGAGCACGGCGTGCGTCAGATGCCGGTGACCGCCCGAGATCCGGCCGACCAGCCAGGCGACGGCCTTGGTCAGGAAGCCGAACGAATGCGCGAGCGAGGACTCGGGGTGGTCGATGTCGGGCAGCACGGCCGCGCCCGCGGTGATCCCGGCGAACAGCGCGAGGCGGGCTGGCGGCAGGTGGGTGAGATACAGGCCGACGGCGGTCCCGGCGAGCAGGCCGGAAAGCGCATGGGTATGTCCGAGGCACATGTCGCGTCGGTCAGGCGCGGCGGCAACGAGCGGGCATGAAGCGTCATTATTGGTCACAGATCGGCACATCGGCCTCGCGACACGCCCACACCGGCCGCGCGTTCCCGCAGACCCGGCCGGTCCCCGCGGACTCCTCGCCGACCAGGGCACCCCGGGGGCGCTGGCATGATCGGACCCATGACGATCGTAAAAATCAACGCCATCACCGTGCCGGCCGACAGCGGGGACGAACTTGCCCGCCGGTTCGCCGCCCGCGCCGGGGCGGTCGACAACCAGGACGGATTCGAGGGCTTCGAACTGCTCAAGCCGACCGACGACCGGACCACGTGGCTGGTCGTCACCCGATGGCGGGACGAGGAGTCGTTCCAGGCCTGGCTGCACTCGCCGGCCTTCGGGCACGGCCACCGCCAGGCCGGTGCGGGCAACGGTCACGGCGCCGGGCACGAGCACGGCAGCGGTGACGGGCACGGCAGCGGTGACGGGCACGAGCACGGCGGCGGCCAGGGCGCCAGTCCGGTCGCGGTCAGCAGCGAACTGTGGTCCTACGAGATCGCGGGCGGCTCTCCGGGTCGCACGGACTGACCAGGCGGCCCCGGCCGGATTCGCCCGGCCGGGGCTCAGCGGGCCAGGGCGGGCTCAGCCGAGTTCGTCGCGGGCCTGGGCGAACGCGGTCGCGGCCCGTTCCAGGTCCGCCCGCGAGTGCGCGGCCGAGACCTGGGTCCTGATCCTGGCCTTGCCGACCGGCACCACCGGGTAGCTGAACCCGATCACGTAGATGCCCTTGCCGAGCAGCAGGTCGGCAAGGCGGGCGGCGCGGGCCGCGTCACCGATCATGACCGGCACGATCGGGTGGTCGCCGGGCAGGATGTCGAAGCCAAGCTCGGTCATCCTGGCCCGGAACCAGGCGGTGTTCTCGCGCAGTCGCGCCCGCAGGTCGTCACTGGTCTCCAGCAGGTCAAGGACCTTCAGGGACGCGCCGACCACGGCCGGGGCGACCGAGTTGGAGAACAGGTACGGCCGGGAACGCTGTCGCAGCAGGTCGATGATCTCCGCCCGGCCGCTGGTGTACCCGCCGCTGGCACCGCCCAGCGCCTTGCCGAGCGTGCCGGTGACGATATCGACCCGGTCGGCTACCCCGTGCAGTTCCGGCGTGCCGCGGCCGGTCGGCCCGACGAACCCCACCGCGTGCGAGTCGTCCACCATCACCATCGCGTCGTACCGCTCGGCCAGGTCGCAGATCTCACGCAGCGGCGCGACGTAGCCATCCATCGAGAAGACGCCATCGGTGGCGATCAGCCGACGGCGCGCGCCCGCGGCCGCCTTCAGCTGCTCTTCCAGATCGGCCATGTCCCGGTTCCGGTACCGGAACCGCTGCGCCCGGCAGAGCCGGATCCCGTCGATGATCGAGGCGTGGTTCAGCTCGTCGCTGATCACCGCGTCCTGCTCACCCAGGATGGTCTCGAACAGCCCGCCGTTGGCGTCGAAGCAGGACGGGTACAAGATCGTGTCCTGCGTGCGCAGGAACCCCGAAAGCTTGCGTTCAAGCTCTTTGTGTATGTCCTGGGTGCCGCAGATGAAGCGGACGCTGGCCATCCCGAAGCCCCAGCGGTCCAGGGCGTCCTTGGCGGCCGCGATGATCCGCGGGTCGTCGGCCAGGCCCAGGTAGTTGTTCGCGCACAGGTTGAGCACCTGCGCGCCGTCGGCAACCTCGATCATGGCGCGCTGCGGACTGGCGATCACCCGCTCGTTCTTATACAGCCCGTCGGCGCGGATCTGGCCGAGTTCGTCGGCGATCTGGGGCTGGACGCTGGAGAACATCGTTGGCCTCCCGTGCTCGTTGACTGCTCGCTACCCGGCCGACCGCTGGCCGCCGGTCAGGACCGCTCCGCCCATTGCAGCACGACCTTGCCGCACTCGCCGGAGCGCACCGTCGCGAACGCGTTCTCGTAGTCGTCCGCGGCGAACCGGTGGGTGACCACCGGGCTGATGTCCACGCCGGACTGGGTGAGCACCGACATCCAGTACCAGGTCTCGAACATCTCCCGGCCGTAGATGCCCTTGATCGTGATCATGTTGAGCACCAGGTGACCCCAGTCGATCGCGAACTGCTCCGACGGCAGGCCGAGCATGGCTACCTTGCCGCCGTGCGTCATCGCGGTGAGCATCTCGCGCATCGCGGCGGGCTTGCCGGACATCTCCATGCCGACGTCGAAGCCCTCGCGCATGCCCAGGTCCGCCATGATCTCCTGGAGCGGGGTCTGCCTGGTGTCGGCCGCGACCGTGACCCCGACCCGCTTGGCCAGGTCCAGCCGGTACGGCGAGACGTCGGTGACGACGATGTGGCGGGCGCCCGCGTGCCTGGCGACGATCGCGGCCATGATGCCGATCGGGCCGGCCCCGGTGATCAGCACGTCCTCGCCGTGCACCGGGAACGTGAGCGCGGTGTGCACCGCGTTGCCGAACGGGTCGAAGATCGCCGCGACATCCAGGTCGATGTCCGGGTTGTGCCGCCAGATGTTGCCGGCCGGCAGCGCGATGTACTCGGCGAAGGCGCCCGGGTGGTTGACCCCGACGCCCTTGGTATGCGCGCACATCACCCGCCGCCCGGCCATGCAGTTCCGGCACCGGCCGCAGACCAGGTGGCCCTCCCCGCTGACCAGGTCACCCACCGCGAGGTCGGCGACGTCGGCGCCGAGTTCGACGATCTCGCCGACGAACTCGTGGCCGATCACCTGCGGGACGGGCACGTTCTCCCGCGCCCAGCCGTCCCACGCGTAGATGTGCAGGTCGGTGCCGCAGACCCCGGTGCGCAGCACCCGGATCAGCACGTCATCCCTGCCGACCTCCGGCACCGGGACGTCCAGGAGGTCCAGTCCTGCCTCCGCACGGACCTTGACCAGGGCCTTCATCCGCTGCTCGCTCCCTGCCGACGGACGGCCCGGCTGCGCGGATGCGGCCGGGTCCCGTTGGACTGTACCGCCGCCGCGGGACCGGGATCAGGCTCGCTCGTAAGAACCGTCCAGGCGGCCGCGCCCGACTACGTCTCCGCCGGCGGCCAGCACGTCGCGCGGCCGGGCCGATTCCAGGGCCGCGCCGCCGGCCGCCGCCGTGAGGGGCTGACCCAGGGCGAAAAGCTGGAAGACGTAGGAGTGCGGGCCGTGGCCCCTGATCGGCGCGGGTCCCAGATAGCCCCGTCCCGTGCCCGACCGCAGAACGCGCACCCCCGGCGTCGTCTCGGCCGCGCCGAGCGCGCCCTGGGCGAGGCCGGTCACCGACGGCTCGAGCACGGCGACGCAGTGCACGAACGGCGTGCTCATCGGAGCGTCCGGATCCTCGATCACCAGCAGCAGTTGCGCCGTCCGCTCCGGCACGGCTGACCAGGCCAGCGCCGGGGACATGTTCCGGCCGCCGGCTCGCCTCGCAGCGTGCACCGCTGGTATGCCGCCGCCGTGGGCGAAGTCCGGGCTGCTCAGCGTGATGGTCTCGGTACCCGCCAGGTTCGGCGCGTTCCAGGCCAGGCGCGACTGACCGGCCCGGCGATTCCTCAGCAACGTCCCGATCAGGGCCACGGTCGCTCCTCGCGGTCGGCCAGCGGGCGGGCGGGGCTTCCCGGCCGTGCCGGGTGCCTGGGGTCTCCCGGGTCATACTCCCATAAGGTGACAGCCATGACCGCACCTATCGACTTGCGCTCCGACACGGTAACCAGGCCCACCGAGGCGATGCGCCGCGCGATGGCGGACGCGGAGGTAGGTGACGACTGGTTCGGCGACGACCCGACCGTCAACCGGTTGCAGGACCGGGCGGCCGAGGTCACCGGCATGGACGCGGCGCTCTACCTGCCGTCCGGGACGATGTGCACCCAGATCGCGCTGCACGCGCTGGCGCGCTCGGGGAACCTGGTGGTCTGCGAGGAGTCCGCGCACGTCTGCGGGATGGAGGCCGCCTCCGCTGCCGCGCTGTCCGGAGTCACGTTCCGCACCATCGCCGCCGACCGCGGCCTGCTCACGCCCGGGCAGGTGGCCGCGGCGCTGGCGCCCGACCCGTACGACGTGACCGCGGTCGACCTGGTGGCCATCGAGAACACCCACCAGGTCGGCGGCGGATCGGTGTACCAGGTCGATCAGGTCCGCGCGATCCGGGCGGCCTGCCAGGCCGCCGGGGTGCCGCTGTACCTGGACGGCGCGCGGATCTTCAACGCCTGCGCGGTCACCGGCGCGCCGGTCAGCGCGTACGCGGCGCAGGTGGACGCGATGATGTTCTGCCTGTCCAAGGGACTCGGCGCGCCGATCGGCTCGATGCTCTGCGGCGGCGCCGAGTTCATCAGGTCGGCCCGGCGGATCAAGGTGCTCTTCGGCGCCGCCTGGCGGCAGGCCGGGATCATGGCGGCGGCCGGCCTGATCGCGCTCGACGAGGGCCCGAAGCGACTGCACGAGGACCACGAGAACGCCCGGGTGCTCGCCGAGGGCATCGCCGACCTGCTGCCCGGCGCGGTCGACCCGGCCGCGGTGCCGACCAACATCGTGTTCGTGGACGTGGCGGGGACCGGGCGGTCAGCCCCGGAATGGGCCGACCGGCTCAGGGCCGAGGGCCTGCTGGTCACGATGGTCAGCGGGAAGGTCCGGATGCTCACCCACCGGGACGTCGGTCCCGCTGACATCAGCGCGGCGCTGGCGGCCTGGCGGCGGGCCGCCGCGGGCTGACCGCGGCTGACCGGCGGCGGGCCGACCGGGCCGGCCGGGCTGGCCGGAGCCGCAGGCGTCAGGCGGAGGCGGGCAGCGGGCCGCCGTACCAGGTCTCGATCAGCCAGCGCGAGATCGACAGCGACGGCGGCATCCGCAGCCGGCCGGACACCAGCGCCTCGCGCAGATCGTCCCGGCTGTACCAGGCGGCCTCGGAGATCTCGTCGTCGTCGACCTCGATCCGGGTCTCGACCGCCTCGCCGCGGAACCCGAGCATCAGGCTGAACGGCATCGGCCACGGCTGGCTGGCCGCGTAGTGGACCGCCCCAACGACCACGCCGGTTTCCTCGCGAACCTCGCGCGCAACGGCCGCCTCCGCGGACTCCCCCGGCTCAACGAACCCGGCCAGGACCGAGACCCGGCCGGCCGGCCAACGGGTGTTCCGCGCCAGCAGGCACCGATCGCCCGGATCGGTGATCAGCATGATCACGGCGGGGTCGATCCGCGGGAAGATGTCGGTCCCCTCCGCCGAGCAGCGCCGGATATGGCCGGCCGGTGCCGGGTCAGTTGCGGCGCCGCACCGCGGGCAGAACCCGGCCGACGCGTGCCAGTTGGCCAGCGCGACCGCGTGCGTGAGCAGCCCAGCGTCCCGGTCACTGAGCACCGCCCCGACGGTACGGAGCCCGGCGGGCCGGACGGTCGCATCCGGGGCGTCCGGCAGGGCCGCGGCCACGCCGAAGTAGGCGACGTCGGCGGAGTCCACGCCGAGCAGGAACCTGGTGCCCTCGGGGGCCTGCCCCGGCGATACGAACAGCAATTCCGCGCCGTTGTCGCCGAACCTGGCCAGTGCTTCGCCGTCCTGCACCACCAGCACCCGGCTGGATGGGCTGGCCCAGGCTTCAGCCAGCCAGCCGTCGTCGGACCGGCGGGTCGTGCTCCGCTCAACCGTGCTTCTGGTCAGTGCCAGTGGACCGGGCGTGACCGGCTCGGGAGGTACCACCGGCTCAGAATACGGCCTGGCGGACCGGGCCAGGCCGGCAGTGCCTGGCGGCTCACGCTCCAAGACCCCGCACCGGGCACTTTGCCGGATCCCCGGGCGTTGGTCAGGCGGAATGCGCCGCTCACGGGCTCCGGCACGCGCGGTCCCGGCCCCGAACCGCAAGTCCCCGCACCGAGCCTGGTAGGAGGTGGTCGTGCCCGGCCTGACCAGCCGCACCCTGCTGTACCTGCTGGCCGGCCTCGTGCTGGTTGCCTGGGTCGGGCTGATCTGGGGCTGGCCTCGACTGGCGGGCCGGGGCGCCGGGCGGATCGCGCTGCGCGCCACCGCGCTGGCCGTCGCCCAGGCCACGATGCTGAGCCTGATCCTGGTGGCCGCCAACCGGGCAGGCAACTTCTACTCATCCTGGTCCGACCTGCTCGGCCGGTATTCCGGCGGCGGCAGGCTGACCGCGCTGCACGAGAGCCGGGCCAGGTCGGCATCGGCGATCACCGTTCTCGGCGCGACCGCCATCCGGGTTCCCGGCCGACCGCGGGACACCGCGGTCCTTGAGCGGGTGCGGGTGCACGGCCAGATCTCCGGGATCACCATGACCGCCCACGTCTACCTGCCGCCGGGCTACGCGCGAGGCGCCCGGGCCGGGACCAGGTATCCGGTCGTGGTCGCGATCTCGTCGGCGGCGGGCAGCCGGACCTCGCCCTATGGCAGTGCCCGGCTGGCGGCCAGCGCGACCAGGGAGATCCTGGCCGGCCGGATGCGGCCCTCGATCCTGGTGACGCTCCGGCCTGGCCCGGGCACCGATCGCGGCTGCGTCAACGTGCCCGGCGGGCCCCAGGCGGCCGCCTTCCTCACCCAGGACCTGCCGGCCGCGATCAGCACCAGCTACCGGGTCGCGGTGCGGCCCGGCGGTTGGGGGCTGCTCGCCGATGCCTCGGGCGGGTACTGCGCGCTGGCGACGACGCTGACCAGCGCGGCGATCTTCGGCGCCGCCGCTCTTCCGCCGGCCGGCTACCAGGCGCCGCCCGGTCCGCCGGTCGTTCCGCACAGCCCGCAGTTCGCCCGGCAGGACAACCTGCTCTGGCTGGCCAGGCACGATCCGCCGCAGCCGGTGTCGGTGCTGTTCACCGGGACCACCCGGGCGGCGGCCCCGTTCCTCGCGCTGGCCAGGGCGCCGATGCGCGCGGCATCGACCCCGCTGGCCACCGGGCCGTGGCCGCTGGCGCATGTACTTGACTGGCTCGGCCGGGCGCTTGGGCCCGGGCAGGCCCGGGCCTAGCCGGGCATACAGGGGGGATCGATGGGGCTCACGAGCGGCCTGTTCGGCTGGCTCACGATCATCGCCGCGGTCGGGTTCGGCGCGCTCACGGTGTGGCTCTGGCCGCGGCTGGCACGCCAGCGCCCGACCCGGATCGCGGCCCGCGCGGGCCTGGTCATCGGCGGCCAGGCGCTGGTCCTGATCGCCGTGGTGACGCTGCTCAACGACTCGTTCGGATTCTTCGGTAGCTGGTCCGAGCTGCTCGGATCCGGCACCGTTCGGCAGGTCTGGACGGCCGGCGCGGGGACCGCCGCCAGCCCGGCCAGGCTGGTCACGATCACCGGCAGCAGTATCGGCACGACCTACCTGGGCGGCTCGGCGCTGCACCTGTCCGGCGGCCAGCTAGCGACCGGGCCGGGGGCGAGCGCGCTGACCGCACGGGCGGGCGCGGGCAAGGGCGCCGGCGCGAACTCCCCGGCCAGGTCCGGGGCCGTGCTTCGGATCACTGTGCACGGCCAGTACTCCGGAATCAGCGAGTACGACGAGTACGTCTACCTGCCGCCGCAGTACTTCCAGCCCGCCTACGCCCGGGCGAGGTTCCCGGTCGTACTGGCCCTCACCGGCTACCCGAACGACACGATCAACCTGATGCACCTGCTGCACCTGCCCGCCATCGCGGCCCGGCTCACCGGGGCAGGCCAGATCCGGCCCGCGGTCTACCTGATGTTGAACCCCTCGGTCGCGCTCCCCAGGGACACCGAGTGCACCAACATCCCGGCGGGCCCGCAGGTCGCGACGTTCTTCGGCCGGGACGTCCCGCTCGCGATCGAGCACGCCTTCCGGGTGCAGAGCGCCCGGTCGGGATGGTCCGTGATCGGCTACTCGACCGGCGCGTACTGCGCGGCGAAGCTCGCGATGCTGTACCCGGACCAGTTCGCGGCCGCCGTCGGCATGTCCGGGTACTACACCGCGGCCCGCGATCGCACCACCGGGAATCTCTACGGCAGCAGCGTCGCCTACCGCAATGAGAACAACCTCGACTGGCGACTGCGGCACCTGCCCGCGCCGCCGGTGTCCGTGCTGGTCGCCTCGAGCGCCAGCGGGGAGAAGAACCTGCCGGGCACCCTGGCCTTCCTGCATCTGATTCACCCGCCGATGCGCGGCTTCTCGCTCATCCTGCGGCATGGCGGGCACAACTACTTCACCTGGCGGCGGGAGCTTCCCCAGGCGCTGCGGTGGCTGAGCCATCTGCTGACGCCCGCCCTGCCCGGCAGCGCCGGGTGACCGACTGACCGTCATTCCGACCGGACGGCGCACCCGGTCCGGACGGCGCGGGCGGCGCGGACAGCACGCCCGGCCCCGGACTGATCCGCCGCCAATGGCAGCTAGTTATACCATTATGTAATGCTATCTAGCCATTGTCATTCGCGATCTCCCGCCGATCGCCCCCTGAGGAGCAAGGCATGCTCAAGCACTCGCTCGTCGCTCTGGCCGGCCTCGCACTCGTCGCGATGGTCCCGGCCGGCGCGCAGGCGGCGGTCGGCGCCGGCCGGACGCCGGACACCGCGCGGAGCCTGACCCCGGCGACGCTGTACGTCTACAGCCAGGGAACCGGTTTCGTCCGGCCGGTCCGGGTGGCGACCCGGCGAGTGCTGCCGGCGATCAGGGTGGGACACAATCCCAATGCCACCGCGAACCCGGGTCCCTACCTGGTGGTCACGCCCAACGACCGGACCGTGTACGTGCTCAATCCCGGCATGGACACGCTCACGGCGATCAGCGCGGCAACGAATAAGGTCGAGGCGACGATCGACTTCGGACTCGGCGCGAACCTGGTGTCGGTGGTCATGGCCCCGAACGGCCGTACCGTCTACGTCCTGGGCTACCAGAGCCCGAGCGGAGTCGGCTTCGTGATCCCGGTGACGACGCGGACCAACCGGGCCAGGAAGCGGATCGCGATCGGCGGCATCGCGTGGTCCATGACCTTCTCCGCCTCCGGCGGAACCGGTTACGTGCTGGTGGTGCCCGGGCCAGCCAGTCGGGGCTTCGTCGCGCGGCTTGACACCACGACCGACCGGTTCGTCGGAGCGCCGATCACGGTGGGCTACCAACCGGTCGCCATGGCCATGGCGCCGGGCGGGCACATGCTCTACGTCGTGAACTCGCGCGGCCCGAGAACGGGGATCGGCAGTGTCACGCCGATCCGTACCGCGACCAACAAGGCCAGCCGGCCGATCAGGGTGGGCTGGACGCCCGGCCCGATCGTGATCACGCCCGACGGGCGGACCATCTACGTCGTGGACCGGGGCGGGGTCGGCTCGCACGCCAGCAGCCAGGGCGCCGTCACGCCGATCACGGCCGGCACCGGCCGGGCCGGCCGCCCAATCATGGTCGGCACCATGCCCGACGCGGTGACTATCACCCCGAACGGGCGGACCGTGTACGTCCTGAACCAGTACGGGTCACGGCTGTACCGCGGCACCGTGACCCCGATCACGGTCGCCGGCAACCGCGCTGGCCGGAAGATCCCGGTAGGTATCAGCCCGGTCGCGATGGTGCTCGCCCCGGGCGGCGGGACCCTGCTGGTCGCCAACTCCGGGTCGGGCACGGTCACCCCGATCACCGTCGCGACCGGCCGGGCAGGCCGCCCGATCAGGACGGGCAGGGTGTTCTCGGTGCCGAGCGCCCTCGCCATTACCCGGTAGCGGGCTAGCGGCCGCCGGTCAGTTCGTCCCCGGCGGCGGCAAGCTCGTCCCACAGGTAGGCGGCGGACTCGGCGCCCTTGAGCAGCAGGGCGGCGTCGACCCGCTCGTTCGGGGCGTGAATCTGGTCCTCGTCCAGGCCGACCCCGATGAATACCAGCGGAGCGCCGAGGATGTCGGTGAGATCGGCCTCGGGCCCGCTGCCGCCTTCCCTGGTGAAGAGCACCTCGCGGCCGAAGGCCCGCTCCATCGCGCGCCGTCCGGCGGCGACGGCGGGCGAGTCGATCGGCGAGAACGAGGGCCGCACGCCTGGCCCGTCCACGGTGACGATGACCTCGACCCCGGCCGGGCCGCGCCGCGCGACGTAATCCCTGAGCATCCCGGCCACGTCGGCCGGGTCCTGGTCGGCGACCACCCGGAAGGACAGCTTCGCGTGCGCCTCGCGGGGCACGATGGTCTTGCCGCCGGGCCCGGTGTGCCCGCCCCACATGCCGTTGATCTCGGCGGTCGGCCTGGCCCACAGCCGCTCGATGGTGCTGTAGCCGGCCTCGCCGAACGCGGCGCCGCTGTTGCCCGCGGTGGCCAGCCACGCCTTCTCGTCGAACGGCAGCCGGGCGAACAACTCGCGCTCGGCGTCGGTCAGCGGGCGGACCTTGTCGTAGAACCCGGGCAGCGTCACCCGGCCGTCGGCATCGTGCAGGCCGGCCAGCAGGTCGGCGAGCGCGTGCAGCGGGTTCGGCACGGCGCCGCCGAACGAGCCGGAATGCAGATCGCGCTCCGGTCCGTACACATCGATCTGAGCGTCGACCACGCCGCGCATGCCGGTGCACATCGACGGCACGTCGGCCGCCCACATCGAGGTGTCGGTGACCACGATCACGTCGCAGGCCAGCCGGTCGCGCTCGCGCCGCAGCAGGTCGGCGAAGTGCGGCGAGCCGGATTCCTCCTCGCCCTCGACGATCATCTTCAGCGTGACCGGCGGGGCGCTCGCGTCGTGGCTGGCCAGCCAGGCCCCGATGCCTAGGGCGTGGAACAGCACCTGGCCCTTGTCGTCTGAGGCGCCTCGGGCAAGGATGAGGCCATCCCGCTCGGCGGGCTCGAACGGCGGCGAGTCCCACTCATCCAGCGGCTCGACCGGCTGCACGTCGTGGTGGCCGTAGATCAGCACGACCGGCGCGCCGGGGTCGGCGGCGGGCCACTCCGCGTAGACGGCGGGCAGACCGGGCTCGGCTCCGCTGCCGGTCTCCCAGACCTCGGTGACCGGGAACCCGGTCCCGGACAGGTGCCCGGCGAGCCACTGCGCCGACCGGCGCACGTCACCCGCGCGGGCCGGGTCCGCCGAGATCGACGGAATGGTCAGCCACTGCTTCAGCGCGTCATAGAACTCGCGGGCGTGATCATCGATGTAAGACCGGACGTCGGACTGCATGGCGCGTTCTGCCTTTGCCTGAGTGCGTGTTGCGGGACGGCTGTGGCCGCTGATTCTCCGACGTACTCTAGACCGCCGTCCCGGGCGGGGATGACGTGAACGGGGCCGACGTACCACGCGCTAGGCCCATGATCGCGCCCGGAATGCCCGGTATGCGAGGCCACAACGGGTGGTATGTCACCGGAGCGCGCCCCGAGAGGCCGGTGCCGCTGCCAGACTGAGCCGATGGCAGCCAACCTGGACGATCTCATCGACGCGATGCCGCTGGCCCGCGATCTGGGCATCGTGCTCGACCAGGCGGGCCCGGAACTGGTCGTGGCCCGGCTCACCTGGGCGCCCCGGCTGTGCACGGCCGACGGGATCCTGCACGGTGGTGCGCTGATGACCCTGGCCGACACGGCCGGTGCCCTGGTCGCCTACCTGGGGCTGCCGAGCGGCGCGACGACCGCGACGATGACGTCGACCACCCATCTGCTCAGGCCGGTCCGCGCCGGGACGGTTCGCGCGGACGCGGTGCCGCTGCACCGGGGCCGCACCGTGGTGATGGTGCAGACGACTGTCACCGCCGCCGACGGCCATCTCGTGGCTCAGGTCACCCAGACCCAGGCGGTTCGACAGCCCCGCTAGCGGCCCGGTGCCAGCGGCCAGCGGGCCACCCGGCCAGCGGGCCACCCGGCCAGCGGCGGCCACTCACTGCTCGGCCGGTATCTCGCTGATCAGCGCGGCGAGGCCAGCAGCGTCCAGCAGGTCGGCCGGGCGAACGGTCCGGTCCTCGCGCACGTAGTAGAACGCGGCCCGCACCTGTTCCACCGGCACACCGGCCAGGGCCGCCCAGGCCAGCCGGTACGCCGCCAGCTGGATCGCGACGGCCCGCTGCTCGGCGGCGGCGCCGGGCGGACGGCCGGTCTTCCAGTCCACGACGTCGAAGCCCCCCAGCGGGGAGTCGGCGAACACCGCGTCGATCCGGCCGCGGACCAGGCGATCGCCCACCCTGGTCTCGAACGGCACCTCGACCTGCACCGGCAGCCGCTGCCCCCAGGCACCCGACTCGAACGCCGCCTTGAGTTCGGCCAGGTCGGCGTCGTCGGCCACCAGGTCAGCGTCGCCGGCGCCGGCCAGATCATCGGGATCGATCAGCCGCATGGGGCCGAAGCGCTCCTCCAGCCAGCGATGGAAGGCGGTGCCCCGCTCGGCCCGGGGGGCAGGCGGGCGTGGCATCGGACGCCGGATGGACGCGGCCAGGGCAGCCGGATCCCTGGCCATCGCGACCAGGGCGGACACCGCGATCCGCTGCGGCAGGCGAACGGGGATCGCACCATCGGACCGGCGTTTCGCCCGTTCGGCGAGTAGCAGGTCGGTATCGGCCGCCCAGCCGGCGACCATCGCGGCATACTGCTCGGGCACGCCGTCCGGAACCCGATCACCGCCTCGGTCCCCGGCAGCCTGAGGATCCGCGGCCGCACGCACCAGATCCGCGGCCTCCCGCACGGCCCGCAGCCGTTCGGCCGCCGGCGCCTCGAAGTCAGGCCAGGACGCGGTCAGCGGTACCGCGAGCACCGGATTGACCGCGCCGTCCTCCGGCGGATCAGCCCACGCCGCGACCTGCCCGCCGCCCGCCTCGCAGACGCCCCGCACCTCGGTCAGGAAGGCCGACGGCCCGAGCGGTGACTTGCCCCGACCCCACCAGTAGCCGCTGCAGCCCAGCCAGTAGGCGGCCCGGGTGACTGCCACGTAGGCCAGCCGTCGTTCCTCGGCTAGCTGACGATCGGCGCAGGCCTGCTTGAAGGCGTCCAGCGAAGCCTTATCCAGCCCGGCGAGGCCCGGCAGATCGGCCGCGTCGCCGCGAAGCCAGAACGGCACCAGCCGGGGATTGTCCGTCCACCGACTGGACAGCCGCGGCCGGGCCGGGAAGATCTGCGACTTGGGCCCGGCGGACAGCCCGGGCACGAAGACGGCAGCCCACTGCAGTCCCTTCGCCGAATGCACGGTCGCCAGCTTGACCGAGTCGGTGTCGCTGACCTGACCGGCCTCCAGCCCGAACTCCTCGGCCTCGGCGGCGGTCAGGTAGGCGAGGAACGCCCCGAGGGTGGGTTCCTGAGCGTCCCCCGCGAACGCCGCCGCGGCGTCGGCAAACGCATCCAGGTCGGCGCGGCCGGTAACCGGATCGGTGCCCGGCCGGATCGCGACCTCCACGTCCAGGCCGAGCGTCCGTTCTACCTCTACGACGAGTTCCGGCAGCGGTCGCCCGGCGTGGCGGCGAAGCTGCCGAAGCTCGCCGGCCAGCGCACTGAGCCGCGCGTATCCCTCCGGGGAGTAGGCCGAGGATCTGCCGAGGTCATCCAGGGCCTCGACCAGGCTGCCGGTCTCGGCGGTGAAGTCGGCCACTGCCGAGGCCAGGAAGTCCGGATTCTCGGCTGGCACTCCTGCCGCCGGATCGCTCTGGCCGGTCTCGTCCCTGGCAAGCTCCCTGGCGCGGGCGCCGAGCGCGACCAGATCCCGCGGGCCGATCCGCCACCTGGCCGAGGTCAGGATCCGAGCCAGGGCATCCGAGGCGGACGGGCTATGCAGCACCCGCAGCGTCGCGACTATGTCGGCCACCTCGGGAACTGTCAGCAGGCCACCCAGGCCGACCACCTCGACCGGGATCCCGGCATGCTCAAGAGCGGCCCGCAGGTCGGCGAACTGCGCGCGCTTACGGCACAGCACCGCGATGTCCGACGGCCGGACCGTGTCCGGCCGCCCGTCGGGCCAGGGCCGGCCGTCCGGGGCAAGGCCGGGCTCGAGGCTGAGCAGGCCGCGGATCTGCCCGGCTATCCAGCGAGCCTCGTCGGCGCTGGTCTCAAGCAGGGCGCAGGTCACCTCGCCGCGGTCGGACCGGCCGGGCGGGGCGACCAGCCTCGGCACCTCGGGAGCGATCAGCCGCAGGTCACGCTGCACGGCCGCGGCCGCATCGAGAACCCGGCCGGTGTTGCGGAAGCTCGTGGACAGCAGCCGGACCTCGGCAGCCGGCCGGTCAGCGCCCGGAGGGCCAGAACCCGCCAGGGTGGCCGGCGGGAAGTGATCGGCGAACCGCTTCATGTTGCCCGCGCTTGCCCCGCGCCAGCCGTAGATCGACTGGCACGGGTCGCCGACGGCGGTAACCGGGTGCCCGCCGGCGAACAGCGCCCGCAGCAACTCAAGCTGCGCATGGCTGGTGTCCTGGAACTCATCGAGCAGCACGACCTGGTACCTGGCCCGCTCCACCGCCCCGACCTCGGGGTGCCGGACGGCGATCCTGGCGGCGATAGCCATCTGATCGGCGTAGTCGATCTCCTCGCGGGACGCCTTCGCGACCGCGTACTGGCGGATCAGCGGGACCAGTTGCGCTCGCACCCGCTGGGTCTTCAGTACCGCGCTCGCCTGCTTGCGCTTGGCCTCGGGCAGGTCCGCCAACCGCCGGTCCAGCCACTGTCCCGCGTCCAGCAGATCCGCCGGGGACCGCAGGTGCTCGGCAAGCTCGCCTGCCAGGTCGAGCACCGCCGCGGTCACCGTCAGCGGGGACCATCCGACCGCGTCCATCGGGCCGTCATAGCCGCTGACTACCTTGGCCGCCAACTGCCAGGCGACGGCCGGGGTGATCAGGCGCATGGTCGGCTCAAGCGCCTCCCGGAGCGCGTGGTCGGCGATCAGCCGCCCGGCATAGGAGTGATAGGTCGAGACAACCGGCTCACCGGCCGGGTCTCCGGCAGCAGCCTCCCCCGGCCAGGACCGGTCCGTGCTGGCCGTGCTGGACGTGCTGGCCGTACTGGCCTGGCCGGCGGAACTCAGGCCCGCACGGTACAGCCGGTCCAGGCGACTGCGGACCCGGCTCGCCAGTTCGGCGGCTGCCTTCCTGGTGAAGGTGAGGCCAAGGACGCGCTCCGGGCGGACGTAGCCGTTGGCTACCAGCCAGACCAGCCTGGCCGCCATCGTCTCGCTCTTGCCGGAGCCCGCTCCGGCGATCACCGCCATCGGCGCCAGCGGCGCGCTGATCACCGCCGCCTGCTCCGGCGTCGGCTCGTCAATTCCGAGCAGCCGGGCGAGCTGAGCCGGGCTGAACCTGGGCGGCTGCCCGCCGGGCCAGCCGACGGCGGGCCGGGGCCGAGCGGATCGGTAATCGGCGGTCACGGCGTCACCTGCTCACCGCGCTCGCTGACCGGGCAGCACCCCGCAACCGGGCATCTGCCGCAGCCGTCGTTCACCGTGGCGGTGAAGGACGGTCCGCCCATCGCGGCGGCCACCTGCCTTACCAGGTCAAGCGCCCAGTCCGGGTCGGGGTCCGCGGACAGGGCACGCTGCTGCTGCACCGCGGCAGAGCGGGTTCCGCCCGCGTCGCCGACCTGGACAAGCTCGGCGCCGCCCGGCTCGGTGAGTCCAAGCTCGGTGAATCCGCCGAGCAGAACGGCAAGCTGGTAGACGCCGAGCTGGGGATGACGGTCCAGGTCGGCTGCGGACGGCTTGGACGACCCGGTCTTCAGGTCGACAACCACGGCCGCGCCATCACCATCGCGCTCCAGCCGGTCTACCTGGCCGGAGATCAGCACATCGCCGACCCGGACCCGGAGCTTCTGCTCCACGGCTACCAGCTCACGGCTGTTGCCCTGGTGCCAGTCCAGAAACTTCGCCACCATCCCGGCGGCCTTCTCCCGCTGGCGCAGGCCATACCAGACGCTGCCGAAGTCAAGCTGGTGCCAGATCTCGTCGATCCGCTTGGCGATGTCATCCGGATCCGCGCCCTCGGCAACCAGGGCCGCGGCGGCGTGGATCACCGTGCCGAGGTGACCGGCGCTCGATGGCTGGGACGCGCCGACCGCGGACTCCAGCAGCCAGCGAAGGCCGCAGGTGACGAACTTGTCCACCTGGGACGGCGAGACCCGGACCTCACCATCGTTGATCGGCCCGGCGCCGGTCCAGTCCGCCAGGCCGTACCAGTCCTCCGGCCTCGCGCCCGGCACGCCGCCCGAGGCCAGCCTGGCGAGATGCCCGGCCGCCGCACGGCGGACCGGCAGGGGCAGTCCCGGATCGGCGGCGGCCCGGCGCAGGTCGGCGGTCAGCGCCGGCAGGGTCAGCCAGCGTCCGCCGATCACGCTCGCCTCCTCGATCGGCACGTCGTCACCGGCGAGTTCGGCGAGGAAACGCGATGGCCGTTCCTCGCTGTCATCCCCGCCAACCGCGGTCACCAGAAGCGAGCGTTTCGCCCTAGTCACGGCGACATAGAACAATCGGCGCTCCTCGTCGAGCAGCTTGGAACTGAGCGCCACCGCGGCCGCTTGCCTGGCCGCCTCGGCAGATCCGGCGCCGACGGCGGGCAGGCCGTGCGCCGTGACATCGACGAGTTCGTCCATCCCCAGGATCGAGCCGCGCTGACGCAGGTCCGGCCAGCTGCCTTCCTGCACGCCCGCGACGACAACCAGGTCCCACTCAAGCCCCTTGGACCGGTGCGCGGTCAGCACCGCCACGGCATCGCCGGGCTGCGCGCGCTCGGCGAGCGTGTCGCCGGCGATCTCCTGACCACTCAGCCCGTCGATGAACAGGGCAGTCGATCCGGGCGGCATCCGCGCGTCGAACCTGGCCGCGGCGTCGAACAGGGTCATGACCGCGTCGAGATCGGCGTCGGCCGCCGCTCCCCGTGGTCCGCCGGCCGCGCTGAGCTCGGCCCAGTGCCTGGCCAGCCCGCTGGCGCGCCAGACCTCCCAGAGCACCTCCTGCGCCGTGCCGGCCCGGGCAGTCGACCTGGCCACGGCCAGCATGTCAGCCAGCCGCCGGGCTGCGGCCAGCGCCGGAGCGGCCCGGCTCAGGGCGTGGCCCGGCCGCCAGCCGGCCGGAGTGAGCAGCCGGGCATCGAGCAGAGCCGCCGCCAGCAGACCATCGGGAGCCATGACGGCCGGCTCAGCGGACTCCGCTCCGGCACCACCACCCGGCGCGGCGTCACCACCCGGCGCGGCGCCTTCACCCGGCACCACACCGGCAGCACCCGGCACGGCGGCATCATCCGCTGGCACCGGGCCAGCAGGCGCATCCGCCGCCTCGGCCCGCTCTCGCTGCCGCAGCAACCGCCGCAGCCGCCGCACGCCAAGCGCGTCCGTGCCACCCAGCGGCCCGGAGAGCAGATCGGCGGCGACCTCCTCAGTCAGGCCCCGCGGGTCCAGCGCGCAGCCGATCAAGGTCAGCAGCGGCCTGGTGCCCGGATCATCGGCCAGTGGCAGCTCATCACCGGCCACGGCCACCGGTACTCCGGCCGCCGACAGTGCCCGCTGCAGGACCGGAACGTGCCGCGCCGCCGACCGGACCAGCACTGCCATGGACGACCAGGGAATCTGATCGATCAGGTGAGCGCGGCGCAGCGTGTCGGCGATCAGCGCGGCCTCCTGCCGGGCGCTCGCGGCGATCACCACCCGCACCGAGCCCGGACCGGCCGCGGGCGCCGGGACCAGCGCCCGGTGATCCCGTTGCGCTCGCTGGGTCGGATCGGCGGCGAGCAGCACTCCCGGCACCGCGGGCAGTCGCGCGGCGACCCGGCGCGAGGCGGCGAGCAGGGCGGGGCCGCTGCGTCGGCCTGTCCGCAGCGCGATCACCGCAGCCGGGCTGCCATCCGGCGCCCGGAACCGGTCCGGGAATCGGCCAAGGGCGTCCGCGTCGGCGCCGCGGAACGCATAGATGGACTGATCCGGGTCGCCGACCACGATCAGTTCCCGGCCATCGCCCGCCAGCGCGTAGAGCAGGTCCTCCTGCGCCGGGTCGGTGTCCTGGTACTCATCGACCACGACCACGTCGTAGGCGAGCCGCTCACGCTGCCGGACGGCCGGGCGGGCGAGCAACTGGCCGGCGATCCTGACGACCTCCGCGTAGTCGTAGGCAGGCACCGGGGCGAGGTCGAAACGCGCCGCGTACCTGGCCAGGAAGTCGCCGGCCGCCGCCCAGTCGGCCCGGCCGGCCGCGGCACCGAGCCGGGCCAGGGCCGGCCCGTCCAGGCCGCGCTCGGCTGCGCGCAGCAGGAAGTCTCGAAGCTCGGCGGCGAAGCCCCTGGTCCCGAGCAGCGGGCGGAGCCGGGCGGGCCAGTACCCGCCGCCGTCGGCCGCCTCACCGCGCAGCATCTGGCGGACCTCCTGAAGCTGCTCCGGGCCGGACAGCAGGGTGGGCGGTGGGTCGCCAGCGGTCACGAACTCGCGCCTGACCAGCGCGTAGGCGTAACTATGGAAGGTCAGCGCGAGCGGGTCGGTGGTGGTGCGATCCAGCCGGAGCGTGATCCGCTCGCGCAGTTCCTGCGCCGCCTTCCGGCTGAAGGTGAGCACGAGCACGCGGCTCGGGTCGACGCCGCGGCGGGTGATCCGGTCGGCCACCGTCTCCACGATCGCGGTCGTCTTGCCGGTGCCCGGTCCCGCCAGCACCAGCAGCGGTCCGCCGGAATGCTCGGTGACCCGGCGCTGCGCCGAGTCGAGCACCGGCCGATCGGCGCTGCGGACTGGGCCCCGAACGAGGCGGTATGTCGGCGGTTGGCGTTCCATGTCAGCTCGATTTCAGCAGAAGCCACCGACATTGCGGGCCGAATCGGCGGACCGGCCGCCGGATGGCGCCAGCTTCCGGCGCCTGACCTGGCCCGCTAGCGACCGGACCAGCGCGCGGCGGTCAGATCGACGCGCGGCCGGGCGCCGTCGGGTCCGAAGCGCAACGGCGTGCCCTCGGCACGGTAGTGCTCGAGCGCCTCGCGTTCGTGTCCGGGCAGCAATCCGCCGTCGGCATGGATGACCCGCCACCACGGAACGCCGCCACCCCACAGGGCCATCACCCGGCCGACCTGCCGGGGACCGCCGCGACCCAGATACTCGGCGATGTCGCCGTAGGTAAGCACCCGGCCTGGCGGAATCGAGTCGGCCAGGTCGAGCACGCGGCTCGCATAGTCGCTGAGTCCGGTCCCGTTCCGCGGCGAAAGCGGCTCATCCCCTGGCTCTGGCCGCTGCCGGTTGCGGGCCCGGGCGGTCACGACGCCGCCGGGCCGTCACCCGGCAGGTCATTGCCCCGCAGGTCATTGTCCGGCGGGTACCCCCGATCAGCGGGCGGGTACCCCCGATCAGCGGGCGGGTAGCCCTGGCCCGGCGGCGGGTAGCCCTGGCCCGGCGGCGGGTAGCCCGCGCCGCCGCCCCACCCCGCGGGGTATCCCGGCGGATACGGGTAGCGCACGTCAACGGCCGTGCCCTCGAACCGGGTCTGCTGCCCGGTCCCCCAGCCTGGCGGAGCGCCGGGCTGATCCTGGCCCGGCAGCGCCGGTCGTCCGGCCGCCAGTCCGGCGGCGAACCGCCACAGCGAGATGACCAGCAGAGCCAGGGCAGCGGCAGCGACGGCGAGCAGCGTGATCAGCACGCTGCCGCTGCGGGCCGGAACCGGCACCGGCGGAACTCCGGCCGGGCCGTCACCGAAGTACCTGCCCGCCGTCACCTGACCCGGCGCCTGACCAGACCCGGCCTGGTGCGCGATCCGCCCGGCCGCGGCCAGCGCCCCGGCCGCGTTCACGATGCCGAATCCGATCTGGTCACTGTAACCGCCGTGAGGCCGGTCCACCGCGGAGGTGACGATCGCACGCCGCACCTGGACGGCGGTCAGGCCCGGATACCGGGAGCGGACCAGCGCGGCCACGCCCGCCGTCAGCGCGCACGCCGGGCTGGTACCGCTGACCAGCCAGTACTTGTTCCCGCGGCCCTCGGCCGGAACGTTCACGCCGGGGGCCGCGACCTCGACAGACAAGTTGTCGCTGGAGAAGTAGGCGGCGGTGCCTGCCTGGTTGGTGGCCGCGACGCCGATCACGCCCGGGTAGTCGGCGGGAAACGAGTAGGGCGCGCGGATCTTGCCGGACGCGGTCTGCGCCGTCCCCGAGTTGCCGGACGAGGCGACGACCACGACGTTGTGGTTCATCGCGTCCTGGAGGGCCGACCGGACCACCAGGCTCGGCGCCTCGTAGCCCAGCGACATGCTGATCACCCCGGCGTGGTGACTGACCGCGTACCTGATCGCCGCGGCGAGTTCGCCCTGGCCGCGACTGGCCGTCTGCATCTCGTAACGCCGGAAGTACGGGTCGGATCGGTCGGTGATGACGCGGATCGACAGGACCCGCGACTCCGGCGCGACGCCGAGAATCCCGTCCTGGCCGCCCGGGCCGTGCCCGTGACCGGCGATCAGCGAGGCCATCCAGGTGCCGTGCACGCCCCAGTTCGGGTTGCTGATCGTGGTGGGCACGTGACTCAGGTTGGGCCCGGTGATGACCGAGCCGGTCAGGTCGGAGACGGTCGGGTCGACGCCGCTGTCGATCACGGCCACCAGCACGCCGCGTCCCCGCGAGACCTGCCATGCGGCGGGCACGTGCATCGCGTCGAGCACCCATTGCTGCTTCTGCCGGACGATGTCGGCGCGCGCCGGGACCGCCGTCGCGACCGGCACCGCCAGTCCGAGTACAGCCACGATCGCCGCCACAACCCCGGCCCGCCGGAGCCGCCTGCCGGTCGGGCCGCCGGTCAGCATGCCGGGTTCCCTGGGCAGTGCGGCACCGGCGCCGGAGCGCCGAGCGGCCCGGCCACCGCGGTCGTGACGCCGTCGGCCAGGCTGGTCATCTCCAGGTAGGTGTAGCTATCGGAGCTGACCGGCACCGTCGGCCGGCCATCGGCGTAGCCGACCGTGGCGATGACGAGGTACGGACCTGCGTTGGCGACCCAGGACAGCTGGCGCTGCCGGACGCCGAAGTCGTGCGCCGGGGTTCGCGGCACCGGCACCGGCCGGAGCAGGAGATACCGCGCGAGGGTGCCGTGCTCGCCGACCGGGCTCCCGGCCAGCCTGGCCGCCGCCCCGGTCGCCGCCAGCGTGCTCTTCAGCACCGCCACGCCGACGGTCAGCACCAGGCTCCCGGTCGCGTCGGTGTAGGAAGCGCGCAACACGGCCTGGCAGCCATCTGCGGCGAGCATCGAACGCACCCGCTTGCTAGCGCCCGCCACGCTGGGGCAACTCGACTGCCTGGCGATCAGCAGCCGGCGGGCGACCAGGCCCAGGGAGCCCGGCGAGCCGATCTGGTTACCGGGAAGCTGATAGTGCACGACGGCGGGAAACAGGCTGCTCTCCGGAGTGGTCTGCCACCGCCCGGCCACTTCCCAGGCCCTGATTCGGTGCCGCTGGGCGGCCGTGAAGGTGCGCGGCGCGAGCCGGCCGTAGATCCCGTACCCGGCCACCGTCAGAACGACCAGGCCGATCGCCGCCGGCACCAGCCACAGGGCGGGCCGACGGCGACGGCCGCGACGCTGCCCGCCGTGGCCCGCGTGCTGCCCAGCGGGCCCGGCCTGGGGGCGTGCGGGGTCCGGCGGAATAACCACTAGACGATGTTAAGGGCCGGCCTCGGACCGTGCCCATCAGACATCGCCGTGTCCGGTCCGCCGGTGCCGTCGCGGCCAGCCGAATCGGGCCGGCCGCGACGGCGGAACTCCAGCGAGCCGAGCGGAATCAGTACGACGGCAGCGACGGGTCGACGTTGTTCACCCAGGACACGATTCCGCCGCCCACGTGCACCGCGTCGGAGAAGCCCGCGTTCTTGACGACGGCGAGGCACTCGGCGCTGCGCACGCCGGACTTGCAGTGCAGCACGATCCGCTTGTCCTGCGGCAGTTTCTCCAGCGCGGCGCCGGTCAGGAACTCGTCCTTCGGGATCAGCACCGCT
Source organism: Actinomycetes bacterium (assembly GCA_021792855.1). Taxonomy (GTDB): domain Bacteria; phylum Actinomycetota; class Actinomycetes; order Streptosporangiales; family Streptosporangiaceae; genus Chersky-822. The sequence continues at coordinate 25,353 of JAJYTW010000014.1, forward strand.
CCGGGGATGGACACGATCTCGTACTCGTTCGGCTCCCGGACGTCGACCAGGAAGATGTTGTCCTGCCGGTCGAGCATGTCCTTAAGCTCGAGCGCCGTGATCGTGGATCCCGAAATCGCCTCCTGGGCGTCGGCGGAGACCGCACCGCAGAACGCGTCGTAGTCGATGAGTTCCGTGATCGTGGGATTCTCGCCGCAGATCGCGCAGTTCGGGTCCTTCTTGATGTTCAGCGTCCGGTAATTCATTTCCAGGGCGTCATAGATCATCAGCCGGCCGGCCAGTGGCTCGCCGGTCCCGGTGAGGAGCTTGATCGCCTCGGTGACCTGAATCGACCCGATCGACGCGCAGAGCACGCCCAGGACGCCGCCCTCGGCGCAGGACGGCACCATGCCGGGCGGCGGCGGCTCCGGGTAGAGGCAGCGGTAGCACGGGCCGTAGTCGGCCCAGAACACGCTCGCCTGGCCGTCGAAGCGGTAGATCGAGCCCCAGACGTAGGGCTTGCCGAGCAGCACGCAGGCGTCGTTGACCAGGTACCTGGTCGCGAAGTTGTCCGTGCCGTCGACGATCAGGTCGTAGCCGGAGAAGATCTCCAGCACGTTGTCGTTGGTGAGGGCTTCCTCATGCACCACGACGGTGACGTACGGGTTGACTTCCTTGATGCTGTCCCTGGCCGACAGCGCCTTGGGCCGGCCGACGTCGGACTGGCCGTGGATGATCTGGCGCTGCAGGTTGGACTCGTCCACCACGTCGAAGTCGATGACGCCGAGCGTGCCGACGCCGGCCGCGGCCAGGTAGAGCAGGGCCGGCGAGCCGAGTCCGCCGGCGCCGACGACCAGCACCTTTGCGTTCTTGAGGCGCTTCTGCCCGGTCATCCCCACATCCGGGATGATCAGGTGCCGGGAGTAACGCCTGACCTCGTCGATGGTGAGCTCAGTGGCTGGCTCAACTAGCGGGGGAAGTGGCACGGCTGATCTCCAGGTAGGTCGGGTGCATCGCCACCTACAGTGAACCGCGGGCGCGCGCCAGGCATTCCTGGCCGACCGGGCCCGGCGGGCCGCGAGACTGTCATCCCCCGCAGGTACAAATCAACCATGGCAGACACCACCGCGCGCGGGGTCGCGGCCAGCGGCCGCCCGGCGGTCCGCGGACCGCGTCCGGCGCCCGTCCGGAGCATCCAGGTGCCGGACGTCGCGCCACCGTACGACGACGCCCGGCCAGCCAGGCCAGTCCGGCCCCGGCGGGCGCCGCGGCACGCCGCGAAAACCCCGATCCAGTCGCAACGGCTCGCACCGGCTACTCCCGGCGGCCAGGCCGCTGATCCGTGGCCCGGCCGGTTCGCCCAGGTCCTGGCCGAGACGCTGGCCGGAACCAGGCCGGCCAGGCAGATCGAGCCGTGGACCAGCCAGCGGGCCAGGGAGCGGATCAGCAGGCTCGGGCCGATGCTGGCCACCGGCGACCGGCCGCGGATCCGGCGGCTGATCGCGTCGTCGCCGGTCGGCGGCGTCCTGGAGATGACGGTCGTCATCGGCCTAGGCAACCGCGTCCTGGCGCTCGCCGTGCGACTGGAACGCGCCGACGTCCAGCCCCGCTGCGCTACCGGCCGCCAGGGTGGCGGTCCGCAGCCGGGGACCGGACCGTGGCGGTGTACCGCCGTGGAGGCGGTCTGAGCGCGGCCCGGCTAGCGATTACGCGGGTCGCCGTGGCAGACCTTGAACTTCTTGCCTGATCCGCACGGGCAGGGCTGGTTGCGGCCGACCTTGGAGTAGTCGACGCCGGGCGCGCTGCCGGTGGTCCGGACCGTTTCCCCGGTGGCGTCCTCGCTGGGCGCGCTGTAGCTGAGCCTGCCCGCCGGTCGCTGCGGTTCGGCGAGCCCCTTGGGCAGGAAGGCCGCGGGCACGGCGGCCTGCTCGGGTGCGACGGCCTGCTCTGGCGCGGCGGCAAGGCCCGCCAGCGAGGGCAGCGGCACGGCGCCCTGGCCCTGGCCGGCCAGCGCGTTCACGCCGCCGCCGATCCACTCTCCGTCCGGGCCGATCTCGCCGCCGATCGGGCTCTCCTGCTGGACCAGTTCGACGTGGAACAGGTTGCCGACCGACTCCTCCTTGATCGCGTCCATCATCGCGGTGAACAGCTCATAGCCCTCGTGCTGGTACTCCACCAGCGGGTCGCGCTGGGCGTGGCCGCGCATGTGGATGCCGGACTGCAGGTAGTCCATCTCGTACAGGTGCTCGCGCCACTTGGCGTCCAGCACGGCGAGGATCACCCGCCGCTCGACGTCGCGCATGACCTCGGGGGTCAGTTCCTCCTCGCGACGGTCGTAGGCGGCCTGGGCGTCGGCCTGGATGCGCTCGGTGATCGCCTCGGTGGTCAGCATGGACCGCTCGCCGCCTTCCTCCTCGATCAGCTCGTCGATGGTGAGGCCGACCGGGTAGAGCCGGCTGAAGGCGCGCCATAGCTCGTCGAGGTCCCATTCCTCGGCGAACCCGTCGGCGGTGGCGTTGGCCACGTAGTCGGCGATCACGTCGTCGATCATGGTCCGGATCTGCTCGTGCAGGTCCTCGCCGGCCAGCACCCGGTGCCGCTCGGCGTAGACGACAACCCGCTGGCGGTTCATCACGTCGTCGTACTTCAGCAGTTCCTTGCGCATCTCGAAGTTGAGCTGCTCGACCTGGTTCTGCGCCGACCGGATCGACCGGGTGACCATCTTGTTCTCGATCGGGATGTTCGGCTCGGAGTTCGCCCACTCCAGGAAGCTCTGCACCCGCTGGCCGCCGAACCGGCGCATCAGGTCGTCCTCGAAGGACAGGTAGAACCTGGACTCGCCGGGGTCGCCCTGCCGGCCGGACCGGCCGCGAAGCTGGTTGTCGATCCGGCGGGACTCGTGCCGCTCGGTGCCGAGCACGTACAGGCCGCCGAGCGCGACCACCTCGTCGTGCTCCTCGGCGACCGCGCGCTTGGCCTTCTCGACGGCCTCGGGCCAGGCGGCCTCGAAGTCCTCCGGGGTCTCAACCGGGGACAGCCCGCGCTGGTGCAGTTCGAGGTCGGCGATGAACTCCGGGTTGCCGCCCAGCATGATGTCGGTGCCGCGGCCGGCCATGTTCGTCGCCACGGTCACGCCGCCCTTGCGACCGGCCTGGGCGACGATCGCCGCCTCCCGCTCGTGATACTTGGCGTTCAGCACCTCGTGCGGGATGCCCTTGCGCTTCAGCATCCTCGAGATGGTCTCGGACTTCTCGACGCTGACGGTGCCGACCAGCACCGGCTGGCCCTTCTGGTGCCGCTCGGCGATGTCGTCGACCAGCGCATCGAACTTGGCCTGCTCGGTCTGGTAGACCACGTCCGGCTGGTCCATCCGGATCATCGGCCGGTTGGTCGGGATCGGCACCACGCCGAGCTTGTAGGTCTGGTGGAACTCGTTGGCCTCGGTCATGGCCGTGCCGGTCATTCCGGCCAGCTTGTCATACAGCCGGAAGAAGTTCTGCAAAGTGATCGTGGCGAGAGTCTGGTTCTCGTCCATGATCTTGACGCCCTCTTTGGCCTCGATGGCCTGGTGCATGCCCTCGCTGTACCGGCGGCCGTGCAGGATCCGGCCGGTGAAGTCGTCCACGATCAGGACCTCGCCGCCGGAGACGACGTAGTCCTTGTCCCGCTTGAACAGCTCCTTGGCCTTGATCGCGTTGTTCAGGAACCCGACCAGGTGGGTGTTGGCCGGGTCGTAGAGGTTGTCGATGCCGAGCCGGTCCTCGACCTTGGCGACGCCGGACTCCAGGATGCCGACGGTGCGCTTCTTCTCGTCGACCTCGTAATCGCCCTCGCCGTCCTCGCCGCGCCGCAGCAGCGGCACGATCTTGGCGAAGGTGTCGTACCAGATGCTGTTCTGCTCGGCCGGGCCGCTGATGATCAGCGGCGTCCGCGCCTCGTCGATCAGGATCGAGTCCACTTCGTCGACGATCGCGTAGTAATGACCGCGCTGGACGCACTCGTCCAGGGTCCAGGCCATGTTGTCGCGCAGGTAGTCGAAGCCGAACTCGTTGTTCGTCCCGTAGGTCACGTCAGCCGCGTACTGCTTGCGGCGCTCCTCGGGTTCCATGTCGGACAAGATCACGCCGACGTCCAGGCCGAGGAACCGGTGCACCCGGCCCATCCACTCGGCGTCGCGCTTGGCCAGGTAGTCGTTGACCGTGACCACGTGCACGCCGCGGCCGGTCAGGGCGTTCAGGTAGGCGGCGAACACCGAGGTCAGGGTCTTGCCCTCACCGGTCCGCATCTCGGCGATGTTGCCCAGGTGCAGCGCCGCGGCGCCCATTAGCTGCACGTCGAACGCCCGCTGGCCCAGGGTCCGCTTGGCCGCCTCCCGAGCGGCCGCGAAGGCCTCGGGCATCAGGTCGTCCAGCGACTCCCCGGCACCCAGCCGCTGCCTGAACTCCTCGGTCAGGGCCCGCAACTCGGCGTCACTGAGCGCCTCGTAGTCCGCTTCGATGGAGTTGACCTGCGCGACGGTCCGCTGCAGCTTACGCAGGATCTTGCCCTCGCCAGCGCGCAGGACCTTATCGATAATTGCTGGCACGTGTCGTCGCGCTCCTCGCGGATCGTCCATCTGGCCGAGAGCCGCTATCCGCCACCCGCCGGACGCGCGAGTTCAGGGGTGCACGGTGCGTGGCCGGCCAGTACTAGTTCTTTCCCCTGCCATGGTAGGCGACATGGCGGGCCCTGCCGAGCCGACGACCGAATGCGCCGATCCGGCCGGAACCAGGTCCGCCGCTGTGCGTAACATGATGCCGGGCAAGTACCGGGGGCGATTTGGAGCCAGCCGACGGCCCTCGCCACAATGATAAGACCGTCGGCCAGGTACAGCGGGAGGAGCAGCGCCATGGCGAACCAAGCGGACCCGGGCACCACCATGGGGAGCGCGGCGCCCGACAGCGCGGAAGTGCAGGCAGCGGGCGAGTCCGCGCCGGCCACCGCCATGCCCGACCAGGCGTACGACGTCGGCGAGCTAACCCCCGGCGCGCTGCTGCCGTCGCAGATGGGCGGCTACGAGGCGTTCCACGGCAGGAAGATCTCCTGGGTCGCGATCTCGATCGTGATCGTGGGCTTCCTGGTCGGCGGTCTCGCCCTGATCTTCGGCTCGATCTGGTGGCTGTTCTGGACCGGTGTCGGCCTCGCCGTGCTCGGCCTGCTGATCGCCGTCGGCAGCAACATCTTCGAGGACTGGTACTAGACCCCGCCCGGGGCCGCGAGACGGCGGCGCCCGGGCTGTCCGAGCCCGCGCGTAGTCTCCATCCGTGACATCCGCCCGCCAGCCGCCTGCCGAAGCGACACTCAGCACGGATGACGTCCGGCTGATCACCCTGCGCGCTCAGGGCCTGCTCGGCCCGCGGCCACGCACCGGCGGGGTTGCTGCGCTGCTGCGCAGGCTCGGCGCCGTCCAGCTTGACACGATCAGCGTGCTGGCCAGGTCCCATGAGCTGGTCCCGTACGCCCGGCTCGGTGCGGTGCCACGGGCCAGCATCGAGCGGGCGTACTGGCACCCGCACCACGCCACGGCCTTCGAGTACTGGGCGCACGCGGCCTGCGTGCTGCCAATCGAGGAGTGGCCGTACTACGCCTTCCGGCGCCGGGCGTTCACGGCCCGCGGGATGCGCTGGCACCGCAGTCACCCGGGCGTCTGCGCGGACGTGCTGGCCAGGCTGCGTGCGCAGGGGCCGCTGACCGCGACACAGCTAGGCGGGGCCAAGAACGGCGGCGCCTGGTGGGACTGGTCGGACACGAAGATCGCGGTGGAGTGGCTGCTCGATACCGGAGCGGTGATCTGCGCCCGGCGGGTGGGCTGGCGGCGGGTCTACGACCTGCCCGAACGCGTGCTACCCGACGAGGTGCTGCGCGCCCCCGAGCCGAGCGATGCCGACTGCCTGATCCACCTGGCCGGGGTGACCGCTCGCGCGCTCGGCGTGGTCACCACGTCCGACCTGACCGACTACCACCGGCTGAGCAACTTCGGGTCCGGTCGGAACGCCGCAGGCCTGACCGCCGACGAGGCCGCGGCCGCGGCGGGCCTGACGCCGGTGGCGATCGCTGGCCCGGCCGGACGACTCACCCGGGGCTGGGCCGATCCGGCCGCCCTGTCCGGCGGACAGCCCCCCGCCGGACGGCACCGGGTCACCCTGCTGTCCCCGTTCGACTCGCTGATCTGGGACCGCAAGCGCACCCGCCGGCTGTTCGGCTTCGAGCACAGCCTGGAGGCTTATGTGCCGCGGGACAGGCGGGTGCACGGCTACTTCGCGATGCCACTGCTGGCCGGCGGCAGGCTGGTCGGGCGAGTGGACCCCGCCCGCGAGGGGACGACCCTGGTGGCGCGCCAGGTCAGCCTGGATACGCCGCGAGCGACCGAGCCGATGGCACGGGCCCTGACCGCCGCCGCGGCCTGGGTGGGCTGCGACGACGTCCGGCTTGAGCGGGTCAGCCCGGCAATCGCGGAGCCGCGACTGCGTGCCGCGCTGGCCGCCGTCAGCTGAGCTCGATCAGCTTCTCCCTCACCGCCACCATCACGGCCTCCATCCGGGAGTGAATCTGGAGCTTCTCCAGGATGTTCCTGACGTGATTCTTGACCGTGTTGTCGGAGATGAACAGTTCCTTGGCGATGTCCCGGTTGTTCATCCCGCGCGCGACCAGCTTGAGCACCTGCATCTCCCGGTCGGTCAGCTTCGGCGCGGGTACCTGCTCCGGGCGCGCGTCCTGACCGTCTTCCCGCTCCCGGTTGGCAAGCACCGCGAACTCGGTCAGCAGCTTGCCGGCCATCGACGGGCTGATCAGGGACTGCCCGCCGTGCACGGCCCGGACCGCCTCGGCCACCTCGTCCAGCGGGATGTCCTTGAGCAGGTAGCCGCTCGCCCCGGCCCGGATGGCCTCGAACAGGTCCTCCTCCTCATCGCTCATGGTCAGGATCACGATCTTGGCGCTCGGCGCGATCTCCTTGATCTGCCTGCATGCCTGGATCCCGCTGCTGCGCGGCATCCGGACGTCCATCAGCACCACGTCGGGTAGCTGCTCGCCGGCCTTCTGGACGGCCTCGGCGCCGTCACTGGCCTGCCCGACGACCTCGATGTCGGGCTCGGTGACCAGGACGATCTCCAGTCCCCGCCGGAAGAGCGCGTGATCGTCGACGATCAGCGTGCGGATCGGCTCGGGACCGCGCCCGTCCGCCGCCATGCTCTCGTCCGCCTGCGCGCTCGCTGCCATGTTGCGCCTCTCCGTGCCGTTGCACCGCCGGTGGCGTGGTGCGGCGCGCGCCGCACCACGCCACGGTGGCTGCTGGTTGCCTCGCCGCTCGCTCAGCGGGCCCGCGACATCGCCGCCTCGTCGGTCCGGGCGCGGTCGCCCGCCGCATTATCCACGAGCCGGATCACCCCGTACTGGTAGCCGCGCCGCCGGTAGACGACGCTTGGCACGTCCTCGTCGATGTCGTGGAACAGATAGAAGTCGTGGCCGACAAGCTCCATCTCGAGCAGTGCCTGGTCGATCGTGATCGGCCCGGCGCGATGGAACTTCTGCCGGACCACCAGGGGCCCGTCACCCTCCATCGCGATCGGCACGACACTATCCGAGCCGTCACCCAGGTCGGAATCCGGCGCGTGCCCGTTCGCCAGGGCGCCGGCGCCCACGGCACTGTCCGTCCGGGCTCGCGGCACCCTGGCCAGGGAGACGTCCGCGCCGGGCCCGGCGCCGTCACCGCCGGGTGGCTCGGGCTCGGGCAGCGCCGGCTCGGGCAGCGCCGGCCCGACTAGTTCTGACACCCGACTGCCGTGGTGGTTCTTCCTGCGCTCCAGCGCGCGCCGCAGCCGGGAATCCAGCTTGGCCAGCGCCAGGTCGAGCGCGGCGAACCGGTCCTCGGCGGCCGCCTCGGCCCGGATGGCCGGGCCGCGCGACCTGACGGTGAGCTCGACCCGCTCCTTCTGGCTCGCCAGCCGGGGGTTGCGCTCGACAGACACCTCCACATCGATCCGGATCGCCTTCTGATCGAGCTTGGTCAGCCTGATCAGCTTGGCCGTTGCCTGCTCGCGGAACTTGACGGGGATGTCCGTCTGGCGGCCTTTAAAGGTGATATCCATGGCCCGAGCCCCCTCCCATGCGGTGTGGAAGCGGCACCCGCCCGGCCGACCTGGTTTTCGACCCCACATCCGCCTGCTGAGGGTTTCGCGGCTGCTTGTGCCACTACTGCCCTTCTCCCCGGCGTGACGGCATCTGGCCGCCAGCGGAGGCAGGACTTACTTCTAAGCCGCACCGTGATCGGACGACGATAAGTCGCCTTACGTGGACCGTTTCGCCTGCGGCTGGCATCGGCTAGCCAGGGCCGCCGTCCCCCGGCGGGGACGGTTCGCCCAGCGCAACCACGGACCCGGGCGGGTGCCATGCAACCGACGGTAGCCCAGCTTGCGCCATGTGTCAGGACCGGGGGACCCCCGAATTGCCCGGCCGCCCGGCGCCCGCCCGGACGTGAGCCGGGCCGGACCTCGCTAGCCAGGGAAGACCGCGGTGCTGCCGCTGCCGAGCGGCTGCCACGGGCTGTCCAGTCCGTTCGTGAAGTAGATGTCCTGCCCCACGAGTGATCCGGGAATGCCCGTCGAGCCGACCGCAAGCTCGGTTCCCGCCGCGGTGACCGACACCGCACCGCGCGGCGTGGACACCTGGTGCGACGGCCCGCCGTTCAGCGGGACCTCGTACAACTGCGGCTGCGCGTCACCGGACAGCGGCTGGAACAGCACCAGCAGGTGGTCCGCATCCCACCAGGTCAGCGAGATCGGCCGGGCGCCGGTGATGCTCGAACCGACGGTGACCATCTGGCTGCTCTGGGCCAGATAGACCGGCGAGGACTTCGGCCCGTGGCTGATCGCCGCCATGATCACGCGGGAGCCCCTCTTGGTCTGGACGATCATCGCGACCCGGACGCCGTCCGGCGCGACCTGGAGCGAGCTCAGCGTGTCGCTGGCGCCGCCGGTGAGGGCCGGGTTGATCACGGTCGTGATCTGTGGGCTGACCAGGCCGGTCGCCGCGCTGAACGGCAGCAGGTAGACCTGTGGCCCGGCCGCGATCCACAGGTCTCCTGACCGGTCCCAGCTCAGCGACGTGCAGGCCGCCGGAAGCGCCTGCACGAGCGGCTTCGCCGCCCGGGTCATCCAGGTAACGTAGACGTTCTTGCCGCGGCAGCCTGCCAGCACCGGCGGCCGACTGCTCACCGGCGACACCGCGATCGCGCTGAACGGCCCCCGGCCCAGACCCGCCGGAAGCTGCGCCGGGGCCGGCGCGGCCCCGGCCGTGCGCACGCGGACCTGCGGGCCGAGGTACGGCGCCGTGATCGCCTGGAGGTACAGGTTCGGCGGAGCAGCCGGCCGAGCACTCGCCGGCGCAGTGCCCGGCACCCAGGAAGCGAAGTCGCGGCGCAGTCCTGGCAGCACCTTGTGGTCCTGCCTGAGCACCACGGCATGGTGGTCGATCTGCAGCACGACCGATCTGATCTGAGTCGCGTTCTGGGCGGAATACGGCGAATAGGTGAGCGACCAGATGATCTGCGCGGCCATCTGCTCGCGCTGCAGCGACCCCGTCCTGACCGCGGCGCCGCCGAGGTCGACTACCGCCCGGGGGCCGCTTACCTGCACTCCGAGTAGCCGGGTACCCCTCGGGAACGCGGTCGACGCGGCCCCGCCCAGCCAGCCGGCCGGCGGCCGAAGCAGGTCCATGACCAGTTGCCGGGCGCCGGCCTCCGGGGCGGTGTTCTGGATGAAGACCGGATCAGGGACGAGCGTCGTCGCGATCTGGCTCGCCACCGTGCTGGTGCCGTTCTGCGGAAAGTAGTACAGGTTCCGCGGCTGGTAGCTGCTGCTGAAGTCGGGAAGCTCGATCAGCAGCAGGGAGGGGGCCGGCTTGCCCGCGACGCTGATCCCGTCGATCCGAAGCTGCCCGCCGACCCTGATCAGCGTGAAGCTGAACGTCTGCGGGCCCGAGGAGACCACGATGTTCCCGGCCGTCAGCGTCTCCACGTGCTTGCTGGTGACCCGGACGTAGGTCTTCACCTGGGGCTTGGTCTGACCGGGTTCGGTGAACGGCACGGTCGGCGGCACATAGTAGGTCGGCGTGTCGGCCAGGATCGTCGGGCGCCCGGGGTTCCAGTGGAACCTCGGCGCCAGATACTGCCGCGCGATCGCGCGCGAGGTGCCGCTCGCCGCCAGGAACCCCTCGACGATCTCGTTGGGCAGCCAGTCCGAACCGGGCGGCACCGGGATCACCTGCTCGCCCTGCTGGGCCGAGCCGTTCTCCCCGTGCAGCCACGCCGACGGGACCGGACCGCTGGTCGGCAGCGATACGCAGCCGGTAACCACGAGGGACAGGACCACCGCGCCGACCACGGCCCGCAGCACGGACCGGTGACCGCCGGTCATGACGGCTCCGTCCCGGACGGGCGGGGCGCGGCGCTGGCCGGGCTGCCAGCGTCGGCCAGTCGCGGCGGCGCGACGTCATGCAGGTCAGCGGGGTCCGGGGCGAGCGGCAGCGGCGAGCCAGCCAGTTCGGCGCCGACGGCGCGCGGCAGGGTCAGCCGGAACACCGAGCCGTGGCCGGGCTCGCCCCACGCCTCCAGCCAGCCGCCGTGCAGCCTGGCATCCTCCAGCGCGATGGACAGGCCGAGTCCGGTGCCGCCGGTGGTTCTGGCGCGGGCCGGATCGGCGCGCCAGAACCGGTCGAAGACAAGCGTCTCCTCGCCGGGCGCGAGTCCGACGCCATAGTCCCGGACGGCGACCGCGACGGCATCCCGGTCGGCTGCCGCGGTCACCACCACGTCCCGTCCCTCCCCGTGCTCGACGGCGTTGACCAGCAGGTTGCGCAGAATCCGCTCGACCCGCCGGCGGTCCACCTCGGCCACGCACGGCTCGGCCGGCAGCCGGAACTCGATCCGCGAACCGCGCCGCTCGGCTAGCTGCTGGGCCACGTCGGCCGAATTCCTGACCAGGTCGCAGACGTCTACCAGGTCGGCGTCGAGGGTCGCCGCGTTGGCGTCGTATCGGCTGATCTCCAGCAGGTCGGCGAGCAGCGACTCGAACCGGCCAAGCTGGCTCTGTAGCAACTCGGCGGACCGCGACGCCGATGCCTGCATCTGCTCCCGGGACTCGAAGAGCAGGTCGGCGGCCATCCGGATGGTGGTCAGCGGGGTCCGGAGCTCGTGCGAGACGTCCGAGACGAATTGCCGCTGAACCTGGGACAGGTCCTCTAGCTCGCGCATCTTGTCCTGCAGGCTGGACGCCATCTCGTTGAACGAGGTGGCCAGCGCCCCGATCTCGTCGCTGCCGCGGACCTCGAGCCGCTCGTCTAGCTCGCCGGTCGACAGCCGACGCGCGCCCTGGGCCGCGCGGGCGACCGGAAGCACCACCCAGCGGGTGACCATCCAGGCGATGCCGGCCAGCAGGAACACCAGCGCGACGCCGACCAGGGCCATCGTCTGCAGCACCGTGGACAGTTCCTGCTGAAGCTGGGTCAGCGGGAAGAAGTAGTAGAGCTGGTAGCCGCTGCCGAACGAGGCGGCGTAGAGCAGGCCGGGGATCGGCGGGCTGCCTGGCGCCGGGTACGGCAGGTCCGCGTAGCTGAACTTCTGCACGCCCCGGAGCGCCGCGGTCTGCCTGATCAGCCCGGCCGGCAACTCAGGCAGGTTGACGTCGACGGCGCTGACGTATGCGTGCGGGCCGGCCAGGCTCTTCGGTAGCGCCACCGCGACCCCGTAGTTCACTCCGGAACTCTGCGATCCCGCGGTGAGCACGTTGACGACGTCACTCATCACCGTCCTGGCCGACGAGTACGGGGAGATGAAGACCAGATTCTGCGACTCGGCCAGGGTCAGGCCGTCAGTGGCCTGCGCGTAATCCAGCGCGGCCGCGTGCCGCAGCAGGTTCGCCTGGAACTGCTGCATCAGGAAGAAGCCGAGCAGCGAGACCACGACCGCGGACACCACCAGGGTGGTGCTCACCACGCGTAGCTGAAGCGAACTGTCCCACCGTCGGCGCAGCGTCCTGGCCAGCGCGGACACCCGGGTGCCCGCGTCGGTGGCCGCCCGGGACAGCGCGCTGATCGGCCGCGGCAGGACGCCAGGGAAAGCCGCGTAACGCCGCGGCCCGGCAGACTCGCCTGGCGGGTCCCCGGCCACCGGTACTCCGCTCATGTCCCTCTCCGCAGCCTGGCCGGCCGGCGCAGCCTGGCTGGTCGGCCCGGTCGCTGCTCTCCGGCCGGCCGGGCCGGCCTTGACGCGGACCGGCCCCGGCAACTCAGCCCGGCCCCGCCTTGTAGCCGACCCCGCGGACCGTCACCACGATCTCGGGACGCTCGGGGTCGCGCTCGATCTTCGCCCGCAGTCGCTGGACGTGCACGTTGACCAGGCGGGTATCCGCGGCGTGCCGGTAACCCCAGACCTGCTCAAGCAGAACCTCCCTGGTGAATACCTGCCTGGGCTTGCGGGCCAGGGCGACCAGCAGATCGAACTCCAGCGGGGTCAGGTTGATCGGCTGCCCGGCGCGCTTGACCGAATGCCCGGCGACGTCGATGCTCACGTCCCCGATGGCCAGCATCTCCGGCGCCGGGTCCTCGGTCCGGCGCAGCCGCGCGCGAACCCGGGCGATCAGCACCTTGGCCTGGAACGGCTTGACGATGTAGTCGTCGGCGCCGGACTCCAGGCCGAGCACGACATCGACGGTGTCGCTCTTGGCGGTCAGCATCACGATCGGCACGCCGGACTCGGCCCGGATCTGGCGGCACACGTCGATGCCGTCCATGCCGGGCAGCATCAGGTCGAGCAGGATCAGATCGGGCCTCACCTCGCGGAAGGCCTCCAGCGCCTTGTCGCCATCGGCGACGAACGTCGGCTCGAACCCCTCACCGCGCAAGACAATCCCGAGCATCTCAGCGAGGGCGGCGTCGTCATCGACGACGAGCACGCGACCTTTCATGTTCCCCATCGTTCCACGATTGCGTCAGCGCGGAAGCCGGCCTGCACCGTGCTCTGCGCCCAGAACACGGAGATTACCTGCTGTGACCGGCTGGATGATGCCTCGTTCGGTGACTATCGCGGTAACCAGCTCGGGCGGCGTGACATCAAAGGCCGGGTTGTACGCGGCCGTGCCGACCGGCGTGATCGGCTGGCCGGCCAGTTGCGTCACCTCGTCCGCGGGCCGCTGCTCGATGTCGATCTGACTGCCGCCGGGAGTGCGCAGGTCGACGGTCGACACCGGGGCGACGACCACGAAAGGCACCTCGTGGTGCCTGGCCAGCACGGCGAGCGAGTAGGTGCCGACCTTGTTCGCCACGCTCCCGTCGGCGGCGATCCGGT
>JAJYTW010000226.1 GCA_021792855.1 Actinomycetes bacterium
CACCGGCCAGCTATGGATCGTCCCGACCGACGGATCGGCCCCGCCCAGGCAGTTCACCACTGGCTGGCGGGACAGCGCCCCCGCCTACTCGCCCGACGGGGCCTGGCTCGCGTTCCTCCGGGTGGCCGAGAAGGCCCAGCCGGGGGCGAAGGCCCAGCTCTACGTGATGCCGACCGGCGGCGGCGAGCCCCGGCGGGTGACCGACCACCCGCTCGGCGCCGGGGCGCCGGCCTGGAGCCCGGACTCCCGCCGGATCGCCTACACCACGCGGGTGCCCGAGGAAGGCCGGTACGCGGGCAAGCCGGAGGCCGAGGCGCCGCGCCGGATCACGACGATGCAGTACCGCAGGGACAACCTCGGGTTCTACCTCGATCGCCGGTCGCACGTCTTCGTGGTCGACCCGTTCGCCGACCCCGCCGAGCCGGTCCAGGTGACCAGCGGCGACTACGACCACGACGGGGTCGCCTGGAGCCCGGACGGCTCGCGACTGGTGTTCGCCGCGGCCCGGCACGACGCCCGGGAGACCGACCTGATCACCGACCTGTGGGTATGCGCGCCGGACGGGTCGGAGCTGCGTCCGGTCACCCGCGCCGGGGTCGGCCAGGGCCCGAAGCTGTCGGCCGGCGACCCCCGGTTCAGCCCGGACGGGGCCCAGATCCAGTTCGTCGCCGCCGACCTCGGCCCGGACGGCCGGAGCGGGCTCGGCCACAACGCGGGCCTGTGGTCGGTGCCGGCCGACGGGTCAGCGCCGCCGGTCAGGCGCACCGACACCCAGACCGTGCACCTGGTCAGGGGCGCCCCGATCGAGCCGACCAAGCAGGGCACCCTGGTCCTGGCCGAGCACCGCGGCGCGGTGGAACTGCTGCTGGTGCCGCCGGCCGGCGGCGAGCCGACGGTGGTGCTGGCCGGGCAGCGGCAGGCCGAGTCGGTGGCGCACGCCGAGTCGGTCACGGTCGCCGTGGTCGCCGACCCCGCGACCAGCGGGGAGCTAGTCGTGCTGGCCGACGGGGCGGAGCGCACGGTGACCGCTTTCGGCGCGATCACCGGACCGCGGCCGATGGCGGAACTCACCGCCGCCGCGCCGGACGGCTACCCGGTGCACGGCTGGGTGGTCCGGCCGGACGGTCCTGGCCCGCATCCGGTGCTGCTGATGATCCACGGCGGCCCGTTCACCCAGTACGGCTGGCGACTGTTCGACGAGGCGCAGGTGTACGCGGCGGCCGGGTACGCGGTCGTGATGGGCAACCCGCGCGGGTCGTCTGGCTACGGCCAGCAGCACGGCACGGTGATCATCGGCGACGCCGCCAGGATCGCGGCCGCCGACCTGCTGGCGCTGCTCGACGCCGCGCTGGTCGATGAGTCGCTGGACGGCGGCCGGGTCGGCGTGCTCGGCGGGTCCTACGGCGGCTACATGACCACCTGGCTGGCCGCCCTGCACGGCGACCGGTTCCGGGCGGCGGTGAGCGAGCGGGCCGTGAACGCGATCGACAGCTTCCACGGCTCCAGCGACATCGGCTGGTTCTTCGCGGCCGGACTGTACGGCGACGACCCGGCGCACTGGGCCAGCCAGAGCCCGCTGACCTATGCGGGGCAGATCAGCCTGCCGATGCTGATCGTGCACTCCGAGAACGACTGGCGCTGCCCGATCGAGCAGGGGCAGCGGCTGTTCGTCGCGCTGCGGAGCCGGGGCGTCCCGGCCGAGATGCTGGTGTTCCCGGCCGAGGGTCACGAGCTCAGCCGGTCCGGCCGGCCCAGCCACCGGGTCGCCAGGTTCGAGGCCTTCCTGGACTGGTGGTCTGCGCATCTGTAGCGGTTGCCGCATTAACGCGGAAAGTTCGGTCAGGGATAGTGACCGAACTTTCCGCGTTAGCGACCGCGGACACCATGGCTGCGAAGGGCGGCGAGAATGACCGGCTCCCATACCGCGATCGTGACCGGGGCCAATCACGGCATCGGCGCGGCAACCGCCCGGGCCCTGGCCAGGGACGGGTGCGCGGTGCTGATCACGTTCCTGCGGATCGACGACCCCGCCGATCCCGGCATCCCGGCCGCCTACCGCGAGCACCGCGGCCGGGATGCCGCCGCGGTGGTCGCGGCGATCGAGGCGGACGGGGGCCGAGCCGTGGCGATCGAGGCCGACCTGGCGGACCCGGGGACGCCGGCGATGCTGTTCGACGCGGCGGAGGACCGACTCGGGCCGGTCGACATCCTGGTGAACAACGCGACCGGGTGGCTCGCCGACACGTTCGCTCCGGCTGCCGCCGACCGTCTCGGCCGGGTCCTCCAGCCGGTCACGGCGGCGACCTGGGAACGGCAGTTCTCGGTGGACGCACTGGGCGCCGCGCTGATGATCGCCGAGTTCGCCCGACGGCACATCGCCAGGGGCGCGACTTGGGGCCGGATCATCGGTCTGACCTCGGCCGGCGAGCTTGGCTTCCCCGAGGAAGTCTCCTACGGCGCGGCCAAGGCGGCGCAGGTGAGCTACACCATGTCCGCCGCCGCCGAACTGGCCGGCTATGGCGTCACCGCGAACATCGTGCATCCCCCGGTGACCGACACCGGCTGGGTAACCGACGCGGTGCGGACCGTGGTGGCCGAGAGCAGCACCATGTTTCATGTCGCCAGTCCCGACGATGTCGGTCAGGTGATCGCCTACCTGGCATCCGATGCGGCGGGCCTGATCAGCGGAAACGTGCTCACACTGCGGTGAGCGAGCCGTTAACGCTGGGCGTTTAGGGGCAAATCGCAACCAGACTCGCGGCCGCCGCGTCAAAGACTGGCGAAGGGGTTGCCGGCCAGAGCGAAGACGCGGCGGCGTGAGCTAGCGTCCGTCCGTCCCGCCGCCGGCAACCCCTTCGCCAGTACTTTCGTCCCGCCCTAGCATGGGCACATGCCGGCTTCGAGCGACATCAGCAGCACCGAGTTCCGCGGCATCCCGGCCGAGGCGTTCGACTTCTACGGCGAGCTCGCGGCGAACAACACCCGCGCCTGGTGGGCCGGGCACAAGGCCGACTACGAGCGTCACGTCCGGGATCCACTGACCGCCCTGCTGGCCGGCCTGGCGGCGGAGTTCGGGGCGGCGCACCTGTTCCGGCCGCACCGGGACACCAGGTTCAGCGCCGACAAGTCCCCGCTGAAGGAGCACCAGGGCTGCTTCGTGGCCGCCGAGGACGCGATCGGGTACTACCTGCAGATCTCCGCGGCGGGCCTGCTGGTGGCCGGCGGGTGGTATGCCCCGCAGGGGCAGCAGACCGCCCGGTACCGTGCCGCGGTGTCCGAGGGCCACGCGGCTCACCTGCGCGACCTCATCACCACCCTGGAGGGCCAGGGCTGGGCCATCGACGGCAGACCGCTGCGGACCCGCCCGCGCGGCGTCCCGGCCGACCATCCGGATCTGGACCTGCTGAGGTTCCGCGCGCTGACCGGGTCGCGCGACCACGGCGCCCAGCCTTGGATGGGCACGGCGGAGGCGGCCGACCGGATCCGCTCGGACTGGCGGCAGCTTCGGCCGCTGGTGGAGTGGCTGGCCGATCACGTCGGGCCGGCCGCCGACCCGGCTATCGACCTGGTCCCGTAGCGTGCCCGGGGACGGCTGGGACCGGGCCGCCGAAGACGGGCCGGATCAGGACTGGTCGGCCGAGGTCGCCGAGATCGAGCGGCGGCGCGTCCTGGCCAGGCGGATGGGCGGCCCGGCCAAGGTCGACCGGCAGCACGCGGCGGGAAAGCTGACCGCGCGGGAGCGGATCGACGCGATCGCCGATCCAGGCAGCTTCGCCGAGATCGGCGCGCTCACCGGGTTCGCCAGGTATGACGAGCACGGGCGCGCGACCGAGATCCAGCCGGCCAACTTCGTCGCCGGCACGGCGCGGATCGCCGGCCGCAAGGTGCTGCTCGGCGTGGACGACTTCACCGTCCGGGGCGGTTCTGGCGACGCCGCGATCCACGCCAAGCAGATGTTCGCCGAGGAGTACGCCCGGCAGTACCGGCTGCCGGTGGTCCGCCTGCTGGACGGGGCCAGTGGCGGCGGCAGCGTGCGGATGACCAGGGCGGCCGGCTACACCTACGTCCCGGTGAACCCGGCCTGGGACGCGGTCGTGGACAACCTGTCGCTGGTCCCGGTGGCCGCCGCCTGCCTCGGCCCGACCGTCGGGCTTGGCGCGGCCCGGCTGGTGATGTCCCACCTCGCGGTCATGGTCGAGGGCATCGGCCAGCTATTCACGGCCGGCCCGCCGGTGGTGCTCGGCGCGATCGGCGAGGACCTTACGAAGGAAGAGCTTGGCGGCGCCTCGGTTCACCGCGATAACGGCTCCGTCGAGTGCATCGTGCCCGACGAGCGGACCGCGTTCGCGGTGATCGGGGACTTCCTGGGGTACCTGCCGGGCAGCGTGTTCGAGATCCCGCCGGTGGTTTCGTCCGATGACCCGCCGGACCGGCGGGATGAGCGGCTGCTCGGCGCGATCCCGAGGAACCCCCGGCGGCCGTACCGGATCGGGCCGGTGCTGCGGGCGATCTTCGACGCCGGGTCGGTGTTCCGCTACGCCGAGTACGGCGGCGGCACGGTCACGGCGCTGGCCCGCCTGAACGGGCATCCGGTCGGCGTGATCGCGGCGGACCCGTACCGGGGCGCCACCATGTCCGCGATCGGGGCGCAGGCGATCGGCCGCCTGGTGGACCTGTGCGAGACGTTCCACCTGCCGATCGTCTCGCTGACCGATCAGGCCGGGGTGGCGATCGGCGCGGCCGCCGAGCGGCGGGCGAGCATCCGGGCCGGCGCCCGGGCGATCACCGCCGTCTACCAGGCCCGGGTGCCGCAGGCCGAGGTGATCCTGCGCCGGGTGTACGGGGTCGGCGGCGCCGGGATCGTGAACCGGCACCGGGCCGGCCGGTCCTGGGCGTGGCCGTCCGGCGACTGGGGGTCGCTGCCGGTGCAGGGCGGGATCGAGGCGGCGTTCCGGGCCCAGATCGAGGCGAGCGCCGATCCCGCCGCCGAGATAGAGCGGATCGCCGCGGAACTCGCCGCGCTCGGCTCGCCGTTCCGCACCGCCGAGCGGTTCGGCGTGCAGGACCTGATCGACCCGAGGGACACCCGGCCGCTGCTGTGCGACTGGGTCGCCGACGCCTACCGCCTGCTGCCCGAACTCACCGGCCCGCCGTCCTTCGGCGCCCGGCCGTGAGGGGCGCGGGCGGCGGCGGGTTAGGGTCGCCTCATGACCGAATTCTCGGACCGGGACCTGCGCGGCTCGGTGTTCCGGAACGTCGATCTTCGCGGCGCGCGATTCCGGGCGGCCGACCTCTCCGGCGCTGACCTGCGCGGCGTCGACCTGACCGGCGCGGTGCTGCGCGGCGCGGAACTCGTCGACGTCGACATCTCCGGCGAGATCGAGAACGTCCGGGTCAACGGGGTGGACATCGGCCCGCTGGTTACCGCCGAACTCGACCGCCGCGATCCCGACCGGGTGAAGATGCGCCCGCGCGATCCGGCCGGCTTCGGTCAAGCGTGGGACATCATCGAGCGACTCTGGGACGACACCGTCGCCCGGGCCAGCGATCTGCCGCCGGATTTGCTGCATGAGTCGGTGGACGGCGAGTGGTCGTTCACCGAGACGCTGCGGCATCTGGTGTTCGCCACCGACGCCTGGGTACGGCGGCAGATCCTCGGCGACCCATCCCCGTGGGACCCGCTGGACCTGCCCTGGGACGAGATGCCGGACACTCCTGGCGTGCCCCGCGATCGGGCCGCCCGACCCTCGCTGGACGCGGTGCTCGCGCTGCGCCGCGATCGGATGGGAACTGTCCGGGAGGTGATCGCCGACCTGACCGAGGCGAACCTGGACCGGCTCACCCGGCCGGCCCGGGGACCAGGCTGGCCGCATTCGCACGGCTACCCGGTCCGCGAATGTCTGCTCGTGATCCTGAACGAGGAGTGGGAGCACCGCCGGTTCGCCGAGCGCGATCTGGACGCTCTGACCGGCCGGGCCGGGTTATCCCGCGCGACCGGCGGTCGGACCGGGCAGTCCTGCGCGGTCAGCGGCCGGGACGGGCCGGCCGTCACGGTGAGGTGGAAGCTTGGCTCCTCGGCCGCGCCGTCGCTTCCCTGCACACCGAGCACCCATCCGCGCTGCCGCAGTCCGGCGGCGATCGGCCGGATGCGTCCCGGCGAGTCACCGAACGCGAGCAGCGTGATCGATGATTGATGACGCCGGTATAGCTGTCTTCGATTGGCAACGCTGCGCATCGAGAGAGTCCTATCGGCCTTCGAGCACTTTCCCGCTGCTAGGTAGATCGCCGCATGAACGTCTCCTCACCACTCGGATCGGCGCTGGTTAGGTCTCGGGCAGCGACGCTCCCGCCGATAGCACGGGCGGGCGGACGCTGACGGTCTCGGGATACTTGATGCCGGTCCCGGTGTTGAAGACGACGACTTCCTCGTCCGCACCGATCCACCCCGACTTCGTGAGTTGCTCAGCCGCCGCAAAGCAGGCCGCACCCTCCGGGCAGATGAAGGTTCCCTCCTCGGCCGCCAGTCGTGCCTGTGCGGACAGGGTGTCCTCATCGCGAACCGCGACCGCGCAACCGCCGGTCTTCCGCACGGCCTCCAGGATGAGGCGGTCTCCGAGAGGCTTCGGGACGGTGATGCCGAACGCCACGGTCGACGCGTCCGCCCAGGCCTGCGATTCCGCGGCGCCTTCCTCCCAGGCCCGCACGATCGGCGCGCAGCCAGTGGCCTGCACCGCCACAAGCCGGGGCAGTTTGTCCGGCAGCCATCCCGCCGCCTGGCATTCCAGCAGCGCCTTGTAGATGCCGATGATCCCGACTCCCCCGCCGGTCGGGTAGAGAATGACGTCCGGCACGCGCCAGCCAAGCTGCTCGTAGAGTTCCAGGCCCATGGTCTTCTTGCCTTCGAGACGGTACGGCTCACGCAGCGTCGACACGTCGGTGTAGCCCTGGCTGCTGACACCGCTGGCGACGATCTTTCCGGCATCCCCGATCACCTG
>JAJYTW010000227.1 GCA_021792855.1 Actinomycetes bacterium
CCGGCGGTACCTGCTCGGGCCGGATCTGACCGAGGCCGACGTCCGGCTCTGGGTCACCCTGGCCAGGTTCGACGTGGTCTACTACTCGCACTTCAAGGCCAGCGTCCGGAGGCTGGCCGACTACCCGAACCTGTGGGCCTACGCTCGCGACCTGTACTCGATCCCGGCCTTCCGGTCGACCACGAACTTCGACCACATCAAGCGGCACTACTACGTGACCCAGGGGAACATCAACCCCACCAGGATCGTGCCGGTAGGCCCGTACCCGGACTGGGACGAACCGCACGGCCGGGACGCGCTCTGACGCCGGTCCGGCCCGCTCTGACGCCGGTCCGGCCCGCGCTGACGTCCGGCCGGCCCGATTCCCCCGGTTCGTCCCGCGACCCCGGGGACCTCTGCCCCTGAAGGCTGCTCACGCTGGGTACATAGCGTGAAGGTAGGAGGTTGGGCTAGCTATTCGCCCGTGGCCGCGGCTTCCGCGGTTCCGGGCCGGATGTGGGGGAGCTATGCAGCGGCTGCTTGTGCTTGGCGGGGGGACCGCCGGAACGATGGTGGTGAACAAGCTGCGGCGCAAGCTCAGCAGATCGCAGTGGACGATCACCGTCGTCGATCGTGACGATCACCACCTGTACCAGCCGGGATTCCTGTTCATCCCGTTCGGCGTCTACGACGAATCCGACGTGATTCGGTCGCGTCATCGGTTCATCACCGATGGCGTGGAACTCGTCCTCGGCGAGATCGACCGGGTCGACGCCGACGCCAGCGAGGTCCTGCTCACCGACGGCCGGCGACTCGGCTACGACTACCTGGTGATAGCGACCGGCACGACACCGCGCCCGGACCAGACCCCGGGCATGCTCGGGCCGGAGTGGCGCAAGTCGATCTTCGACTTCTACAGCCTGGACGGGGCGCAGGCGCTGGCCAGGGCGCTCGCCGGGTTCGACAACGGCAGGCTGGTCGTGCACATCGTGGACATGCCGATCAAGTGCCCGGTGGCCCCGCTGGAGTTCACCTTCCTGACCGACGCCAGGCTGCGCCAGCGCGGCATCCGAGACCGCGTCGACATCACCTACGTGACCCCGCTGCCGGGCGCGTTCACCAAGCCGGTGTGCTCAAGCAAGCTCGGCTGGATGCTGGACGAGCGCAAGATCGCGCTCGAGCCGGACTTCATGGTCGAGCGGATCGACCCCGAGGCCAAGAAGCTGATCTCCTACGACGAGCGGGAGATCGGTTTCGACCTGCTGGTGACCGTGCCACTGAACATGGGCGCCGACTACATCGCGCGCTCCGGACTCGGCGACGAACTCAACTACGTCCCGGTGGACAAGCACACGCTGCTGTCCACCGCCCGCGACAACATCTTCGCCATCGGCGACGCCAGCAACATCCCGACCTCCAAGGCCGGCTCGGTGGCGCACTTCGCGGTCGACGTGTTCACCGGCAACTTCCTCCAGCACGCCGCCGGGCGGCCGATGACCGGCAGCTTCGACGGGCACACCAACTGCTTCATCGAGTCCGGCGACGGCAAGGGCCTGCTGATCGACTTCAACTACGACACCGAACCGCTCAGCGGGACCTACCCGGTGCCGGGCGTCGGCCCGTTCGGGCTACTGCGGGAGAGCACCGTCAACCACTGGGGCAAGCTCGGATTCCGGTGGATGTACTGGCACCTGCTGCTGCCCGGCCGCCCGATCCCGCTGCCGGCCCAGATGTCCATGGCAGGAAAGCATCAGCCCGTCTCCGCAGGGGGGAAGTCATGACCGTCACCACGATCGGCAGTGCCCAGGTCCACGTGGACGCCGAGGGTTTCCTGACCGAGTACGACGAGTGGAACGAGGACCTGGCGGGTCAGCTAGCCGCGCAGATCGGGATCACGCTGACCGACGCGCACTGGAAGGCGATCAGGTTCCTGCGCGAGGACTACCAGGCGATGGGCGAGACCGCGACGCTGCGCCGGGTCTCCACCCAGGCCGGGATGCCGATCAAGGAACTGTTCCAGCTGTTCCCCGGCAAGCCCGCCAAGAAGATGGCCTACATCGCCGGGCTGCCCAAGCCGGTTGGCTGCGTGTGAGCAGCGCCCGCCGGGTCCGTGACCATCGCGTGAAAAGAGGCAGACCGTGACCACGCAGACAGCACCGTCCATCGTCCCGGACTTCGGCGACTCCGTGTCGGAGGGCCGCAAGCTCGCGATCATCTGCTCCAAGGGCACCCTGGACATGGCCTATCCCGGCCTGATCCTGGCCAACGCCGCCCTCGGTGAGGGCGTGGAGACGCACCTGTTCTTCACGTTCTGGGGATTCGACATGATCACCAAGTCGCGGATGGGCGACCTGAAGTTCACCATGCTCGGCAACACCGCCACGCACATGCCGCAGGGCCTGGGCGGGATGCCGGGGATGACGGCGATGGCCACCCACCAGATGCGCAAGCAGATCCACGACGTCGGCGTGCCCGACGTGCCGGAGTTCCTGGCCCAGATCGTCGACTCCGGCGGGCACCTATGGGCCTGCCGGATGTCGGCCGACATGATGCACCTGGACGAGGCGGACCTCTACGAGGCGGTCGAGGGCATCATCAGCGCGGCGGACTTCATCGAGAAGACCGACGGCGCGCAGTTGCTGTTCATCTGACCGGTCCGGTCCCTCAGTCGGCCGGCCCGGCCCCGTCGTCGATGGGGGCGAGGCAGGCTGGGGGGAGGGTGAACCAGCGGAGGGCCTCGAAGTCGTCGGGGAGGCCGGTGGGTCCCTGGTCGATCTCGTCGGCCCTGGCGTCGAGTAGGTCGGCGGCGGCCTGGAGGTAGCCGGCCAGGGCGTCCTCGCCGGCTGGCTGGTGGGCGGGGGGCGGGGTGGTGATGCCGTCGGGGCCGAACCGCAGGCCGGTCAGGCGCAGTGGCGGGGCGGGGCGTCCGGCGCGGTGCCGCCAGAGCCCGGTGCCGGGGTCGAAGGCGTAGTCGGTGAGCAGTCGGTGGCCGCGGGTGGCGATCATGATGATGGCGTCGATCAGGTAGTCGGCGGCGGTGTCGGAGATGAAGTAGTTGAAGTTCAGCCGGGTCCAGCCGGGCTTGATGCCCTCGCAGCCGAGTCCGATCTCGTTGCGGAACGCGAGCGAGCGGGTGGTGTCGATGGACAGCAGGCGGTGCCCGTAGGGGCCGGCGCAGGAGCAGCCGCCGCGGGCCTGGATGCCGAACAGGTCGTTCAGCAGGGAGACGACGAAGTTGTGGTGCAGGTACCGGTCCCCGTGCCGGATCTGGAGCGAGACGATGGACAGGCGGCGGGCGGCGGGGTTGCCGAGGACCTCGATCTGGGGGTAGCCGGACCAGCGGTCCAGGGCCCGCTTCCACAGGCGTTCCTCGCGGGCGGCGATGACGTCGGTGCCGACCGCCTCCTTGAGCGCGAAGGCCAGTCCGGCCCGGATCGACTCGATGATCGCCGGCGTTCCGCCTTCCTCTCGGGCGACCGGGTCGTCGAGGTAGCGGTGCCCGGCCGGGTCGACGAACGCGACCGTCCCGCCGCCGGGGCTGGTGGGCACCGCGTTGCGCACCAGGTCACGGCGGACGACCAGCACGCCGGGGCTCTGCGGGCCGCCGGCGAACTTGTGCGGGGACAGGAACACCGCGTCCTTGTGATCCCCGGCGCCCGGAGCGGACTCGGCGACCCGGATCGGCACGTACGGCCCGGCCGCGGCGTAGTCCCAGAACGACAGGGCGCCGTGGGCGTGCAGCAGCGCGGCGACCGCGCGGGTGTCGGTCAGGATGCCGGTCACGTTCGAGGCCGCCGAGAAGCTCCCGATCCGCAGCGGCCGGGAGCGGTACTCGATCAGCCGGGCCCGCAGGTCATCCAGGTCGATGTGGCCGTCGGCGCTGGCCCCGATCTCGACCACGTCGGCGATCGACTCCCGCCACGGAAGCTCGTTGGAATGGTGCTCGTACGGGCCGACGAACACCACCGGCCGCTGCTCCGCCGGGATCAGCCCGGACAGCCCGAACCGGGCATCCAGGCCCTGCGGGATCCGCAGTTCCAGGATGCCGACCAGCTTATTCACCGCCGCCGTCGCCCCGGACCCGCAGAAGATCACCAGATCCTCGCTGGTCGCGCCGACCGAGGCGGCGATGATCGCCCGGGCATCCTCCCGCAGCCGCCCGGTCGCCAGCCCCGTCCCCGAGCTCTCGGTATGAGTGTTCGCATACCGCGGCAGCACCTGGTCGCGGATGAAGTCCTCGATGAACCCCAGCGACCGCCCCGACGCCGTGTAGTCGGCATAGGTGATCCGCCGCGGCCCGTACGGACCGTCCAGCACCTCACCCTCACCGATGATCCCGGCCCTGATCGCCTCGATCAGGGCCAGTGACGACGCGGGGTGCGGCCGCCCGTTCGCGCTGCCCGCGGCGGGCGGCGGCCCCGCGTCTCGATGCCCGGTCGCGTCGGTCCTGGTTCCGGGGACTGCGCTGGCGCTCGCTGATCCGGCTGTCGCTCGCGGCATCGAGGTCACCTGTCCTCCCATCGTGCGCCGGGCACAGCCTCCGCTAGATCAGCTCGATGCTGACTGGCGGCGGGTTGCGCAGCGTGTTGTGCACCGTACAGTGCTCCACCACGGCGGCCAGCGCCGGCCTGCGCTCGTCGGGCAGGTCGGTCGGCACCTTGACGATTATCTCGACCCCGCTGACCCGGGCCGGGCGGTCGGCGGCCATGTCGAACCTGGTCGAGACCGTGAGCCCATCCCGCGAGTAGCCGTGCCTGGTGAGGTACCTACCCGCGTAGAACGCCACGCAACTAGCGAGCGAGGCGACCAGCAGCTCGGTCGGCGTGGGCGCGAGATCGTCTCCGCCATCCTGCTCGGGCTGATCGACTACCACCCGGTGTCCCCGCACCGAGATCTCGTACGACTCGCCCGAGATGAAGCGGATCTCCATCTGGTCCTCGTCGGCTAGTACCTGCCCCATCGGTGCTCTCCTCGCTGATCGGCTCGCATCGGCCGTCGAATCGGTCGGTTGCCGGGTCGGTCAGTCCGCGTTCCGGCGGACCCAAGTACATACCCACCGGGGTATATCTGCCAGGACCATCGGTCCCGTCGAATCGGGACGTTGGTCCCGGCCCGTCCGCGCGGTCCCGGCCCGTCCGCGCGGTCCCGGCCCGCCCGCGCGAAGAGAACGGGGCAGCCCTGGCGCCTTTCTCTTCGGCTTAGGCCCGTCCGCGCGGTCCCGGCCCGCCCGCGCGGTCCCGGCCCGCCCGCGCGAAGAGAAGGGGGCAGCCCTGGCACCTTTCTCTTCGGCTTAGGCCCGTCCGCGCGGCCCCGGCCCGTCCGCGCGGTCGGTCCGGCCCAGGCGAGCGCTAATTCGCTTCGCCTGACCGGGCGGCCGGGGCAGGATGGTCCGGTGACAGATCCGGACAATGCCGACCAGGCGCCGCAACCCGCGCCCGCCGACCCGCGCCCGCCGGCCAGCCTGTGGCGGCACCGCGACTTCATGCTGCTGTGGGGCGGCCAGTCCGTGAGCGAGATTGGGTCGGCGGTCACGGTCGTTGCGCTGCCGCTGACCGCCGTGGTGGCGCTGCACGCGAGCACCTTCGAGGTCGGTGCCCTGACCGCGGCGGGAACGGTGTGCTTCCTGCTGGTCGCGCTCCCAGCCGGAATGCTCGTCGACCGGGTCCGCAAGCGGCGGCTGATGCTGGGCTGCGACCTGGCCCGGACCGCGATCATCGGCTCGGTTCCGGTCGCCGCCGCCCTCGGAGTGCTGACGATGGCACAGTTGTTCGCCGTCGCCCTGCTGGCCGGTCTGGCCACCGTCTTCTTCGATGTCGCGTACCAGAGCTACGTGCCGGTGCTGCTTGACCGGCGGCGGCTGCACGACGGCAACGGCAAGCTCGGGGCCACTCAGGCGTTCGCCCAGGTCTCCGGTCCCGGCCTCGGCGGCCTGCTGTTCGGGCTGGTGCGCGCCGCCGCGATGACCGTGGACGCGCTGTCGTTCGCCGTCTCGGCGGCCTCGCTCGCGCTGATCAGGACCAGGCAGCCGCGCCCGGTCCGGACGGCTCCCGCGCAGGCGGAGCGGCCGCGCGGCGCGCTGCGGGCCGAGTTCCTGGCCGGCCTGTCCTTCGTGCTGCGCCATCCGGTGCTGCGCAAGATCGCGGCGTGCACCGGCACCGCCAACCTGTTCGGTCAGATCGCGTTCGCGCTGGAGATCGTCTTCCTGATCCGGGTCGTGCATGTGGCCCCGGCCGTGACGGGCCTGCTGGTCAGCGTCGGCGGGATCGGCGGGATTCTCGGCGGGGTGCTGTCCGGCACGCTGTCGCGGCGGATCGGCTCCGCGCGGATCATCTGGGTGTCGATGCTGGCCTTCGGGGCCGTACCGGTGGTGCTCCCGCTGACCGGGCCGGGCCCTGCGCTGGCGTTCTTCCCGGTCGCCATGTTCGGGCTGGGCTTCACAGCCGCCGTCTACAACATCGCCCAGCTCAGCTACCGGCAGCTGATCTGCCCGCCGGAACTGCTCGGCCGGATGAACGCGGCGATCCGCTGGATCGTGTGGGGCACGCTGCCGCTCGGCGGCCTGCTCGGGGGCGTGCTCGGCGGCCTGGTCGGCATCCGCCCCGCGCTGTGGATCAGCGTGATCGGAAGCTGGGCCGCCTCTCTGTGGGTGGTGTTCTCGCCGCTGCGCCGGATGCGGGACATCCCGGCCGACGACTCCGGCCCGGTGCCCGGCGGGTCCGGGCCCGCCGGGCTGGTCGGTCCGGAGCCGAACCCGGCCTGATCGCCCGGAGCCGAACCCGGCCTGGCGGCGCCAGGCGGGGCCCAGGTCGGCTGCCCCGGTGGCCCGGTGGCCCGGTGGCCCGGTGTCCCGGTGGCCCGGTGGCCCGGTGTCCCGGTGGCCCGGTGCCGCCTCAGCCGGCCGCCGTCAGTCCGCTGGCCAGCCAGGCGAATTCCGGCGCCATGGCCGGTCGGGCCGGCCAGCCGTTGATGATCGCCAGCAACTGC
>JAJYTW010000228.1 GCA_021792855.1 Actinomycetes bacterium
CGACCCGCTCGTTCATCAGCGTGGCCGTGGACACCTGCCAGCCCTGGCCGACCTCACCGATCCGGTCGGCGTCGTCGATCACCACGTCGGTCAGGAACACCTCATTGAACTCGGCCTCGCCGGTCGCCTGGCGCAGCGGACGGACCTCCACGCCTGGCGCGCGCATGTCGATGCTGAAGTAGGTCAGGCCCTTGTGCTTGGGCTGATCCGGGTCGGTCCTGGTGACCAGCAGGCCGCGGTCGGCGATGTGCGCCGATGAGGTCCACACCTTCTGGCCGTTCACGATCCAGCGGTCACCGTCCCGGACCGCCCTGGTGGCCAGGTTCGCCAGGTCGGAGCCGGCCCCCGGCTCGCTGAACAGCTGGCACCAGATCGCCTCGCCGGTCCACAGCGGGCGCAGCCAGCGGCGCTGCTGCTCCGGCGTGCCGTAGGCGAGGATCGTCGGCGCGGCCATGCCGAGGCCGATGCCGTTCCGCTCCGGTCGGTTGGTCGGCGCCTTCGCCGCGGCGAACTCGGCGTCGACCACCCGCTGCAGCACCCGGGACAGGCCCTGGCCGCCAAGGCCGGGTGGGTAGTGCACCCAGGCCAGGCCGGCGTCGAACCTGGCCCGGACGAAGTCCATCCGGTCCGTCGTCGCCGGGTCGTGCGCGGCCAGGAAGTCACGTACCTGGGCGCGCAGGTCATCGGCGGTGACCTCGCCGCCCGCTCCGGCCGGGCCGGTCAGCATAGCGGGCCGCCGGCCACATAGATCACCTGGCCGGAGACGAACCCGGCGCCCTCGCTGGCCAGGAACGACGCGACGTGCGCGATGTCCTCTGGCTGGCCGACCCGGCGGACCGGGATCTGGCTCGCCGCGGCCTGCTGGAAGGCCTCGAACTCCATCCCGATCCTGGCCGCCGTCGCGGCGGTCATGTCGGTGGCGATGAATCCGGGCGCGATCGCGTTGGCCGTGATGCCAAACTGGCCAAGCTCGATGGCCAGGGTCTTGGTGAAGCCCTGCATCCCCGCCTTGGCGGCGGAGTAGTTCGCCTGCCCCCGGTTCCCGAGCGCCGAACTCGACGACAGGTTGATGATCCGGCCCCACTTGGCGCCGACCATGTGCTGCTGGCAGGCCCGGCTCATCAGGAACGCACCGCGCAGGTGCACGCCGAGCACGGTGTCCCAGTCATCCTCGGTCATCTTGAATAGCAGGTTGTCCCTGATCACGCCGGCGTTGTTGACCAGCACGGCGGGCGGCCCGAGTTCGGCCACGATCGTCTCGACCGCGGCGCCGACCTGCCCGGAGTCGCTCACGTCGGCGGCCACCGCGAGCGCCCGTCCGCCGGCCGCGGTGATCGCGTCGACGGTGCCCGCGCAGTCCTCGCGCCGCAGGTCGATGACCGCGACGGCCAGGCCGTCAGCGGCCAGACGGCGGGCGACCGCCGCGCCGATCCCCCGGGCGCCGCCGGTAACGACGGCAACCCGCTGTGCCTGCTCTGACATCTGCATCGTCCCTTCTCGAACCGTTCGATTCCGCCTCATGCACCCGCTGGTCAGGTCCGGTACCTGCGCAGTTCGCGCCGGGCCAGCGACCGCTTGTGCACCTCATCCGGCCCGTCAGCGAACCGCAGGCTGCGGGCCGCCGCCCAGGACGCGGCCAGCGGGAAGTCCTGGCTGATGCCGCCGCCGCCATGGGCCTGGATCGCCTTGTCGATCACCCACTCGGCCATCGACGGGACCGCGATCTTGATCGCCTGGATCTCGGTGTGCGCGCCCTTGTTCCCGACCGTGTCCATCAGCCAGGCCGTCTTGAGCACCAGCAGCCTGGCCGACTCGATCCGCACCCTGGACTCGGCGATCCAGTCCTGCACCACGCCCTGATCGGCCAGCGGCCTGCCCCAGGCGACCCGGCCGGTCGCCCGTCGGCAGAGCAGTTCCAGGGCCCGCTCGGCCGCGCCGATCAGCCGCATGCAGTGATGGATCCGGCCCGGCCCGAGCCGGGCCTGCGCGATCGCGAAGCCGTCGCCCTCGCCGCCGATCAGGTTCGCCGCCGGCACTCGCACGTCGGTGAACTCGATCTCGGCGTGCCCGCCGTGGGTAGCGTCGGTGAAGCCGAACACCCGCATGCTCCGCCGGATCCGCACGCCGGGCGTGTCGGCGGGCACGCAGATCATCGACTGCTGCCGGTGCGGTTCGCCGTGCGGGTCGGTCTTGCCCATCACGATCAGCAGCGCGCAGCGCGGGTCCATCGCACCGGATGACCACCACTTACGGCCGTTAATCACATAATCATCGCCGTCCCGGACGATCGAGGTGGCGATGTTGCTGGCGTCGGAGGACGCCACGTCGGGTTCGGTCATGCAGAACGCGGACCGGATCCGCCCGTCGAGCAACGGCAGCAGCCACCGCTCGACCTGCTCGGCGGTGCCGAACTCGGCCAGCAGTTCCATGTTCCCGGTGTCCGGCGCGGAGCAGTTCAGCGCCTCCGGGGCGAGCGCCGCGCTCCGGCCGGTGATCTCGGCCAGCGGGGCGTACTGCAGGTTGGTCAGGCCCGCGCCGTGCTCGGCGGCGATCCGCGCGGCCTGGTCCTGGCCCTCCCCTGGGCCGCGGGCGGTCAGGAACAGGTTCCACAGGCCGCGTTCCCTGGCGGCCGCCTTTAGCTCGTCGACCACCGGCGGGCGCTGCCAGGCCCGGCCGTCGGATTCGGCCCGGGCGGCCTGCTCGGCCAGGACCGGCTCGGCCGGGTAGACCTGGTCCGCCATGAACTCGTTGAGCTTCCCGCGGAGTTCCTCGGTTCGCGCGTCGTACCCGAAATCCATCAGAGCCTCCCGACGATTCCGGACAAGCGTATCTAGCGGCTCGCACGGTCGCACGGTCGCACGGTGCGGGCTGATCGCGCGACCGGGCAGACCCGACGGTAACGCGGGGCTAATGTTGAACAATGAGTCAATCCTCTCCATCGCGGACAATATCCTTCTGGTACTCCCAGATCGGCCCGCAGCCGACCGGGCGGGCCCCGCTCGCTGAGTCGGCCGAGGCCGACGTCTGCGTCGTCGGCGCCGGCTTCACCGGGCTATGGACGGCGTACTACCTGCTCCGGGCCGATCCCGCGCTGCGGGTCGTGGTGCTCGAGGCCGAGGTGGCCGGCTTCGGCGCCTCCGGGCGCAACGGCGGCTGGGTGGAGGGCCGCCTGGCGGGCGGCTGGGAGCACTGGGCGGCGATCGGCGGCCGGGACGGCGCGCTCGCGATGGAGCGGGCGGCCCAGGCAGCGGTCGACCACGTCGGTCAGGTGGTGGCGGACGAGGAGATCGACTGCGGATTCCGCAAGGGCGGCACCCTGACCGTCGCCCAAACTCCGCTGCAACTGCAGAAGGTCCGCGCCGAGGTCACCGAGGACCGACTCTGGGGCCTCGGCCCGGCGGACAGCGTGCTGCTGGACGGACCGGCCGCGGCCGACCGGGTGGCGGTCGACCGGGTACTCGGCGCGCGGTACAGCCCGCACTGTGCCCGGATCCAGCCGGCCGCCCTCGCCGTCGGCCTCGCCGCCGCGGCCGAGCGCGCCGGCGCGACCATCTACGAGGGCACCCGGGTGACCAGGATCTCCCCGCACCTGGCCCAGACCTCCGCCGGGCATCAGGTACGGGCACGGGTCGTGCTGCGGGCCACCGAGGGCTACACGGCCAGCCTGGCGAGGCAGCGCCGGGTCATGCTGCCGCTGATCAGCACCATGATCGCGACCGAGGTGCTGAGCGAGGAGCTATGGGCCGAACTCCGCTGGCAGCGGGCCGAGACCATGCTGGACGGCGCCCGGCGGTACGTGTACATCCAGCGGACCGCCGACGGCCGGATCGCGCTCGGCGGCCGGGGCCGGCCCTACCGGTACGGATCGCGCACGGACGCGGAATCCCCGCCGGACGCCGATGCCGTCCGGTCGCTGCGGCAGCGCCTGATCGACCTGTTCCCCGCCCTCGCCGACGTCGTCGTCGAGGGCGCCTGGCAGGGCGCGCTCGGAGCGCCCAGGCAGTGGGCCCCGGCGGTCGGCCTGGACGAGGCGACCGGCCTCGCCTGGGCCGGCGGCTACGTCGGCGAGGGAGTGGCCGCGGCGAACCTGGCCGGGCAGACACTCGCCGACCTGATCACCGGCACCGACAGCGACCTGACCCGGCTGCCGTGGGTCGGCCCGCTCGGCCGGTCCTGGCCGCCCGAACCGGTCAGGTTCGCGGCCGTCCGCGGGGTCAACGCGATGATGCGGATCGCGGATGACCGGGAGTGGCGGACCGGCCAGACCTCGCTGGTCGGTCGGGCGGCGCACCTGATCTCCGGGCGCTGACGGCGGCGCCGGACCACCGGCCGGCGCGGTAAGCGTGTTGATCGTCGTCGCGGCGGTGTGCTTAGGTACTGCGGTCAGCCACCAGTCCTGCGGTCAGTCACCAATCCTGCGGTCAGTCACCAGTCCAGCACCGAGCTAGCGGGGTCGCCAGTCATGAGCACCGTCACCGAAGTCGCCGACGACTACGTCGTGCGGTACGCCGAGCTAGACCCGGTCGAGGCCACGGCCATCGGCCTGGCCGGCCACGACCACGCGATGACCGACCTGAGCCCGGACGGCTTCGCGGCCCGGGCGGCGCTCACCGACGCCACCGCGGCGGCGCTGGAGGCCGCCAGCGCGGACGGCCCCGGCGAGGCCATCGCCCGGCTGGCCATGCGGGAGCGCCTCGCCGTCCAGCGCGACCTGTACCGGTCCGGAGCGACGACCAGCGACCTGAACGTGATCGCTAGCTGGGTGCAGGGCGTGCGCCAGGTCTTCGACCTGATGCCGACCGCCGGCCAGCAGGCGCAGCGGAACCTGGCCGCCCGGATGGCCGCCGTGCCGGCCGCGTACGCCGGACTGCGGCAGACCTACGCGCAGGCGGCGGCCCGCGGCCAGGTGGCCGCGCGACGCCAGGTGGCGGCCTGCGCCAGCCAGTGCGAGCAGTGGTCGGCCGCGGACGGCGGCTTCTACGCCGGCCTGGTGGCGCGGACCGGGGCGACCGGCGCGATGCTGGCCGACCTGGAGCGGGCCGCGGCCGCCGCCAGCGCGGCTACCGCCGACCTCGGAGCGTTCCTGCGGACCGAACTGCTCCCGGCGGCACCGGCCGCCGACGCCGCCGGCCGGGACCGGTACCAGCTTGCCTCGCGCAACTTCCTCGGCGCGGACATCGACCTGGACGAGGCCTACGCGTGGGGCTGGTCGGAGGTGCGCCGGATCGAGGCCGAGATGGCACGGGTGGCCGGGCAGATCGTCCCGGGCGGCTCGCTGGACGACGCGATAGCGGCGCTCGAGTCGGACCCGGCGCGCCGGATCACCGGCCGGGACGCGCTGCGGGACTGGATGCAGGGCGTGGCGGACGCCGCGATCGCCGAACTGGACGGCACCCACTTCGACATCCCCGCCCCGGCCCTGCGGATCGAGGCGATGATCGCCCCGACCAGCGACGGCGGGATCTACTACACCGGGCCGAGCGAGGACGGCTCCCGGCCCGGCCGGATGTGGTGGGCGCTGGCCGACGGCGTGCAGGACTTCTCCACCTGGAAGGAGGTCACCACGATCTACCACGAGGGCGTGCCCGGCCACCACCTGCAGACCGCCATCGCGGCCTTCGGCCCCGGCCGGCTGAACCGCTGGCAGCGGCTGATGTGCTGGGTTTCCGGCCACGGCGAGGGCTGGGCGCTCTACGCCGAGCGGCTGATGGAGGAGCTTGGCTACCTTGACGATCCCGGCGACCGACTCGGCCTGCTGGACAGCCAGTTGCTCCGGGCCGCCCGGGTGGTGGTCGACCTTGGCGTGCACCTCGGGCTGCCGGTTCCGGCCGACTCGTCCTGGCATCCCGGCGAGATCTGGGATGCCGACCTGGCCTGGGACTACCTGCGGCAGCGAGTCCAGGTGGAGGACTCCATGCTGCGGTTCGAACTCGACCGCTACCTGGGCTGGCCGGGCCAGGCGCCGTCGTACAAGCTCGGCGAGCGGATCTGGCTACAGGCCAGGCAGGAGGCCAGGGACCGGCAGGGCGCCGGGTTCAGCCTCAGGGAGTTCCATGGCAGGGCGCTCGAACTCGGCTCGATGGGCCTGGACCCGATGCGGGAGGCGCTCGCCTCGATCTAGCCCGGTCCGGTGCAGGATCTCCATGACCGTGTGTAGCCGGTGTGTAACGCAGATCACGGATCCGGCCAGCGCTGGCTCGCGTCCTAGTTGTAACCGAACGAACAGGAAGCGAGCCGACATGACCTCCGCCACCACCGCCGAAGCGACGGGCACCACCGTCCGCCCGGCGGATCCGCGCCAGGACTTCGAGCAGCGCGTGCGGCCCTACCTGGCGCAGCTTTACCCAGCGGCGCTGCGGATGACCCGCAACCCAAGCGATGCCGAGGACCTGGTTCAGGAGACCCTGGCCAAGGCCTACCGCGGCTACGCTCAGTTCACCCCCGGAACGAACCTGCGGGCCTGGCTGCACAAGATCCTGGCCAACACGTTCATCAACACCTACCGGAAGCGGAAGCGGGAACCGGTCATCACGCCCGGCGTGGACCCGGGCGACGACTGGCAGGCCGGGCACGACCCGCTGGCCGTGGCCAGGTCGGCCGAGGCCGAGGCACTGGACCGGCTCACCGACTCCGATGTCCTGGCCGCGCTGCGGGATCTGCCCGATGACTTCCGCACCGCTATCTACCTCGCCGACATCGAGGGCTACCCGTACCGCGAGGTCGCCGCGATGATGGGCACGCCGATCGGCACGGTGATGTCCAGACTGCATCGCGGCCGGGACCGGCTCCGCCGGCACCTCGCCCACTACGCGCCGGCGCCGCATCCCCGGGCGGCACCGGCCGCCACGGGCTGACTCAGCCCGTACCCACGGCGCCGCGCACGCTGGTCACCGCCCGGCCGGCCCTTCCCCCAGGGCCGGTCCCCCCCTGGAGCGATCGCCAGC
>JAJYTW010000015.1 GCA_021792855.1 Actinomycetes bacterium
ATCAGGGAAATCCTCGGCATTCGCAGCAACCAGACGCTCAACGAGGCGCTGCGCGGCGTGCCGCCGCAGCCGTGGTCCCGCCGCCCCAACGCCAGGGACGACCTGCGAGCCAGGGCCAGGACGCTGCGCCAGCAGGGCCTGGATTACCGGGCGATCGCGGCCGAGCTAGGTGTCTCGAAGAGTTCCGTGTCCCTGTGGGTCCGCGACCTGCCTCGTCCCGAGCGGCTGAGCGAAGAGGAGTACCGGGCCCGCGGCCGAGCGGCGGTCGATCGCTACTGGACCGCCGAACGGGCCCGCCGTGCGGCGGTCAGATCCGCTGTCAGCGCCGCCGCCGCCAGCGAGATCGGGGCGCTCAGCGAGCGGGAGATCCTGATCGCCGGGGCGGTGGCCTACTGGTGCGAGGGGACCAAGAGCAAGCCGTACCGGAAGGCCGATCGCGTGGTCTTCATTAACAGCGATCCTGGACTGATCACGTTCTTCCTGCGCTTCCTGCGCACCGCGGGCATCCCGGCGAACCGATGCGCCTTCCGGGTCTGCGTCCACGAGAGCGCGGACGTGGCAGCCGCCGAGGACTTCTGGATCCGAGTCACCGGCGCGGCGCCTTCGCAATTCCGGCGGCCCAGCCTGAAGACGCACCGGCCGGCCACGGTCCGCAAGAACGTCGGCGACGGCTACCACGGCTGCCTGCGGGTGGACGTGCTCGGCGGCGCCCCGCTCTACCAGCGGATCGAGGGCTGGAGCCAGGCCATCCTGAGCGGCCTGCCCGGCACCTCGTCGGTGCGCGAGTAGACGAATCAGCATCTGCCCGCGGCACGCGCCGCGGCGGCATGGGCTGGATCAGGCACGCCGCGGATCGCTATCGTTAAACCGCTTGGCCCTGAGCAACGTCACAAAATGTGATGGCTCTCCGGCGTGGGGTAATTGGCAGCCCAACAGACTTTGACTCTGTATGTCCTGGTTCGAGTCCAGGCGCCGGAACACTGCCCGCGACACCGTGGTTCGACGCCTAGCCCAGCGCGATTCGACGCTTAGCCCAGCGGGGGTCGACACCCAACCAACCGGGCGGCACGGCGGGCGGCCAGGGCACGGCGCGCGGCCGACAGGCCAGCCTAGAGGAAAATCGGAACCTGTCACATTGCGTGAAGGCCACAGGTCTGGGCAGGGAATTCTGTGGAATTTCACCGTGTAGGTCTTGCTTAACCTACGCTACCGTAAGCTACGGTTACGTAAGCGTATTCGCTCGGCCCATGACCTCGGTTATGCGGATCGCTCTTCCGACCGGCCCCAGCAAGCCACCAAGGAACCGTGATGACCGCCACCACCGATCTCTCTGTCGCGGCCGACCAGGCCAGCGCAGAGCCGGCGCCCCGCCGCGCCCCGCTCCCCGACCTCAGCCCCGAACCCAAGAGCTTCACCTCGCGCGTCCTGATCGGGATCTTCGTCGGCGTGCCCATGGCCGCCCTCGTCGCGGCCATCCCGGTCGCCTGGATCTGGGGCTTCCTGAACTGGCAGACCGCCGTGATCGCGGTCGTCTTCTACCTGATCTCCGGCCTGGGGATCGCGATGGGCTTCCATCGCTACTTCACCCACGGCTCGTTCCGCGCCAGGCGAGGGATGAAGATCGCGCTGGCGATCGCCGGGTCGATGGCGATCGAGGGCAGCCTGCTCGACTGGGTCTCCGACCACCGCAGGCACCACAAGTACAGCGACAAGGAGGGCGACCCGCACTCGCCGTGGCGGTTCGGCGATGACTGGCGGGCGCTCACCAAGGGCATGGTCTGGGCCCACATGGGCTGGATGTTCGACCGGGGCAAGACCTCGCACCAGAAGTACTCACCGGACTGGCTCGCCGACGACGACATCGCCGCGGTCAGCCGGATGTTCCCGCTGATCGTGGCCGGCACCCTACTGCTGCCCGCGCTGATCGGCGGCCTGGCGACGATGTCCTGGCAGGGCGCGGTGATCGCGTTCTTCTGGGCCGGCCTGGTCCGGGTGTCGTTCCTGCACCACGTCACCTGGTCGATCAACTCGATCTGCCACACCTTCGGCAAGCTCGAGTTCGAGGCCCGCGACAAGTCGCGGAACGTGGCCTGGCTGGCCATCTTGTCGTTCGGTGAGTCGTGGCACAACCTGCACCACGCGGACCCGACCTGCGCCAGGCACGGCGTGTTCAAGGGGCAGATCGACATCGCGGCGCGGATGATCTGGTTCGCCGAGAAGCTGGGCTGGGTGAGCAACGTCCGGTGGCCGGACGAGGGCAGGCTCACCGCCAAGAAGGTGGGCGCCGTTCGCGCACTTGGCTCCATGACCAAGCGCGCGGAGGCACGTCCGATTGACGCCTGAGTCGGTGATGCCGGGCATGATGGAGGCGTGACCAGCCAGCCCCGAGCCTCCAGCCGCAAGCGGATGACCGGCAAGCAGCGGCGCGAGCAACTGCTCGACGTGGGCCGCCGGGTATTCGCCGAGCGTGGCCTGGACGGCGTCTCCATCGAGGAGATCGCCGCCCAGGCCGGCGTCTCCAAGCCCGTGGTCTACGAGCACTTCGGCGGCAAGGAAGGCTTGTACGCGGTGGTCGTCGACCGGGAGGTCGAGCGGTTCCTGCAGATGGCCACCGACCTGCTGCAGGGCGAGGACACCATGGCCAAGTTCGAGGTCGCCGCCGTCGGCCTGCTGCGCTACATCGAGGACAACAGCGACGGGTTCCGGATCCTGGTCCGCGACTCGCACCCGGCGTCCGGGTCAGGCACCTTCGGGAGCCTGATCAGCGACATGGCCGGGCAGGTCGAGTACATCCTGGCGGACGTGCTCAAGACCAGGGGTTACGACCCGAAGCTGGCGCCGATGTACGCGCAGATGCTGGTCGGCATGGTGACGTTCGCCGGCCAGTGGTGGCTGGACGCGCGCAAGCCGGCGATCGAGGACATGGCCGCGCACCTGGTCAACCTGGCCTGGAACGGCATGTCCAGCCTCGACCCGAAGCCGCGGATCTCGGACGAGGCGAAGCGCCTGCTGCGGGACAAGCCGTCAGCCTGATCCCACCGCGGACTGTGCCGCGGGGCTACCGGCGGCGGGCGACCGCGAACACCCGGCGGAACCGCAGCGGCGTGCCGTAGGGCCGGGCCGGATAGGCGGCCCGGAGCGCCTGCCCGTACTCGGCCAGGAACCGCTCGCCCGCCTCGGCGTCGAGCGCTGCGAGGACCGGGCGCAGGCCGGTGCTGCGGTACCACCGGAGCACCGGGTCCTCGCCGGACAGGACGTGCACGTAGGTGGTCTCCCAGGCATCCACCTCGCAGCCGGCGCCGGCCAGCAGATCCAGGTATCCGACCGGATCGGCGCGCTGCGCGGCCAGGTCGACGTCGGCCAGCAGCGGCCGCCAGCGCGGCGCGGCGATCAGTTCGCGCAGCAGCCGGTAGGACGGCTCATCGTCATTCGCCGGGACCTGAAGCGCGAGCCAGCCACCCGGGGCCAGCCAGCCGGCCCACCGGGTCAGCAGGTCCTGGTGACCCGGGACCCATTGCAGCACCGCGTTGCATACGATCACGTCCGGCGCCCGCTCCGGCCGCCAGGCCCGGACGTCCCCGGCGGCGAACCGCAGCCGGAGTCCGGATTCCTGCCTGGCCAGGGTCTGCCCGGCCGCCGCGACCATCTCGGCCGAGTTGTCGACGCCGAGCACGTCCGCGGCCGGCCAGCGACGGGCTAGGGCGGCGGTCATCTCGCCGGGTCCGCAGCCAAGGTCGACGACGTGCCCCGGGCTCTCGGCGCCGATCCGCGCGGTCAGGTCGAGGAACGGGCGGGCGCGCTCGCTCGCGTAGTGCCGGTACAGGTTCGGGTTCCACATCGGCGCGACCTTTATCTCGACGTCAAGATAAAAGTTCTACCAGTCTGGAAGTCTCGACGTCAAGAGATATGATTGCCGTCATGGGCGACACGACGGCCCCGGACAGCGACGAGGTCGACGACCTGGTCGCCGGCTGGCGGTCCGAGCGGCCCGATCTGGACGTGGAGCCGCTTCAGGTCCTCAGCCGGGTGTCCCGGCTGGCCAGGCACCTGGACCGGGAGCGCAGGGACGCGTTCGCGGCGCACGGCCTGCAGGTCTGGGAGTTCGACGTGCTGTCGGCACTGCGCAGGCAGGGGCCGCCCTATCAGCTCAGCCCCGGCGCCCTGCTCCGCGCGACCCTGGTGACCTCGGGAACGATGACCAACCGGATCGACCGGCTCGCCGAGAGCGGTCTGGTCAGCCGGCGACCCGACCCCCAGGACCGGCGCGGCGTCCTGGTCGCGCTGACGCCACGGGGTGCCGCGGTGGCGGACGCCGCGCTGGCCGACCTGATGCTGGCCGAGCGCGAGTTGCTCGGGCAACTGGACCGCGCCGAGCGCACCGAGCTAGCCATGCTGCTCCGGCGACTGCTCGCGCCCCTGGATGCCGGCCATCCGCGCGAGCCAGCGCCCGACGCCTGACCCAGCGCCCGACGCCTGACCCAGCGCCCGAGATCAGCCAAGCGCGCGGGACCGGCCGGACCCGCGCAGCCGGTACCCTCCCTCGCATGACCGGACTCTGGCCCTCCGCCGCATGACCAGGTTCTGGATCCGCGCCGCCCGCCGGGGCGGCCGCGCGACCGCGGCGCTGCTCACCGCCTCGGCCGCCCTCGCGCTGGCAGCCTGCAGCGCGTCGGCCGGCACCGGTCCGGCGGCCGCGCCGCAGGCGCGCCACTCCCCGGGATCGCCGGGCCCGACGCGGGCGTCGGCGCTTGCCACCCTGACCGCGCGTGGCGCCGGCCCGCACTATTACCTGGCGCTCGGGGACTCGCTCGCGGTCGGCATCCAGCCGGACCTGGCCGGGGTTAGCCGGCCCACCACTTCGGGCTACCCGTCCCAGCTCAACGCGCTGCTTCGCCGCCATGGGGCACGCCTGAGGCTGGTCGCGCTCGGGTGCTCGGGAGAGACCACGAGCACGATGCTGCACGGCGGACGGTGCCGTTATCCGCGCGGATCCCAGCTTGCCCAGGCCGTCGCGTTCCTGCGCACCCATCCGGGTGCGGTTCCGCTGATCACGATCGACATCGGCGCCAACGACCCCGGCTCGTGCCTGCGCGCGCACGGCGTCGGCGCGATGCTCGGCTGCGTGAACACCGCCGCCAGCACCGCGCTGCGGCAGCTTGGCTTGATCCTGGCCCGACTCCGGACGGCCGCGGGGCCGGGTGGGCTGATCGTCGGCATGACCTACTACGTGCCCGAACTCGCCGCCTGGGGCCAGGGCAGCGGCGGCACCGGGCTAGCCGTCCTGGCCGACAGTCTGGTAGCGGGCCTGGACCGGCAGCTAGCCGCGGTGTACCGGCGGCACGACGCGCGAGTCGCCGACGTGTTCGGCGCGTTCGCGAGCGCGGACTTCGCCGGGCGGGTCCGGCTCGCCGGGCGGTCCGTCCCGCCGAACGTGGCCGACATCTGCTCGCTGACCTGGATGTGCGCCCCGGCGCCGCGCGGTCCCAACGTGCACGCCACCAGCGCGGGGTACCGGGTGATCGCGCGCGCGTTCTGGCGGGCGATCACCGGCTAGCCGCCGGGTTCAGCCGGAGACCTCCTCGGCCACCGCCAGCCACCGCTCCTCCAGCGCGATCTTCTCAGCCTGCAGCGCGCGGAGCCGGTCGCCAAGCTCGATCAGCCGCGAGTAGTCACTCGCCGCGCCGGCCATCTCAGCGTGCAGGTCAGCCTCCTGCCCGGCCAGCCGCTCAAGCTGCCGGTCAAGCCGGGCGAGTTCCTTCTTCGCCTGCCGCTGCCGCTCTGCCGTCGGTGCCGGTCCCGCGCCGGGCGACCCGGCCGGTCCGGTGCCCGCCGAACCCGCGCCGGTCCCGGCGCCGGCGGCGTCGGCCTCCCGGTCCCGCCGGTCCAGGTACTCCTCGACGCCGCCGGGGAGCAGCGCGACCGACCCGTCGACCAGCGCGACCACATGGTCGGTCACCCGCTCCAGGAAGTACCGGTCGTGGCTGACCACCACCACCGAGCCGGGAAAGCCGTCCAGCATGTCCTCGAGTTCGGTGAGCGTCTCGATGTCCAGGTCGTTGGTCGGCTCGTCAAGCAGCAGCACGTTCGGCTCGGCCATCAGGACCATCTGCAACTGGAGCCGCCGCCGCTCGCCGCCGGACAGTTCGGCGACCGGCGTCCACTGCCGTTCCCCGCGCAGCCCGAGCCGGTCAAGAAGCTGGCTGGCGGACAGTTCGCGCTTGCCGATCCGCACCTCCCCACGGACCTGCTCGGCCGCCTCGAGCACCCGCAGGCCGGGGTCGACCGGCGCGGGCTCCTGGGTGAGGTAGCCGATCCGGACGGTCTTGCCGGTCACCACCCGCCCGGTCACCACGAGCCCGGCTGCCGCCTCGCTGGCCCCGGCCGTCTCGATGGCACCGGCCGGCCCGATCCGGCCGGCCAGCAGGCCGAGCAGCGTCGTCTTGCCGCTGCCGTTGACGCCGACCACACCGACCCGGTCACCCGGGCCGAGCTGCCAGGTGGCCTCCCGCAGCAGTGCCCGCGGCCCGGCCGTCACGCTCACCCGGTCCAGCTCAAGAACGGTCTTGCCGAGCCTGGCCGCGGCGAGCGAGGCCAGTTCCACGGTGTCCCTGGGCGCTGGCTCGTCCGCGATCAGCGCCGCCGCGGCCTCCATCCTGAACCTGGGCTTGCTGGTCCTGGCCGGTGGCCCGCGCCGCAGCCAGGCCAGTTCCTTGCGG
Source organism: Actinomycetes bacterium (assembly GCA_021792855.1). Classification (GTDB taxonomy): domain Bacteria; phylum Actinomycetota; class Actinomycetes; order Streptosporangiales; family Streptosporangiaceae; genus Chersky-822. The sequence continues at coordinate 6,717 of JAJYTW010000015.1, forward strand.
AGCAGGTTCCGCCGCCGCTCGTCCTGCGCCGCCGCCAGCCGTGCCCGCTCGGCCCTGGCCAGCACGTACGCGGAGTACCCTCCCTCGTAGCCGTGCACCTTGCCGTCGGCGACCTCCCAGGTGCGGTCGCTGACCTCGTCCAGGAACCACCGGTCGTGGGTGACCACCACGAACGCCCTGGCATGCGCCTTCAGGTAGCCGGCCAGCCATCGGATCGCCTCGATGTCCAGGTGGTTGGTCGGCTCGTCGAGCAGTAGCAGGTCGTGCGTGCCGCGGAGCAGTGCGGCCAGCGCCACCCGGCGCCGCTCACCGCCGGACAGCCGCTCCGCGGACGCGTCGTAGTCGATGCCGCCGAGCAGTTCGGCGAGCAGCGCCCGGCCCCGCGCGTCGGATGCCCACTCGTGCTCTGGCTGCCCGCCGAACACGATCTCCCGCACCGTCCCGGTGAGCCGCTCGGATTGCGGCAGGTAGCCGATCGCGGCGTCCCTGGCCCGGGTGGACCGGCCCGCGTCCAGGTCGATCGCCCCGGCGAGGGCCGCGAGCAGCGTCGTCTTGCCCGAGCCGTTGCGGCCGACCACCCCGATCCGGTCCCCGGCCGCGACGCCCAGCGAGACACCGTCGAGCAGCTTCCGGGTGCCGTAGGACTTGACCGCCGCCTCGAGGTTGGCCAGGTTCACGCGATCGCTCCGGCGCTGACCACGCTGGCGCCCGGCGCCGGGCCAGTGACCTGCACCACCGCCCGGCACACCCCGGCTCCGGTGACGCCGACCGCCAGTTCGCTCGCCGCGTCCGCGTCGGCGGCCAGGAAGGCGCAGGTCGGCCCGGAACCGGAGACGACCGCGCCGAGCGCCCCGTGCTCCCGTCCAGCCGCGAGCGCGCGCCGCAGCAGCGGCTGCAGCGACAGCGCCGCGGGCTGCAGGTCGTTGCTCAGCAGCGGCCCCACCGCGGCCGGGTCGCCGGACCTGAGCGCGGCCATCAGGGCGGTGTTCAGCTCGGGCTCGGGCACCGGGTCGGGATCGCCGTCGCCGGACGCGCGGCGCGCGGCGCGCAGCCGGTCACAGGTGGCGTAGACGTCTGGCGTGGAAAGGCCGCTGGCGCCGAAGGCGAGCACCCAGTGGTAGCTGCCGGAGACCAGCGCCCGGGTCAGCCGCTCGCCCCGGCCGAGGCCGACCGCGGTCCCGCCGAGCAGCGCGAACGGGACGTCGCTGCCGATCTGGGCGCCGATCTCGCTGAGTTCGTCCGGGCCGATGCCCGCATTCCATAGCTCGTTGCAGGCCACCAGGGCGGCGGCGGCGTCGGCGCTGCCGCCGGCCAGGCCGGCCGCCACCGGGATCCGCTTGCGGATCTCGATCCGCACCCCAGCACCGCCCCGCCCGCGCCGTCCGGTGGCCCTGGCCAGCGCGGCCGCCGCCCGGACGGCCAGGTTGGCCGGCCCGAGTGGCACGGCCGGGCCGCCCTCACCGCTGACCGACACGCTGGTCCGGTCCGCCTCACTGACCGTGATCTCGTCGAATAGCGAGACCGCGTGGAACACCGTCACCAGGCCGTGATAGCCGTCGGGCCGGGGCGGGCCGACCGAAAGCTGCAGGTTGACCTTGGCCGGGACCCGCACGGTCACGGCGCCGGCCGACCCGCGAATGGGTGTCACATGCGTCACGATTCGATGATCGTAGCCGCCTGGCTGGCCGCCTCGGCAATCCGGATGTAGTCCTCGACGCCGATCGCCTCGCCGCGCAGTGCTGGGTCGACGCCCGCGGCGGTCAGCACCCGGCCGGCCCGCTCCGCCGACCCGGCCCAGGAGGCGAGCGCGGCCCGGAGGGTCTTGCGCCGCTGGGCGAACGCGGCGTCGACGACCGCGAAGACCTCGGTCCGGCCGGCCAGGCCACCGCCCCGTGCGGCCGCCCGGCGGGTGAACGCGACCAGCGCGGAGTCGACATTCGGCACCGGCCAGAACACGCTGCGGGACACGTTCCCGGCCCGCCGGGCCGTGCCGTACCAGGCCAGCTTGACCGACGGCACGCCGTAGGTCCGGCTACCCGGCGGCGCGCACATCCGGTCCGCGACCTCCGCCTGCACCATCACCAGCGCGCTGCGCACCGACGGCAGCACCTCGATCAGGTGCAGCAGCACCGGCACGGCCACGTTGTAGGGCAGGTTCGCGACCAGCGCCGTCGGCGGATCCCCGGGAAGGTTGCCGATTGCGAGCGCGTCGGCGTTGATCACCTCAAGGCGGCTGGCCAGGCCGGGCGCCCGTTCGGCCGCGGTGACCGGAAGTTCGGCCGCGAGCACCGGGTCCACCTCGACCGCGACCACCCGGCGGGCCGCCGAAAGCAGGCCGAGGGTGAGCGAGCCGAGGCCGGGTCCGACCTCCACCACGACGTCGTCGCCGGTCAGGCCGGCCAGTCCGACGATCCGGCGGATCGTGCCGGGGTCGATCACGAAGTTCTGGCCGAGGCGCTTGGCCGGCCGCACCCCGAGGCGGGCGGCGATCTGCCGGATCTCGGCCGGCCCGAGCAGGGCCGCGCCGGTCACCGGGCCGCCAGATCCCGGCTCATCGCGGCGGGCCGCCAGCCTGGTCGTCGTCCCACCGGCCGAACACTCGCTCGCCGGTCGCCGCGACCGCGGCGGCCAGGTCTGCCACGTCCATCCGCTTCACCTGCGCAACGGCCCGCAGCGTGTGCGCGACCTGGGCCGGGGCGTTCTGCCTGCCCCGGTTCGGAACCGGGGTGAGGTACGGCGCGTCGGTCTCGACCAGGATCAAGTCTGCCGGGGCAACCTCGGCGGCCTCGCGCAGGTTGACCGCGCTCGGGAAGGTGAGGTTGCCGGCGAAGCTCATCACGTACCCGGCGTCGGCGCAGCGCTTGGCGAGGTCGGCGCCGCCGGAGAAGCAGTGGAAGATCACCCGCTCCGGCGGCCCCTGCTCCTCTAGCACGGCGAGCACGTCGTCGTGCGCCTCGCGATCGTGGATCATCAGTGCCTTGCCGGTGGCCTTGGCGATCTCGATGTGCGCGGCGAACCACTCCCGCTGCAGCCTCGGCGGGGCGGTGTCCCGGTAGTAATCCAGGCCGGTCTCGCCGACCGCCCGCACCCTCGGCAGCGCCGCCAGCCTGGCGATCTCGGCGAGCACCTCGTCGGTCCCGGCGAATCCGGTGGGCCGGCCCTCGGAGTCCAGGCCGTCCCGGGCCCGGGCGGTGTCGTTCGGGTGGATCGCGACCGCGGCGTAGACGTTGCCGTGCGCGGCCGCGCAGTCCGCTGCCCACCGGGACGTGGGCACGTCCACGCCGACGGTCACCACCCGGGTGATCCCCGCCTGGCTGGCCTCTGCCAGCGCCCGCTCGACCGGTTCGGTCAGCATGTCCAGGTGGGTGTGCGCGTCGAAGCAGGGCACCGGCAGCGGGTCAGGCACCGGCGCCCACGGCGCGGTCCTGGCGGTCATTTCCCGGCCAGCCTGGCGACTTCCTCCTCCGCCACCTTCGGGTCGATCTTGGCGAACAGCGGCGTCGGTGCGGACAGCGGCGTTCCCGGCCGGATCGGCCGGGACTCCCAGACCGCCGCGCCGGTGTAGTCCCCGGTGATCACCGGGTACGGCTTGCCGCCGTCCTCGCTGACCTCGTCGATCCGCGGCATGTCCGCCCAGGTCCCGGCCCCGCCCAGCATCTCGTGCACCCGCTGGGAGGATTTCGGCAGGAACGGGGTCAGCAGCGTCTTGCCGTCGTCCACAAGCTGGAGCGCGACGTGCAGGATCGTCTTCATCCGCTCCGGGTCGGACTCCCGCAGCTTCCACGGCGCCTGGTCGGACAGGTACTTGTTCGCCTCGCCGATCGTCCGCATCGCCTCGGTGATCCCGGACTTGAACCGGGACCGGCCCAGCGACTCGCCCACGGCGGCGAACGCGGCCCGGGACTGGTCGAGCAACCGCCGGTCGGCGTCGGTGAGGTCGCCGGCCGCCGGGATCGAGCCAATGTTCCTGGCGGCGAACGAGATCGACCGGTTCACCAGGTTGCCCCAGTTCGCGACAAGCTCGTCGTTGTTGCGCCGGATGAACTCGCTCCAGGTGAAGTCGGTGTCCTGATTCTCCGGCCCGGCCACCGCGACGTAGTAGCGCAGCGCGTCCACGTCGTAGCGCTCCAGGAAGTCGCGGACGTAGATCACCACGGAGCGGGAGGAGGAGAACTTGCGGCCCTCCATCGTCAGGTACTCGCTGGAGACCACCTCGGCAGGCAGGTTCAGCGCCCCGAGCGACCCGGGCGTGCCGCCACTGGCGCCCTGGCCGTTGTAGCCGAGCAGCATGGCCGGCCAGATCTCGGAGTGGAAGACGATGTTGTCCTTGCCCATGAAGTAGTAGGACAGCGCGTCCGGCGACTGCCACCAGGCGCGCCAGGCGTCCGGGTCACCGGACCGCCTGGCCCACTCGATCGAGGCGGACAGGTACCCGATCACCGCGTCGAACCAGACGTAGATCCGCTTGTCCGGCCGGTCCCGCCAGCCGTCCAGCGGGATCGGGACGCCCCAGTCCAGGTCCCTGGTGATCGCCCTCGGCTGCAGGTCGCCGAGCAGGTTGAGGGAGAACTTCAGCACGTTGCTGCGCCACTGCCCGCTCTTGGACTGCAGCCAGGACCCCAGCACGTCGGCGAAGGCGGGCAGGTCGAGGAAGAACTGCTCGGTCTCGACGAACGCCGGGGTCTCCCCGTTGATCTTGGAGCGCGGGTTGATCAGATCGGCCGGGTCTAGCTGGTTGCCGCAGTTGTCGCACTGGTCGCCGCGGGCCGACTCGTAGCCGCAGATCGGGCAGGTGCCCTCGATGTAGCGATCCGGCAGGGTGCGGCCGGTGGACGGGGAGATCGCGCCGAGCGCGGACCGAGCGAAGATGTAGCCATTGTTCAGCAGGCCGGTGAAGATCTCCTGGGTCACCGCGTAGTGGTTCTTCGTGGTGGTCCTGGTGAACAGGTCGTAGCTCATCCCGAGGCCCGCCAGGTCGGTGGCGATCACCCGGTTGTAGCGGTCCGCCAGTTCCCGCGCGGTCACGCCCTCCGCGTCGGCCTGCACCTGGATCGGCGTCCCGTGCTCGTCGGTGCCGCTGACCATCAGCACCTTGTCGCCGATCATCCGGTGGTACCGGCTGAACATGTCGCACGGCAGCCCGAAGCCGGAGACGTGCCCGATGTGCCGGGGCCCGTTCGCGTACGGCCACGCGGGCGCGGCCAGGATGTGACGGCTGTTCGTAGGCGACATGCTCTCTAGGGTAGGACCACCGCGACCGCGACCGCCCCTGGATTACCCCCGCCTACCGACCGGGTGGCACCGGGTCAGTGGCACAGGGTCAGCGGGTCCTGGCGCGGACCACGGCGTCGTAGACCTCTCGTTTGGGCCGGCCAAGCCTGGCGGCGACGTCCGCGATCGCCTCCTTGCGGGTCAGGCCGGCCTGCTCGGCCGCCGCCACCCCGGCGGCCAGGTCCGCCTCGCTCACTTCCGTCCCGGCCCCGCCGGCGCTGGCGCCGGCCACCACCAGGGTGATCTCGCCGAGCACGCCGCCGGCCGCCCAGTCGGCAAGCTCGGTGAGCGTGCCGCGCCGGATCTCCTCGTGCGTCTTGGTCAGTTCCCGGCACACCGCCGCCCGGCGGTCCGCGCCGAACGCCTCCGCCAGTGCGGTTAGCGTGCCGGCCAGTCGGCGCGGCGACTCGAAGAAGACCATCGTGCGGCGCTCGTTGGCCAGGTCGGCGAGGCGGCGGGTCCGCTCTCCGGCCCGCCGCGGCGGGAAGCCCTCGAAGCAGAATCGGTCGGTCGGCAGCCCGGACGCGGCGACGGCGGCGGTTACGGCGGACGGCCCGGGCAGCACGGTGACCGGGATGTCCTCCCGCACCGCGGCGGCTACCAGCCGGTACCCAGGGTCGCTGATGCCCGGCATCCCGGCGTCGGTCACGACCAGCACGTCGCGGCCCGCCCGCAGGTCGGCGAGCAGGCCGGGCAGCCTGGCCGACTCGACATCCTCGTAGTAGGAGATAAGCCGCCCGGCCACGGTGATCCCGAGTTCCCCGGCCAGCCTGCGCAGCCGGCGGGTGTCCTCGGCGGCGACGACGGCCGCGGTGGCGAGCGCGGCGGCCAGTCGGGGCGAGGCGTCGTCCGGCCGGCCGATCGGCGCGGCCGCCAGGATCAGCGTGCCCGGGTCGGCCGATCCGTCCGTGCGAGGCTCTGCGTGGTTCATCGCGGCCCACCGTAACGCCGGCCGGCCCTACCATGTCTGCGATGACTGCATTCGGGTACGCGCCCGCGTCGGCCGGCGCGGCGGACTCCGCGGGCGACGAGCCTGGCCGGTCGCTGCGCGAGCGACTGGTGCCGCCGATGCCGCCGCCGTCGGTGTGGGGTTGGCTCGGCCCGGTGCTGGTCACCCTGTTCGGGGGGTTCCTGCGGTTCTACCGGCTCGGCGTCCCGCACGCGGTGGTCTTCGACGAGATCTACTACGTCCCCGACTCGTACTCGATCCTGCGGCACGGCGTGGAGATCAACCACGTCGCCAGTTCCTCGAAGCTCCAGGCGCTGCTGCTGCATGGCAATCCGCACATTTTCATCGGCGGCGGCGAGTACGTGGCGCATCCGCCGCTCGGCAAGGTCGCGATGGCCGGCGGGGAATGGCTGTTCGGGCTGAACCCGTTCGGCTGGCGGGTCGCGGTGGCTCTCGCCGGGACGCTGGCGATCCTGATGACGGCCCGGATCGCCCGCCGGATGACCAGATCCACCCTGCTCGGCTGCGTGGCCGGACTGCTGATGTCGCTGGACGGGCTGGAACTCGTGCTGTCCAGGACCGGGATCCTGGACATGTTCGTGACGTTCTGGGTGCTGGCGGCGTTCGGGATGCTGGTGCTGGACCGGGACGCCTCCCGGGCCCGGCTCGCCGCACTCGCGGAGGCGGCGCCCGCCGGGGACTTCGACGGCGGCGGGCCGGCGCTCGGGATCCGCTGGCGGCGGGTCGCCGCGGGGGTGCTGCTCGGCATCGCCTGCGCCTCGAAGTGGAACGGGATCTGGTACATCTTCGCGTTCGCCGGCCTCGCCGTTGCCTGGGACCTCGGCGCCCGCCGCGCGGCCGGCTACACCGACCGGCTTGGCGGCTGGCTGCGGCGGGACGCGAAATGGCTGCCGGTCTGGTTCGCCATCGTGCCCGGCATCACCTACCTGGTCTCCTGGGCCGGCTGGTTCGCCAGCAGTCAGGGGTACGACCGGAACTGGGCCGCCCAGCACGGCAACCACATCCCGATCTGGTCGGCCCTGGACTCGCTGTACCAGTACAACAAGTCGATGCTGTCCTTCGGCCTCGGCCTGTCCTCGAAGCAGGGCTACGTCTCCGAGCCGTGGACCTGGCTTTACCTCGGCCGGCCGGTGTCGTTCTTCTACGCCACGCCGAAGTCCTGCGGCGCCCCGTCCTGCTCCCAGGAAGTTCTCGCGATCGGCACGCCCGCGATCTGGTGGGCGTCCATCCTGGCCCTGGCGTTCTGCCTGTACTGGTGGTTCACCCGGCGGGACTGGCGGGCCGGCGCGGCGCTGGTCGGCGTCGCCGCGGGCTGGCTGCCCTGGTTCTGGTTCGCCTGGCACGACAACCGGACCGAGTACTACTACTACGCGATCATCTTCCTGCCGTACCTGGTGATCGCGATCACGCTGTGCCTGGGCCTGATCCTGGGACCGGCCGACGCCAGGCCAAGCCGGAGAACGGTCGGCGCCATCACGGTCGGCGTCTACCTGCTGCTGGTGCTGGCCAACTTCGCCTTCATGTACCCGGTGCTGACCGCCGAGGTGATCCCGTACGCCGCGTGGCATCAGCGGATGTGGTTCTCCAGCTGGATTTAGGCTCGCGGGTACCCCGCGCGCGGGCCTACCGCGACCGTGACCCATTCGCGAGGTTCCTCGCGCTATCGTGATAATTTTGTTGTCACACGCACGAAGAGAAGGACGCGATGGCCCCCGAAGAGAATGCCCCGGTGCCGCCGGACCGGCAGGCCGACTTCGAGCGCAGCGTCCGGCCGTACCTCGGCCAGCTATATCCGGCGGCGCTGCGGATGACCAGGAACGCCCCCGACGCCGAGGACCTGGTCCAGGAAACCCTGGCCAAGGCCTATAGCGCGTTCGGGCAGTTCACCCCGGGCACGAACCTGCGGGCCTGGCTGCACCGGATCCTCGCCAACACGTTCATCAGCGGCTACCGCAAGCGCAAGCGGGAGCCGGCCATCACGCCGGGCGCGGACCCCGGCGAGGACTGGCAGGCTGGCCGGGACCCGCTCGGCGTCGCCCGGTCGGCCGAGGCTGAGGCACTGGACCGGCTGACCGACTCCGAGGTGCTGCGCGCGCTCCGCGACCTGCCCGCCGACTTCCGGACCGCGGTCTACCTGGCCGACATCGAGGGCTACCCGTACCGCGAGGTCGCCGCGATCATGGGCACGCCGATCGGGACCGTGATGTCGAGGCTGCACCGGGGCCGGGAACGGCTGCGGAACGCGCTGTCCGGCCACCGCCCGTTCGGCTCCGGCGAGGCCGCGCTTACCTAACTCGACGGCCGTCGGCATCGGGCCAGGCGCGTCTCGCGCAGCCGCCAGGTCACCGACGTGCGGCGTACAGGCTCAGGATCACCGACGAGATGCGCCAGCGGCCGACCAGGCGCAGCGCGCCGATCGCCCGGGCCTCGGCGGCCGCGGCGGGGGTCAGGCCGCCGCCCGGCAGCGGATGCGACCACCGCACCGTCCACACCCGCCGGACCGCCCGCAGTCGGGCGATCAGCACCCCGGCCGGAACCGGCAGCCCGCGCAGCGTGGCCGAGGCGACCGGGCTCTGCGCGAGGCCGATGTTCGCCAGCCGGCGGAACGGGGCCGGGTAGGCCATCCCCACCACGGCGGTGTCCCAGGGCAGGTAGACGACCGCGTCGCCGGGACGTTCATGCGCTGCCACCACGGCCGAGACCGCGCGTAGGTTGTCGGCCCGCGCCGTGGCGGCCCGGATCTGGACCTGCGGGCCGGCCACGGCGGCCAGCACCACCAGGGCGAGCAGCGCCGACGGGGCGGCCGATGCCAGCGTGGCGGCCCGGCCGGTCAGCCCGCGCCCGTGCGCGGCCCGCCCGGCCAGCACGACCAGCCAGACCAGCCCGGCGGCCGCCAGCAGCGAGAGCGCGGGCAGGCAGAACACGACGTACCGCTCGACGTAGACCGGGTGCGCGAACGAGGCGGCGAGCAGCACCACCGGCGGCAGCACCAGCCAGGGCAGCGACACCACGGCGAGGGACAGTCCCGCGCCGCGGCGCAGTCCCCGGCCCGCCAGCAGGCCGAGCCAGCCGAGCAGCACGATCACCGGGATCGCCAGGGTTGCCCCGGCGAAGTCCCTGGCCAGCGTCGCCACCGTGGACGGCGTCGGCGTGGTCACCCAGTTGAGCTGACCGGCCTGGCGCAGGCTGTAGAAAGCGAGCGGCCCGAGCAGCACCGCCGCGACCACGCACGAGACCAGCCACCGGGCCAGCGACCCGGGCACCGGCCGCAACACGGCCTGCGGACCGGCGGGCGGCGTCCCGTCGGGCGGCGTCCCATCCGGTCCGCCATTGGCCGTGGCCGGGCGGCGCGCAAGCAGCAGGCTGACCCCATGCGCGATCGCGAGCAGCACGGCGAACAGGTTGAACGCACCGGTCAGCGCCATCGCGGCGGCATAGCCGGCCCACCACGGCCAGCGGCCCGAGGCCGCGGCCCGTACCAGCAGGTAGCTGGCCAGCACGGCGCACAGCGAGGTCAGCGCGTACGGCCGGGCCTCCTGCGCGTACCTGGTAGTCAGCGGGACGCTGACCAGCAGCAGTCCGGCCAGCAACCCGACGGCGGACGGGGCGGGCAGTCCGCTGACCCGGGCAAGCCTCCGGCCGAGCACCGCGGTCAGGCCCGCCGCGGCGCACATCGCGATCAGGGACGGCAGCCGGAGCACGGTCGCCGAGATCCCGCCGGCCAGGATCACCGGGTGCAGCAGCAGGTAGTACGGGCCGTGCACGGCGTCCTGGTTGCGGGTCAGCGCGAGGATCGCGCCGGCCGGGCGGGCCGCGCCCGAGATCGTAGCCGCCTCGTCCCGCCACAGCGACGGCCCGGCGATCCGGTAACCGCCCACCACGAGTTCGGCGAGCACCGGCACGACGGCTACCAGCCAGCCTGGGAACGTCCTGGCCGGCACTGGCCGGCTCGCTGCCGGGCCAGCGCCGGTCGACGGCCGATCGGGTGACGGCTGATCGGGTGACGGCTGATCGGGTGACGGCTGATCGGACGGCGAGCTTCGCCGACCGGCGTCCGCGCCGGTCCCCAGGCCACGCATGGGCGCAGTCTAGCCGCCGAAGATCCGGTCGCAGGCCCGCGCGGATGCCTTGCCGTCGTCCAGCGGGCAGAACCGCGCGGTGAACTCGGCGTGCGCGTCCCGGTACCGTTCGGCGACGTGGTCGATGTCCGCCAGTGCCTCGACCACCTCCGCCGAGGTACGCAGCAGCGGACCGGGCGCGGACGACTCGAAATCGAAGTAGAAGCCGCGCACCTGGTCCCGGTATCGCTCCAGGTCGTAGGTGAAGAACAGCATCGGCCGCCCGGTCGGGGCGAAGTCGAACATCACCGAGGAGTAATCGGTGATCAGCACGTCGGCGATCGCGAGCAGGTCGTTGATGTCCGGATAGCCGGTCACATCCAGCGTGAACCCGTCCCTGGCCGCCGGGATCCCGCCCGCCATCAGGTGGTGGCCGCGGATCGCCAGCAGGTAGTCCCCGGCGAGCCTGCGGCCGGCCGCGGCCAGGTCGAGCCGGAAGTCCAGCCGGTAACCGCCGGAGGCGTCCCTGGTGTCGTCTCGCCAGGTCGGCACGTACAGCGCGACCCGGCGGCCGGGCGGAACCCCGATCAGCCGGCGGATCCGCTCTCGGTCGTCCCCGGCAGTCGCCCCGGTACCGGTAGTCGCCCCGGGGCCGGACGCCTTCGCCAGCAGTGCGTCGTTGCGCGGGTAGCCGGTCTCGGCGATCTCGCCGCCGAACCGGAACGCCCGCCGCAGGATCGGGGTGGCGAACGGGTCCGGCGACAGCAGCAGGTCCCACTGGGCGACGTCGTGATCCATGAACGCGAAGTACCGCTGCCCGCTAGCGAAGCTGGGCCGGGCGATGTCGTAGCCAAGTCGCTTGAGCGGCGTTCCGTGCCAGGTCTGCGCGTAGCGCTGGCCGGGGCGGCGGCGCATCGGGGCCGGCATGTGGTCGTTCGAGATCAGGTACCTGGAACGGCCGAGCGCGGTGAAGTAGGCGGCGGACCCGATCAGCACCGCATCCGCGCCCTCGGGAACGGTCACCGACCAGTCGGCGACGGCCCAGATCTGCCGCCGCCGGTCGCCGCGCCGCCGCAGTTCGTCGGCGATCCCGCGCGGGTTGTCGCCGGTCTGCTTGCCGGCGTAGCTCATCAGCAGGATCTGGTCCCGGAGCGGAAGCCGCCGGGCGATCGGGTAATAGACGTCGCGGAGCAGTTTCCGGCGGATCCGGCCTCGCTCGTAGCCGCGCAGGTAGGGGCCGACCCGAAGGAGCAGGCGCCCGCCCTCGGCGGAGCACCGGCAGGTCTTGCGGCCGACCCGGACCGGCCGCCCGTCCACCGCGGCCCCGCCGATCTCCGGCACCGTGTTCCCGGGCACCGTGTTCCCCGGCACCGTGTTCCCCGCCGCGGTGACCACGCCGATCTCCCACCGGCCGTCCCGCAGCGGCGCGACCTGGCCGAACGTCTCGACCGCGTCGACGTCGATGACGGCGGTGAACTCCAGTCCGGCGCCGGTGACTTCGAACTGGTGCCGCTCCCAGCCGTCGAGGTGCCTGAGCGTGATCCGGGGCGGCTCCGGGCCGGCCCCGCGCCCGCGCAGGATCAGCTTCCCGTCCGCGGTCCAGGCCTGCCCGGTGAGCACCGGGCCAGGCCCGCCGGCCATCTCGGCGGCGGGCTCACCAGCGGGCGGGGCGACTCCGTCCGCCGCCGGGCGCACGCCGATCCGCAGCCGCCGCCCGACCCACCGCGCGCCGAACACCAGGCCAGGAGCGACGGTCCGCTGCACTGGCCGGTCGGCGGCCGGTGCCGGGCTGTGCAGCCGGGCGGGCCGCCACGATCCCCGGCCGCGCACCAGCACGTAGCAGTCCCACTCGCCGGTCAGCCAGCGCCGCCCGGCCCGGAACCAGCGCGGGCTGACCACGCACCGGAAGCCGGACCAGTCGTAGCGGTACCGGTCCTGGCCGGACCCGGCGGTCACGTCCGGCCGGCGCACCGACCGGGCCGGCAGCACCACCGGCGGACGACGGCGCGACCTGGGCACCAGCAGCACCAGCTTGCTGGTCTGGCGGCGGTCGCCGACGTCCACCGACGGCAGGTAGGCCCAGCCGTCGATCACCAGCGACCCGCCGCGCCAGCCGAGCGCGTCGACGCCGACGTGCGGGTCGAGTTCCCGCCACTGCGGCCGGAACACCCGGTCGGGGATCGCCAGCGCGCGGTCCCGCCGGAACGGCAGGTCGGCGCGGAGTCCGCGGGCGGTCCGGACCATCGGCGGGGTCCTGGCCGGATGCCGGGCCAGCCACCCCGCGTACTCGGTGAGCTCAGCCGTGCGTTCCCGTTCAATCAGGTGATAGGCCAGCTTGCGGGCGGCCGGCAGGTCGGCGCGGACCTTGGGGTCCACGGTGCGCAGGTACCCGGCCGCCAGCGGAACGAACTCGCGCCGGTAGTCCTCGCTGGTCAGCGAGAGGTCGCGGACGTATAGCCACAGATCGTTGAGCAGCGCCTTGTGCTGATGCGCCGCGACCATCGCCGGGGTGCCGCGCTCGCGGAGGAAATCCTCGATCATCCCGAACGCGGTGATCCGGTCCCTGAAGTTGGCGATCCTGGTCCTGGACTGGGTGATCGACGGGGCGTCGGCGTCCCGGTCCCGCCAGTAGTAGACCGGGTCGGTGATCACGTCCACTGCCCGGGCGAGCACGTGCGCCTTGGTCATCGCGACCAGGTCCTCCCACAGCATGCCCTCGGGGAAGACCAGTCCGGTGCGCTCCCAGAACGACCGCCGGTACAGCTTGTTCCAGACCGAGATGTCGTAGAACAACTCCGGGGTCCGGCTGATGTGGGTGCCGATCTGGCGGGCCTTGATCGCGCGATCGTGCAGGCCGGACTCGCCGAGACCGGCCGCGCTGAGCCGGCGCACGGCGCCGGACACGAAGTCCGATCCGGATCGCTCGAGCACGGCGAGCAGCCGCTCGTAGGCGTCCGGCGGCAGCATGTCGTCGCTGTCGACGAAGGCAAGATACTCGCCGGTCGCCGCGGCCATGCCGGTGTTGCGCGCCGCGCCCGGGCCGGCGTTGGGCACCTGGATCAGGGTGAACCGCGGGTCCGCGGCGGCCATAGCGCCAGCCACCACGGCGCCATCGTCGGTCGAGCCGTCATCGACCATGATCACCTCGAGCGCGGTGACCGTCTGGGCGGCGATCGAGGACAGGCAGTCGGCCAGGTCTCCGGCGCTGTTGTAGAAGGGCACCACGACGCTGATCTTCGGATCGCTCATCGCACCCTTCCTCGGCCGCGGGCGGCCGGGCGGCTGATCGCCGTCCCGGGACGGGCGGCTACTCCCCGCGCCAGACCGGCGCCCGCTTCTCCGCGAACGCGATGGCGCCCTCCATCGCATCCTTGGACCCGAACACCGGGCCGATGATCTCCTGCTGCCGCGCGAACGCCTCGGCGGCCGGCCAGTCCGCCGACTCAACGACGACGCGCTTCGAGGCGGTCAGCGCCAGCGGCGCGCCCAGCGCGACCCGCGCGGCGAGTTCCCTGGCGGCCGCCAGCGACTGCCCGGCCGGGACCAGTCGGTTGACCAGGCCGGCCTCAGCGAGCCTGGCCGCCGGGACGTGCTCGCCGGTCAGCGCGATCTCCATCGCGAGGTGATAAGGGATCCTGGTCCGCAGCCGGATCAGTCCGCCCGCGCCGGCCACCAGTCCGCGCCGCACCTCGGGCAGGCCGAACTTCGCCTCCTCGCTGGCCACGACCAGATCGCAGGCCAGCACCAGTTCGAAGCCGCCGGCCAGCGCGTAGCCCTCGACCGCCGCGATCAGCGGCTTGACCGGCGGCCGCTCGACCAGTCCGGCGAAACCGCGGCCCTCAACTACCGGCGCGTCGCCGGCCAGGAAGGCCTTCAGATCCATTCCGGCGCAGAACGTCCCGCCCGCGCCGGTCAGCACGATCACGGCGACGTCCTGGCGGGCGTCGAAGTCCTCGACCGCCGCGGCGATGCCCCTGGCGACCTCGCCGTTCACCGCGTTCCGCGCCTGCGGGCGGTCGATCGTGATGACCGCGACGCCGTCCGCAACTTCGGTCTGGACCGCCTCCGACATGTGCCGCCTCCCGGCGCGGACTGGCTCCGCGGGCTCGTTAATCCTGGCTCGCAGCGATCTTACCGACGGCCCGGCGAGCGGGGCAGCCCGCGACGCCGGGCGACCGCGCGACAAAATGTTCCGAACTCGCGTCATAATCCTGGGCCACACCACTCCTTACTGGTCAGTAGGGGATCCCCGAGCACAGCAACTGGAGTGGCCATGGCACCGCCCGAGAACAACACCCCGCAGAATCACCCGCACCGGGCGGCCGGGCGGGTCCGCTGGCGCCGATTCGCCTTCGCGCTCGTGCCATCGCTGGCCGTCGTTGCCGCCGTGCTCGGGCTCACCGCCCAGGGCGCGCTGGCCTCCTCCTTCTCGATCTCCGGCCAGCAGTTCCAGGTGTCGGCCAACGCGCTGAGCGGCCAGGGCTTCCAGCAGTTCGGAACCGTCGACTCCACCGCCGCCAGCCGGAAGATCGTGGTCGCCGAGTCGGAGATCGGCACCGCGACGCTCACCAGCCTGTGCCAGAGCGTGGTCACCACCATGCCGTTCGGGCTCGGCACCTACACCCTGCAGATCAGGGCCGGACAGGGCAGTACCCCGGTGTCGGCGTCGGGCCTGATCGTGGACGCCAATCAGCTATCCGGCAGCACCGCGGTGTTCCGCAACATCCACATCGGCCAGGATGCGAGCACGCTCACCGACGTGAACGGCGTCCCCCTCGGCCAGGCCGGGACCTTCGCCCAGCAGGCGACCCACATCACGATCGACAACCTCCGGCAAGTCGCCTACGCGACCTCGGCTGGCACCTTCACGCTGCCCGGCTTCAGCCTGCGGCTGAGCGCCGGCGACAAGCCCTGCTTCTAACCGGCATGTACGAATCAGACGAAACCATCTACCGGCCGGCGCCGACGGGCGGCCGGCTCGGGCGGTCCTGGCGCTCCTGGCGGGACTGGCGTCGCGGCCGGCCATTCTGGGGCGGACTGCTGCTCGTCCTCGCTGGGGTCGAGTTGCTGACCATCCCGCTGCCGCTGTCCGCGCTGGGCACGATCATCCACATCGGGATCGGCGGCACGCTCGGCATCCTGATCGGGGCCATCCTGATCGCGTGCGGGCTGCTGCTCTGGTTCCACCCGGTACAGCGGACCTTCTACGCCATCGTCGGGATCCTGCTGGCGCTGTCCGCGCTGATCGCGACCAACCTCGGCGGCTTCCTGATCGGCACCCTGCTCGGGGTGGTCGGCGGGTCGCTCGCCTTCGGGTGGGCGCCGGGCACGCCACCGCGCGGCAGGCGGCGGGCGGACCCGGAGCACGACGACCCGGCCCCGGTTACCCCCACGGCTGCGGGCTCCCGGCGCGGGTCCGGCCGGGCCGGCCGGCCGCAGCACGCCGGCCCGTCCCCCACGGTACGGTTCCCGGCCATCGCGGCGACGGCGCTCGCGCTGATGGCACTGGCCGGCGGTCCGACTCTGGCCGCCGACCCGGCGGCGGGCACGGCGGCGGGCACGACGGCGGGAACCGCGGCCGCGCCGTCGCCGCCCGCTGCGCCTGGCTGCATCCTGCCCATCCTCTGCAGCCCGCCGCCGTCCCCGCCGCCACCGTCTCCGAGTCCGACCGGAACGCCCACCCCGAGCCCCACCGGAACGCCCACCCCGTCGCCCACCCCGTCGCCCGGGCCGACGCCAGGACCCACGCCTACCGGCATCCCGGGACCCCGGCCGAGCAGGTCACCGGGCCCGAAGCCGAAGCGTCGGCGGGCCGCGGCGCCGACCCTGGTGGCCGCCTCCGTGCCGCTCACGTTCACGGCCGGATCGGCGGTGCTGAGCGGACTGCGCTACGACGGCATCGCGAGGGTCGCCACCTCCGCCGGACCGGTGCGCATGCTCAAGTTCAGCATGACCTCGCTGACCCTGTCCGGCGGCACCGTCCTGACCGCCTACGAAGGCGGGTACACGCTGATCACGAGGAACTACTCGCTCGCGTTCAGCGGGAACGTGACCCTCTTCGCGACGAAGTTCTCCGGCGTGCTCAACGTCGCCGGAGTGCCGACTGTCCGGCTCACCTTCACGCCGCAGAGCCCGCCGCCGGCCGTTCTGCCCACCATGACCTTTACCAGTGTCACGACCGATCAGCCGCTCACGCTCGCGGACTCTCTTGTCGCCAGGGCGCTGCTGATCACGAGCGGGTGACCCGTGCGCGGACCGGACCGGCAGTCAGCCGCGCGCGGGTCACCCCCGGACCGGTAGCCGGCCGCACCCCCGCCCGGGTCCCGCTCGGGCGCTAGCGCGGTCGGCTGCCGGTCCGGCACAATGTGCGTGCAACGGCCCGGGCGGCACGCACCGGCTCACCGACCGCCCCGAGTCAGCGGGCCGACCCACAAGGACGGGCATGCCGGACGACGACGATTTCGAGGCATATTTCCGGCCGCGGCAGCCACCCGGCACCGGCCAGGCTGGCCAGGGCCCGGCCAGACCGCAGCCCCGTCCGGATGGTTACCCCGGCGCGCGCCGCCCGGCCAGCGTCCCGCCTCCGCCACCCAGGCAACTCCGGCCGGGTCAGCCGCCGGCCAGTGTCCCGCCGCCACGAGCACCCGGAGCGCCGCGGTGGCGGATCCCGGCCCTGATCGGCCTCGCGGTCGTGGTGGCCGCCGGCGGCATCGCCTACGTCGCCGGCCACCGGTCGCCGGCCAGCGCGGGCGGTCAGCGCGGCGGATCGACCGCGAGCCCGCGTCCATCCGGCGGCACGCCCGGCCGGCCACGGCCGGCCATGCTCGGAGCCGGCCGGGTCGGACCCCGTTCCGCGGTGCCGTGGAGCCTGGTCGGTCCGGGCTGGGTGCTCGCCGACTACACCCGGACACAGCTTCCGCGCGGGGTACCGGTCCCGGCCAGGCCGGTAACCTTGTTCCTGGTCGACCCGCGCGGCGGCCGGTACACGATGTACCGATGGCCAAGCACCTCCCGGGCCGCCAGCTATACCCTGCTCGACTGGTCCGGCGATCGCACCCGGGCGCTGTTCCTGGCGTCCGGGCCGACCGCCCGCCGGACCGTGCTGCATCAGCTTCAGCTCGCGACCGGGACGATGACCAGGTTCACGTTGCCGGCCGGGACGAGCCCGGTCGGCTACACCCGCCCGGACGGGACCAACCTGCTCGCGATCGGCACCAAGCGCGGCCGCAGTGTCGTGCAGCGCTACGACCTGACCGGCGCGCTGGCCGCCACCCTCGCCACCGGTTCCAGCGTGGCCGGATCGCCGGACGGGGTGACTCTCGCGATCGGCACCGACACCGGGATCGGCGTGGTCAGCAACGCCGGCGGCAGGCTGCGCCGGCTCCGGATTCCCGGCATGACCGCGCGGTCCGGCTGCCAACCGGTCCGCTGGTGGAACGCCAGCACGGTGCTCGCCGGGTGCGAGCCGGCGGGCTCAAGCGCCCAGCAACTCTGGCTGGTCCCGATCGGAGGCGCAGCGCCAGCCGCACTCACGCCGGTCCGCGCCACCGGGCCGGACTACGGCGACGGCGACGCCTGGCGGCTGGCCTCCGGCCTGTACCTGCAGGCCGCGGGCGCCGGCTGCGGCACCTTCCTGGCCCAGCAGGCGCCGGACGGCTCGGCAACCCCGGTCGGCGGCCTGGCTCTGGCCGGCGGCGTCGACGTCGTCCTCGCCGTGGTCGGCCACCGGATGCTGATGCGGGCAGGCGTCGGCTGCCCGCCCAGCAGTTCGCTGATCTGGTTCAACCCGGCCACCGGCACGGGCAATAACCTGCTCGCCGGGCCGCCTGGCGCGTTTGGCGTGACCGGGGCCGTGGCCTACGGCGGGCCGAACGGCTAGCCGCCTATCCGGGCCCGGGATCGGGCCGCGCTCCATGCCGTCTTTCGGCCTCGAAGCGTGCTCTTCCCGTTCTCGCCAAAAGGACATACGCTGCTAGCGGCCCGCGGCGCACGACCGGCCGGTGCTGACCTGGATCACGCTGCTCCGAAGAAGGGTTGTGACGTGCGCTCATCCCATTCGGCCCGCCGATTCTCCCGGTTCCGCCTTGCCGCGCCGCTCGCCGCGGCCACGACCCTGGCGGCCGGACTGGCGGCTGCCAGCCCCGCCCAGGCAGTGACGGCCCCGCCGGGCGGACCGACCAGCCTGCGGATGCCCGGACAGCTTTCCGGTGTCGCGGCCATCTCCGCCCGCGATGTCTGGGCCGTGGGCTTCACGCTGGACAACGCCAGGTCGCGGAGCCTGATCGCGCACTGGAACGGCCGCACGTGGTCGCGGATCGTCGGCCCGGCAAGCACGTATCTGGGCGCGGTCGCGGCCACCTCCGCGCGCGACGCCTGGGCGGTCGGCGGATCGGCCACCAGAAGCGTCATCGAGCACTGGAACGGCCGGGCCTGGGCCGTCACGGCCAGCCCGAATCCGGGTTCCAGCACCAGCCTGTACGGCGTGGCCGCCACCGCCGCCAGCGACGCCTGGGCGGTGGGCAGCTACGACGTGACCAGCGGCAGCAGGAGCCTGATCGCGCACTGGGACGGGACGTCCTGGCGGCGGGTCGCCAGCCCGAGCCCCACTCCGAGCACATTCCTGTACGGGGTGGCAGCCACCCCGGCCGGCGGGGCCTGGGCGGTCGGCGGCGCGACCATGACCAAGAACCGCACCGAGCCGGTCGTCGCGAGCTGGAACGGCCGGGCCTGGACCGAGGCCCGGGTCCCCAACCCGGGCACGGCCGGGAGCATGCTCTTCGCCGTGGTCGCCACCTCCGGCCGCAACGTCTGGGCGGTCGGATTCTCGCTCACGAAGTCATTCGTTCAGCGGCCGCTGATCCTGCACTGGAACGGCGCGCGGTGGCAGCAGTCGGCCGCTCCGGGCAGCACCCGCGGCTGCCAGCTCATCGGCGTCACCGCGCTACCCGGCGGCCATGCCTGGGCAGTCGGCAACTGCGGCGACAAGACACTGATCCTGCGCTGGAACGGCCGTGCCTGGGCCAGGGTCGCCAGCCCCGACCCCCGCCGCCACGGCAACGACCTGCAGGCTGTGGCTGCCACCTCGGCAAGCATCGCCTGGGCGGTCGGTGCCACCGGCAACCACTCCGGTGGCACCAGCTACACCCTGGTCGCGCGCTGGAACGGCCGGGCCTGGAGCTAAGGCCGCCGGGCGAACCAGTTCGCGTGCAGGCCGTTGGGGACCGTGGCCGGGATCGCGATCCTGGCCCGCGGCGGACAGGGAAAGTCGGCGGCATCCCAGACATAGAGCCACGAGTGATCGTCGGCCACGGATCTGGCCAGGGTCATGTAGTAGCCGTCAAGTTCCCCGGACGCACCGTTCCGGGGCACGAAGACCACCTCGCCGATCGACGCGTCGGTGTCCCAGGCCTCGCTGCGTCCGGTCGACATGTCCCACCGGACCAGACGATCGTGCTCTCCCCTGGCCAGGTCGTGCTTGCCGGACGCCGCGCCCACGGTCAGGTACCGGTGACGGCGCCCGGTCAGCCGGTCATCGATGCGCGGGAACTCGCTGGGGTGATCGCCCACCGAGGTCACGGTCGCCGCGCCGCGAGCCGGGTCGATGGAGACCCGGGTGAACTGACCGGCAACCGGGGTCCGCTGGTCGCCCGCGGCACGGCGATCGCCGGCCGCGAGCGACAGGCCGCTCCACGACGGGAAGTCGGCCACCACCCGGTCGCCGTCCTCGTAGGCGTTGGCGAAATGCCAGACCCAGAATGGGTCGAGTTCGACCGTGCTGACCGGCCCGTCTCCCGCGCGCGGCACCAGCACGATCCTGGTGCCCAGGTCGGGTTGCCATTGCAGCATGCTGCCGCCGGCCAGCATCGCGTTCACGTCCAGCACGGCCGGGCCGATCACGAACACCGCGTAGTGCTCGGTGATCGTGAAGTCATGGATCATGAAGGCCTTGTCGATGCCGGGCACTGCCGAGGGCGGGCGCGTCACCGAGCCATCCGGGCCGACGATGGCCCAGGTCAGGAAGGGCTCCTCGATGTCGTAGCGAAACACCACCATCTCGCCAGTGACTGGGTCGATCCGCGGGTGCGCGCACATCCCCAGCGGCAGGCCGCCGCCGAAGTCGAACCGGCCGATGGTCTGAAGTTCCGGGCTGACCTCGTAGGGCGGGGTGCCTTCCTCCAGAGCCAGGAAGCGATCGGCGTGACGGACGATATTGATGAACGCGTCCAGTTTGGTAGGCCAGCCGGGATCCGGATCTGGCCCGAGCAGATTCTGGTCGACGAACGCCGGGGTCATGATGCCCCCGTACAGCGCGCGTCCGGCCCGGTCCTCGGCCCGCAGTCCGTTCGTCCAGACCCACCGGTTGCGATAGCGGGCCTTCCCCCCGCCGATCCACACCGCGTGGATCATGCCGTCGCCCTCCAGTGGGTAGGTATAGCTGCCCAGCGGCGGGAACTTGGGATTGGGACCGTTGCGCATGAACACGCCATCGATGTCCGCGGGGATCGTGCCCTCGACCCGCAGGTCGTCGGCGTCGGTCTCCCGGTCGACCGGGGCGAACCGCCCCGACAGGTACGGGCTGCTAGCCGGATTCACCGGCCGCAACCGATTCTGAGCGGTGTCAGCCAAGGTCAGCCCCCTTGCCATGGTCCACGACGACCAGCATGACCAGGGAACTTACAAGCTCAGTGAACCGCGTTCAACGACCGGACAGTGCTCGCTCATCATGATCGCGGAAAGTTTGGTTACCCGTGGGCACCGAACTTTCCACGATCATGAGCTGACCTACTTGGGCTGGAACCTGATCCCGCCGTCGAACCTGACAACCTCGGCGTTCATGTAGTCGTTCTCGATCAGCGACCGGACAAGCTGGGCGAATTCCGATGCCCGGCCCATTCGCTTCGGGAACACCACCGGGGCGGCCAGCTTGGCCTTGAACTCCTCGCTGGCCGGGCCGACGCCGTAGATCGGGGTGTCGATGATCCCCGGGCAGATCGTGTTCACCCGGACCCCGATGGCGGCCAGGTCGCGGGCGGCCGGCACGGTCATCCCGATGATGCCGCCCTTGGACGCCGAGTACGCGATCTGGCCGGTCTGCCCCTCGATGCCGGCGATCGAAGCGGTGTTGATCACCACGCCGCGCTGGCCGTCGGCGTCGGCGGGGTCGGTCTTCGCGATCGCGGCGGCCGCGATCCGCATGAGGTTGAAGGTCCCGATCAGGTTGACGTCGATGACCTTGCGATAGGCGCCCAGGTCGTGCGGCGCGCCGTCCCGGCCGACGGTCCGTGCCGCCCAGCCGATGCCAGCGCAGCTCACCGCCACCCGCAGCGGGACACCAAGGCCATCAGCGGCGGCAACGGCCTGCGCCACCGACTCCTCATCGGAAACGTCGGTGCGGGCGAAGACGCCGCCGATCTCCGTCGCGATGGCGGTGCCGCGGTCGGCGTTCAGGTCGGCCACCACGACCTTGCAGCCCGCGGCTGCCAGTTCCCGGACCGTGGCCTCGCCGAGTCCGCTCGCGCCGCCAGAGACAATCGCTGCCGTTCCGTTCAGGTCCATGGCCGGAGCATACTGTGCCGGGAGTCTCTCGCCCCGAGCCGGGCAGGTCCCGCCACGGCACCGCCCCGGGCAGTCCGCGCGCCGTCCGGCACCGCGCCCGGCACAGCCGGGCCGGGCCGGGAGATATCACCGGGAATACGCATCAACCGCCCGGGCGCTGCGGCCGGACGGACCCGATTGGAGTCGGCCACGATTACCCGGCCGACGTCCGGAGAGGCTGATCTTCGTGACCAAGTATCGCGGCAGGCCCTGGGCAGTCCTGCTGGTCGTCTCGCTCGGCTTCTTCATGACGCTGCTCGATCTGACGATCGTGAACATCGCGATCCCGGACATGATCACGCGGCTGCACGCGTCGCTGGCCGGGATCTTGTGGGTCATCAACGCCTACGCGCTAGTCCTCGCCGTGCTGCTGATCACCGCGGGCCGACTGGGTGACCTGCGTGGCCAGCGCAACCTGTTCAACATCGGCGTGGTGCTGTTCACCGCGGCGTCCGCCGCCTGCGGCCTGGCGCCCACGGTCGGCTGGCTGATCGCGTTCCGCTCGATCCAGGGAGTCGGCGCGGCCCTGCTGATGCCGCAGACGCTCGCCATCCTGACGATGGTGTTCCCGCCGGAGCGGCGGGGCGCGGCCTTCGGCGTCTGGGGCGCCGTCGCCGGCGTCGCCACGATCGCTGGCCCGACCCTCGGCGGCCTGCTGGTCACCGCGTTCGACTACCGGTACATCTTTTTCATCAACGTGCCGATCGGCGCCGCCGTGATCGTGCTCAGCCTGATGCTGATCCCGGACCTGCGCACCGGGACCAAGCACCGACTGGACGTCCCCGGTGTGCTGCTGGCCAGCCTGGCGCTGCTCGCGATCTGCTACGGCCTGGTCGAGGGCCAGAAGTACAACTGGTCCACGATCACCTCGTTCATCTCGATCCCGCTGGTCATCGCCGTAGGCGTGGTGCTGCTCGCGGTGTTCCTGCTGCTCCAAGCGCGCAGCCAGGACCGTGAGCCGCTGATCCCGTTCGCGCTGTTCCGCGGCCGGAACTTCGCCCTGATGAACTGGGTGTCCGGCGCGGTGGCGATCGGCATGATGGGGATCTTCCTGCCGTTCACGATCTACCTGCAGTCCGCGCTCGGCTACTCGGCGCTGAAGGCCGGCCTGGTGATGGCGCCCGCGTCGGTGGTCTCGATGTTCGTCGCACCGGTCGCCGGGCGGATGACCGACAAGATCGGTGGCAAGTACATCCTGCTGACCGGACTGCTGCTGTTCGCGGCCGGGATGACCTGGACCACGCTGCTCGCCACCGCCACCGCGAACTGGCCGGAGTTCATCCCGAGCCTGGCGGTCGCCGGCTTCGGGATGGGCTGCACCTTCGCCCCGATGACCACCACTGCGATGCACAGCGTGCAGCCCAGGATGGCCGGCGCCGCGTCCGGCATGCTCAACTCGGTCCGCCAGGTCGGCGCGGTGATCGGCACCGCTGCGGTCGGCGCGCTGCTGCAGAACAGGCTCACCGTCGAACTGCCCGTCGCCGCGGCCGCGAAGGCGGCCGCCCTGCCGCCGGCTGTCCGGGTCCCGTTCGTCACCCGATTCACCCAGGCCGCGCAGGCCGGCGCATCGGTCGGGGCCGGCCAGGCGGGCAGCGGCCCGAAGGCGCCGGCCGGCACTCCGCCGGCGCTGATCACCGAGATCGCGCGCCTGGCCAGCGAGGCCTTCGCCTCCGGGTATGTGGCCGCGATGCGGACGACCATGATCCTGCCGATCGCCGTCGTGCTGGTGGGCGCGGTCAGCTGCCTGTGGATCAGCCGGTCCGGGCGGATGAGCAGCCCGGCGCAGGCGGCGCCTGAGCCGGAGGCCACGCAGGCGCCGGCGTGAGCGAGCCTGCCCCTCCTGGCGACCGGGCGGCCGGGGAACCCGGGCAGCATCTCGCCGACGGCGACCCCGCGGCGCCCGGCCCGGCGCACCCGGTAATCGCGGTGGACGCGATGGGCGGCGATAACGCGCCCGAGCAGATCGTCGCCGGCGCGATCACCGCGTACCGCGAGCGGGGCATCCCGGTCGTGCTGATCGGCCGGCCCGGGCAGGTCCGGCCACTGCTGTCCCGGGCGGGCATGGTAGGCGCCATCCGGCTAGTGGCGGCCGAGGACACGGTGGCCATGGACGAGGGCGCGCTGACTAGCTGGCGGCGACCGCGCTCCAGCATCGCGATCGCCTGCCAGCTTGTCCACCTCGGCCAGGCCACGGCCGTGATGTCCGCGGGGTCGACCGGGGCGATCGTCGGCGTCGCGCGGATGCGGCTGCGGGCCCTGCCCGGCCTGCTCCGGCCGGCGCTCGCGGTGGCGCTGCCGACCAGGCCGACACCCACCGTGCTTATCGACGCCGGCGCGATCGCCGATCCGAAGCCGGAGATGCTCGCCCAGTACGCCCAGCTCGGCTCGGCCTACGCCGAGGTAGCGTTTGGGATCACCGAGCCACGGGTCGGCCTGCTGTCCATCGGGGCCGAGCCGGGCAAGGGCAACAAGCTGGCGCGCCGCGCCTTCGAATTGCTTAGCGGCGACCAGTCGCATGGCGCGATTCCGATCAACTTCGCCGGGAACGTCGAGGGCGGCGATCTGCTCACCGGCGCGGTGGACGTAATCGTCACCGAGGGTTTCGCCGGGAACATCGCGCTGAAGACACTGGAGGGAACCGCCGCGTTCACCGCGCGGCAGTTCCGGGCGGCGATCGAGGGATCCCGCTCGGCCAGGCTCGGCACGGTGTTCCAGCGCCGCGAGCTTCGGGCACTGCGGGACCGGATCGACCCGGAGAGTTATGGCGGTGCCGCGCTGCTCGGCCTGGAGGGCGCGGTGGTGATCGCGCACGGGGCGTCAACCGCGCGCGGTGCCGCGGCTGCCTGCCAGCTTGCCGCGGAACTGGCCTCCGGCCAGATCGCGGCACGGATCGCCGAGCGACTCGGGCCGCACCGGCCGGGGCCGTTCCGCCGCCGGACCTGAGCGTTGCCGCATGACCGCGCCCGGCGCGACCGCGTCGGGCCGAATCCGGTTGCGCCTCCTCGATAGGCTCTAGGACATGGCTTATCCCCAGGCCGCGCTGGCGGCGCAGGTGAGCGCCGCGCTCACCACCGAGTTCGGTCCGGACTACGCCGACGCCGATCCGCTGATCCGGCCGTCGTCCTTCGCCGACCTGCAGTCCAATGTCGCGCTTTCGCTGGCAAAACGTCTTGGCCAGCAGCCCCGCGAGGTAGCCGCGCGGATCGCCGCGCGGATCGCCGATGCGCCGATGTGCGAACGGGCCGAGGTGAGCGGCCCGGGCTTCATCAACGTCACGCTTTCCGGCGAGTGGATCAGCGGCGAGGTCACCGCACAGCTTGCCGACGACCGGCTCGGGGTGCCGGCCGCGGCGAACCCGCAGCGGGTCGTGGTCGACTACTCGGCCCCGAACGTGGCCAAGGAGATGCACGTCGGCCACCTGCGCACCACGGTGGTCGGCGACGCGTTCGTCCGGGCGCTGGAATACCTCGGCCACCAGGTAATCCGGGCCAACCACATCGGTGACTGGGGAACCAACTTCGGGATGCTGCTCGAGCACCTGCTCGACGTCGGCGAGGAAGCCGCCAGGGCCGACCTGGCGGCCGGTGACATTAACGCCTTCTACCAGGCCGCGAAGGTCAAGTTCGACGCCGATCCGGCGTTCGCCGACCGGTCCCGTCGCCGGGTGGTGGCGCTGCAGGCCGGCGAGCCGGAGACGCTGCGGCTGTGGCAGATGCTGGTCAGCGACTCCCGGCTGTACTACAACGCGATCTATACCAAGCTGCGGGTCACGCTGACCGACGCCGACCTGGCGCCGGAGAGCTTCTACAACCCGATGCTGGAAAGCGTCTGCGCCGATCTGGAGGCGGCGGGCGTCGCCCGGATGGACGAGGGCGCGCTGTGCGCGTTCCCGCCGGGATTCACCGGCCGGGACGGCCGACCGCTGCCGCTGATCCTGCGCAAGAGCGACGGCGGCTACGGGTACGGCACGACCGACATGGCGGCGATCAGGTACCGGGTGACCGAACTCGGCGCGGACCGGATCACCTACGTGGTCGGGTCCGAGCAGGCGCAGCACCTGGCGATGGTGTTCACCGTCGCCAGGCAGGCCGGCTGGCTGCCGGACCGGGTGCGGGCCGAGCACGCGGCGATCGGCATGGTCACCGGAACCGACCGGAAGCGGTTCCGGTCCAGGTCGGGCGCGTCGGTGAAGCTGATCGACCTGATCAACGAGGCGGTCAGCCGGGCCGAGGAGGTCATCAAGGACCGGTACGACGAACCGGAACTGCGGGCCCAGATCGCCGAGGCGGTCGGCATCGGCGCGCTCAAGTACGCCGACCTGTCGGTCGCCAGGGAGTCCAGCTATGTGCTCGACTTCGACCGGATGCTCGCCCTGAACGGCAACACCGGTCCGTACCTGCAGTACGCGACGGCCCGGATCAGGTCGATCTTCGGCCGGGCCGAGCTGGCGCCGTCGGACGCCGCGGGACCGATCGACCCGGCCGAGCCTGCCGAGCGGGCGCTGGCACTCCGGTTGCTCGGCTTCGGCGCGGCGATCACCGAGGCCGTGGCGACCGCGGAGCCGCACAAGCTCGCCGGGTTCCTGTTCGAGGTGGCCAGCGACTTCACCGCGTTCTACGAGCAGTGCCCGGTGCTGAAGGCAGGCGATCCGGCCGTGCGGCAGTCCCGGCTGGCCATCGCCGCGCTGACCCTGCGGGTGCTGCTGACCGGACTGGGGCTGCTCGGGATCCCGGTCCCTGACCGGATGTGAAGCGGCCTCCCAGCGAAATCACAGCTTCTACCCGCGGCTGTCCCAGTCACGGCTGGCATCGTCGTGGACATGGAAAACTTCGATCAGCCACCCCACGCGGGGGCAACTAACCCGACCGAGCCGATCAGCTTCCAACCGCCGGCAGGCGGCGGACCGCACGGCGGCGGTCCTTCCTGGGGCGGGCCCGGCCGGCCGGCCGGTCAGCCGGGCGGCGACGACGGGCGGCGGCGCGGCCGTAACCCGATCGCCCGCTGGGTCGCCGGCGCGGCGGCGGCCGCGATCCTGATCGGCGGCGGCACGCTGGCCGGTGTCGCGCTGGCCAGTCCGTCCGGGCAGGCCGCCAGCACCACCACGCTGACCGCGAACTCCTCGCCGCTGTCCGGCAGCCTCGCCGGGACGGCGGGCTCGGCCGCCACCGTGACCGGCTTCTCCTCCGGCACGCCGGGCGCTGCCGGGCCGGGCATGAACCTGCGGGGCTGCCTGAAGTCCGCACGGGAACTGCGCGCCAAGGGCGACACTGCGGCGGCCCGCGCCAAGCGGCAAAGCTGCCTGCGCGGCATGCGGATGCTTGGCCGCCTGCTCCACCGTGGCCTGCACGGGGAGATCACGGTGCGGACGAAGAGCGGCGGCACCCGCACCATCGCCTTCGAGCGTGGCATGGTCCAGTCGGTCTCCGGTTCCGCCGTCGTGGTGCGCGCCGCCGACGGGACGACCTGGACCTGGGCCCTGACCGGCAGCACCAAGGTCGGCCGGGCCGGACACCCGGCCAGCGTGAAGGCACTTGGCAAGGGCGAGACCGTGATCGTGGTCGGCCCGGCCACCGCCAGCGGCTACACCGCTAGGCACATCGGCATCCGGAAGTAGCGAACTGACGATCAGCGGCCGCATGGCGCCTCCGGCTCACCCGAGCCGGAGGCGCCATCCGGCGTTCCCGCCGATCCCGTACCCTGCCAGCAGCGGGACCGCGGGTATCCCGATCGCGGGGCACCCCGATCAGAACAGCGAGCCAGCAGCGAGATGACTGAATCCGAACGCATTCCCCGGGTGCTCGTCGTGGACGACGAGCCGAACATCGCCGAGCTTGTCCAGGTTGCGCTGAAGTTCCACGGCTGCGAGGTGACCACGGCGGCCACTGGCGCGCAGGCCATTGCCCGCGCCGAATCCGACCGGCCAGACCTGATCGTGCTGGACGTGATGCTGCCCGATTTCGACGGCTTCGAGGTGTGCCGGAGGCTCCGGGCGGCCGGCGACGAGGTTCCGGTGATCTTCCTGACCGCGCGGGACACCTCGTCGGACACGGTGACCGGACTGGCGCTCGGCGGGGACGACTACGTGACTAAGCCGTTCTCGGTGGAGGCCCTGGTCGCCCGGGTCCGCGCGGTGCTGCGCCGGGCATCGCGGTCGGCACCGGGTGGCGGGACCCAGCCGGATGAGCCGCTCCGCGCTGGCGACCTGGAACTGGACGAGTCCCGGTGGACGGTCCGGCGAGCCGGCGTCCCGGTGGAACTGTCCCCGACCGAATTCCGGTTGCTCGCCTACCTGATGCGGCATCCGGGCCGGGTGCTGACCCGGGCGCAGATCCTGGAGAACGTGTGGGGCTGGGATTATGCCGGGGAGTCCCAGATCGTCGAGACCTATGTCAGCTACCTGCGCCGCAAGCTGGACCCGCTCGGCCCGCCACTGATCCATACGCAGCGCGGGGTCGGCTACAGCCTCCGGCCGCGCGAGCAGCCGGCCGCGCCGGACGGCCGGTGACGCGCTCCGGCGGGCTGTCGCTGCGAGCCCGGCTGCTGGTGCTCCAGATCGCGGTCACGGCCGTGTTCCTGCTGATCATGGGAGTTGTCAGCACGGCACTGTTCGCCCGGCACCTGACCGGCCAGTTCAACGCCCTGGTGCTGGCCGAGAGCACCCGCAGCCCGGCCGAACTTGCCCAGCAGCCTGCCCCCGGGCTGGCGGCGGTGCTAGTCACCTTCGCCCCGTACCAGGTCAGTCCGCTCACCCGGCAGGGCAACCCGGCCACCCGGGCCCTGACCACGGCCATCGGGCAGCTTGCGCCCGGCCAGGTGCGCCATCTTGGCCGCAGCGGCACGCTTTTCACCCCGCCGGCCGTCGGATCAATCCGGCTTGAGGCAGCGGCACGCCTGATCCCGCCCGGCCAGACCGCGTCCGGCCGACCGAGCGTGCTGGTGGTCGCCGAGCCGGGCTCGGCCCTGCGACGGCAGCTACGCGAGCTAATCGGAGTGGAGATGCTGACCGGGGCAGGACTGATCGCGCTGCTCGCGATCGGCGGGCGCTGGCTGATCGGACGCGGGCTCGAGCCGTTGGACGCGATGGCCAGGACGGCGAACGACATCACCACGCGGGGCGACCTGACCGAGCGGATGACTCTGGCCGACCAGGACACCGAGGTGGGCAGGCTCGGTGCGGCGATCAACACCATGCTGGACCGGATCCAGCAGGCCTTCGGCGCGAGGGTGGTGTCCGAGCGGAAGGTGCGCGAGTTCGCCGCCGACGCCTCTCATGAGCTGCGCACCCCGCTGACCACGATCCGCGGATACGCGGAGCTGTACCGGCAGGGCGCGCTCGGCCCCGACCAGCTGCCTACCGCGATGCGCCGGATCGAGCAGGAGGCGCAGCGGATGTCGACGCTGGTCGCCGAGTTGCTCGAGCTTGCCAGGCTGGACCGGACCTCCTCACTCGACCTGGCCGAGACGGACCTGGCGATGATCGTCCGCGACGCCGTCGCGGACGCCCGCGCCGTCGAACCCGACCGGCCGATCAGCGCGCAGGCACCGGAGCACCTGATCGCCCTGGTGGACGAGCGCCGGATCCGCCAGGTGCTGGCCAACCTGCTGGCCAATGTGCGGGCGCACACGCCCGCCTCGGCTGCCGCCTCGGTCCGGCTGGCAATCGTCCCAGACGGTGTTCTGGTCGAGGTCTCCGATGACGGTCCCGGCATGTCTGAACGGGACGCCGCGCGGGCCTTCGACCGGTTCCATCGTGCTGCCGGCCAAGGGCATGAAGGCCACGAGGATGGCCGTCTCCTGGGCGATCGCGGCAGCGGCCTGGGCCTGTCGATAGTGCAGGCAATCGCGGTGGCGCATGGCGGCCGGTCCACCCTGGAGTCTGCGCCAGGCCGGGGAACACGGGTGAGCATCTGGTTGCCTCAGCGGCGTTAGCAGGACAGCGGCCCTCGCTACGCCGCAACGGAAGGTGGCGAGGTCCCGCCACCAACCACGCGGAACCGCAGCGGGTGGGGCAGATGACTCTCAGTACGGTACGTTGATGGCTATCGCTGGATAAGCACGAATCATCCTAATCCTTATGCGATAGGGCATAGATTTTGATCTAGTCACTTCCCAAGGCGCTGCGAGGCACGTCGCTGTGCCGTCAACCTGACCGACGGGATCTCAGTCTCAATGTTCGAGCGACTTCTGCGGGGCGGTGCCACCGTTGTCATCGGGGTGCTGGGTCTGGCTGTACCGATAGCCCATGCTCAGGTGACCGCCCAGTCCAACGGCGTTCCGGGCGCGCAGACGATAAACCTGCACGCCGATTATCAGCGGGCACTACCCACCGCGAAGGCCGGCCAGCCATCCGGCGTTGTCTACCCACTTGGACACGGGCCGGCTTCTGCTGCCGCAGCTGCGAACCGGTGCCCATCTGGCACCGGCATCGAGCCGAACTGCCAGCTCCAGTACAACGGCGGAAAGGTCCAGACCAACCCGCAGATCTACCTGCTGCTGTGGGGCCCGAAGTGGTCCACCAGCGCCGAGCGCGGCAGCGCGACGTATCTGGAGAGCTTCTACCAGGGCCTCGGGATGCAGCCGAGCGACACCTGGTCGGCAACCACGTCCCAGTACACCGGTACTAATGGCCTGCCGGTGTTCGGTACCTCGACACAGTTCATGGGCACCTATAACGACACCTCGACCCCACCGTACGGGGTGACCGATAGCCAGCTGGCCGCCGAAGCCGATGCCTTCGCCAGAGATCACGGACTGACCGGCAACCTGAACGCACAGGTCATCGTGGCCACGCAGGAAGGTACCTGCCCGCAGGGGTTCTACGCGCCGACCTGCGACAAGGGCCACGGCTACTACTGCGCCTGGCACACCAACACCCCGAACACCGGCGTGACCTTTACTAACCTGCCCTACCTGCTGCAGTCGGGGTACGCCTGCGGAGAGAACTTTCTCAACAGCACCAGTCGGGGTAAGTACGACGGGCTAAGCATGGTCGGAGGTCACGAGTACGCAGAGACGATCACCGACCCGGTCCCTGATACCGGTTGGATTGACCGTAGCGACAACGTCTCCGGTGGCGAGATCGGCGACAAGTGCGCATGGGGCGGCACAAGCTGGGGCAGCCAGGATCCGTTCGGCAACGTGACGCTGCCCACCGGAACGTTCGCGATGCAGTCGCTGTGGAGCAACACAGCTGGCAAGTGCGTGATGAAGCCAACGGCGCCGGACCAGGTGAGCCCTATCAACCTGGCTACGCAGACCGCCAAGACCGGTGACGCCTATTCGCTGGCAGTGCACGCGAAGTCGAGCACGGGCGCACCCCTCGGGTATCGTGCAACCGGGCTGCCACCTGGCCTGTCGATGAATACGACCACCGGCAAGATCAGTGGGACCCCTCTCATGGTCATCGCCACTCTCGTCACCGTGAGCGCAGGGGACACGACCGGCGCAATGCAGTCAGCGACGTTCCAGCTGACCGTGGTCGCCGGCAAGGACACGGTGTACGTCACCAACCCCGGGTACCAGCTAGACCGGGCCAATCAGAGTGTGAGCTTGCAGATCGCGGGCTACTCCAGCACCGGCAAGAAGCTGACCTATCGCGCGACGGCGCTGCCCCCAGGACTATCGATCAGCAGCACCACCGGCCTGATCAGCGGTCGCCTGAAAATGCTCGCAACCACGTTTGTCAAGCAAGTCACCGTGACCGCTACCGATAGTGCGGGCAAGCAATACACAACCAGGTTCTACTGGACTGTGTCGCCGGTGACCGGCCAGCTCCGGGGCTACCGGAACGAATGCGCCAGCGACTACCTCTACCGCAGCGCACCCGGCACCCCCGCCGTCATCGACCCCTGCAACAGCACGCTCCGCGAG
>JAJYTW010000016.1 GCA_021792855.1 Actinomycetes bacterium
CCCGGTGTCCCGCTCTCGGGCTGCTGAAACCCGGCCAGCGTTTGCCCTGGGCAGTAGTCAACGGCAGCCCGCCCGGCGACGCGGGCGTGCTCGTCGATGGCTGCCGCGACTTCGTGGCCACCGTCGGGTGCAGCGCCCTCGGTCTGGGCGCGCTCTGCCATGCGGCGGCTCGTCTCGATGTAGCCGGGATCGCGCAGCAGCTCGGCAAGCTCGACCCAGGCGGCCACCTGGTCAGCGGTCGGGTCGTCGGGCAGCTCTGGCGCTCCGGTGCGGAGCCTCTCGACGACGGGGCTGTCGTGGTCTCCGAAGACCGCTTCGAGGTAGTCGTCGAGGATGCGGCGCCGTTCGTCTGTGGTCATGCTGGTCAGGTCGGTCATGCGTTGCAGCTCCTCTGCGCTGGTGGATGTGGCCACGGCTCGCAGCACAGCCCGCTGTAGGCGCAGGGTTCGGATCTGAACATCAAGTGCGCTGGCGTGCCTGTCCGCGATCTCTGACAGCGGGACCTCCGCTGCCAGCACGCGCTTGATGTCCTCCAAACCGAGCCCCAGCTCCCGCAGGGTGCGCAGTAGTCGCGCACGAGCGACGGCATCAGGCCCTGTTGCCGGACGCTCAGGATGAGCGTGGCGGCGTCACTGACGGCGAGCGTCTAGAAACCGGCATTCCGGGCGCGCTTGGGTGCGGTGAGGCTCGCGGTGTCGGCGGGGCGCTCATGCTGGCGGTGCCGCTCGCGTCCGGTGGCGGCTGGTGCTCATGGTGAGCGTCGGCGGCAGGCTCCGGGCATGGCGCCGCCCGGGACGGCGCTGACCGATCAGCTTCCGGGGGCGGGGGTGAGGGCGGCGGCGAGGCCGAACCGGCCAGCCAGGGCCGCCAGGCTGGTCCCGGCCTGGCCGTGCCATCGGATCGCGGCGACCGCGCAGGCGGTGACCATGGCGAGCGCGTCGCCGAGCCGGGACCCGGTCGGCCCGGGCGGGCCGGGGTCACGGCCCTCGGGGGTCTCGACGATGGCGACCAAGCGCCCGAACTCAGCGGTGGCCTGTGCCAGCATCGGGCCGGCGTGCTCGCGCAGGCGGCGCAGCCAGCCCCGCACGGTCGCGGCGGGGACGCCCAGTTCCGCGCCGAGCCGCGCCGAGCCCGCGCCGCGCAGGACCGACGCGGCGGCCGCCCGGGCGATGACGGCGACGGCGTCCGCCCGCCGGGGCGCTGACCACGACGGAAGCAGGATGTGCGTCGCCGCGCACGCGGAGCATCTGCCGCGGCGGGGCCGCAGCCGCCGCCACTGGCCGCCGCCCGCGCGGATGACCCGCTCCCGCCCGTACCCCCACGCCCGCAGCCGCCCGGCCCCGCACGACGGGCAGCCGATCGCGCCGGACGCGAGGTTCGCCGCGGCGGCGTCCGCGTCGGTGCATAGCAGCACGGCCGGGCTCATTTCCTGTCACAGGTCCACGGTGCCCGGCGGCCGGGCCGGCCGCCAGGGGCGGTTCGTGTTGCAGCCTGCCGCCCTGGCGGGCGCCCCGCAACCCGAACCAGTCATCAGCAGGGGAAACGACACCATGAGCGTCCCCCGGAGCGACCGCAGCGCGGTGACAGGCCGCGAGGCGGCAGACGCTCATGGTGTCGTCGCACACGGACCCGGCAATCCGCCAGCACGATCAAGCCGCGGCGCTCACCTTCAACGACGCCGGACCCCGATCCCACGCTCAAAGAGAGTGGCGCCTAACACAGGCCCGAACAGCCGGTAGCCGGACTCGCTGCGTGATGTCTCTGGCAGCACCCCCGCGTCTGCGTAGAAACGCAGCGTGCGCACCGCCAGGCCGCAGCACCGCGCCAGCTCGCCGATAGTCATGTCCGACACGATGCAGCCTCCACCCAGTGGAGAGTCAAACGAACTCGCCCCGACGGCCATTGACGCGCGTCTAATGCAAGGCGGTGACCACGTTCGGAGCGCTAGTAGCCAGCGGACATGCTACGGCAGTGCGAGGCTCGCAACCGGGTTCGCCCTCTTGGCCCAATGCCGCCTACTTCAAGCGCGTTCTACCGGCTGCGCTGGGGCTGGACGACCTAGCGAAATTCCTGTCCGAAATTCGCGGCCGCACCAGCAGACGGCGGACACCCTCGTATGTTGGACGGGACTGCGGGAAACACTCGAGGCAGTCACGCAAGGGCTGTCAACCTCCTGAACGTAGGCCAGGTCCCCGCAGCAACCATGGTCCGTCCCCCCGAGCGAGCCGAAATGGACGATCTGCGCGCCATTCGACAGCCCCACCGTCACACGATCCGCGCGGTCATAGTCGGCGATCTGCGCGGGATGATGGATTCCGGCTAGATGTCTGGCTCGGGCTCGTCGTGGCCGGGGGCGCTGTCGGGCTCGGCGGTTGCGGGCGTCTGTTCCGTCTCGGCGGTCAGGGTGTGGAGGATCTGGCGCAGGTCGCGCGCGAAGGCTGGGAGCTGGTCGGTGGCGGTGGTGTGGAGGATTTCCAGGTCGATGGACCAGTAGCCGTGCACGATTCTGTTCCGCAGGCGGGCGGGCTGCTGCCAGGGGATGTCAGGGAACCGGTCCCTGATGTCGCCGGGAAGCTGGGTGGCGGCCTCGCCGAGGACGGTGAAGTTCCACAGCAGGGACTCGGTGCGCAGCTGGTCGTCCTGCAGTTCTTCGAGGGTGAGGCCACTAGTGAGCTGGTGCGCGCGCTCGGCGGCCTGGATCATCTCGGCGAGCAGGAGGAGGTCACGCCGCATACAGGGGCCTGGCCTCGGCGAGCACGGCGGGCTTGAGGCGGGGGTGCAGGGCGCGCGTCGAGACGAGGTCGACGGGGTGGCCGAGGAGGCTGGCCAGCTCGTCGGCGAGCTGCTCGATCTCCCAGCCGAGCTTGCGCCCGGGGAGCAGGGTGTACAGGACGTCGATGTCGCTGCCGGGCCTGGCGGTGCCGCGGGCGCGGGAGCCGAAGATCTTCAGCTCGGCGATCCCGTACCGGCCGCAGACGGCGGCCAGCGCCGCGTCGTCGACGTCGAGGTCGGGAGCGATCTGCATGCTCCAAGGGTATCCCTGGCAAGGCGCGGGCGTCGGGCTGGCTGTTGAGCGGCGCCGGGCTTCGGCCCGTCGATGTTCTGGCGGTCGCTGAATGGCAGGAAAGGCGAACACTATTTCGAGGTCGCCAGGTTGGGCCTGTCGGTTCTGCTCAGGGATTGTCTTCAGGGGGCAGTCTGTGGGGCGGAACGGCGCTCGCGGGGGCTTGCCACTGCTTGGGGCTGCCGCTGACAGCCAGCGTTCTGCCTGCTCAGGGGCCTTACGGCTGGCTTAATCACTTCCTGGTGGTCCATGGTAAGTAGAAGGTCTACGGTTCGATTCCGTAAGGGGGCTCCAGGTCGTGTGGATTATTCGAACGCTTATCCGGTGACTCTTGGTGTGTCTGGGGCACGTCAGGGGGCACTTTGCGATGGGTGGCGGGGCTGTGAACTGGGCGGATGTGAGTTCGCGGGACATCTGAGTGGCTCCGGGGCCAGAAGCCGTCAGCGGTCCGGTTCAGGTGGCGGGCAGGACCGAAACTGGTCACGCTGTGTTGCGCCGAGTCATCTGACCTTCGGCGACCTGAGGCTCGTTCTGCGCTCGAGTTGTGTGCGAGTTCAATTGTCGATGCTCGGTGCAATAACCGCGGGTCCCGGGGTTGAGTTCCCGGTATCGCTTGATCGCCTGGGCCTTCTTGCCGCGGGCCCGCATGTGGGCGACCTCAGGTGATATCGGGGGCGGCACGTCGTGCAGGCGCTCGGCGAGTGCCGCTAGTTGCCGCCGCTCGTGCAGCCATCTCGTGGCGCCGACGCCGAGGGCGATGATCGGGAGAAGGTCAGCCCAGTGAAGGGTGTGATGGGGGTGCGGGAGCCAGGCTGGCCTGTAGTAGTGGGCCAGCGCGCCGAGCACGGCTAGGACGGCGATGGGACCCAGATCAGCATATGGGCGGCGGGTCCGCGCTGCCAGGCGTGCGAGATCAGCTCTGCAATGGTTGCTGCACGTCACGCTGGCCATGGCGCAAAGAGTACATTCCGTGCGGTCTGGCGGTTCGCGCGGCTGGCTGGCAAAGTGGCCGCGAGATCGAGCAGCTCGCCGATGATCTGCCGGGCCCTCGCCGGATGGCGGCCGGCGTCCCCGGCCGGGATGTGCGAGCCACTTGATACGGATCGGCCTCTGGCCAGGCTAGGCAAGCGGACGAGACGGCGGCTGGGCGATAGCTGTCCTGTCACGCCCATCTGCCCCTGTTGGGCGGCTACCCAGTTCGGGCTGGGGTTTGCTATCCTGGGCGGATGAGTGAGCCTGTGCTGATTGATATGGATGAGCGTGGCCGCGTGAGCCTGGGTCGGTTGCACCCGGCGCCGGGACCCTACCTCGGCGTGGTCGAAGATGACGGCACTGTCGTGCTGCGGCCCGCGGCGGTCATGACCGTGAGCCAGGCCAGGCTGCTGGCCAACCCTGGCCTGATGGCAGAGATCGACGCGTTCGCCGCCAGCCCGGAGAGCGGGGCACGGCGGGGCCGGCCAGGCAGGCGGTAGCGGGTGAGCGGCCTGGAGCCTAATTACTCCCCATCGGCTGCGGCGGCGCTGGACATGCTGGAGAGCGGCGCCGACGACAAGCTGCTTAATGCGGTGTGCGATGCGATTGACCTGATCTGCGACCACCCGGGTGACCGCAGGGCACGCTCGGATCAGCTGCGGACAGCGGCCGGAACGCCCGTGTGGAAGGTTCCGGTCAGAACCCACGTCGACGACTGGGCGGTGCTGTGGTGGCCGAGAGACGACGTCGCGGACATCTACTACATCGGCCCCCTATAGACCGGGGCTGCCGGTCCTGACTTGCTCGTCGGCTGGCGCGGAGCGTCGATCGGAACTCGGGAAATGCAACCATCGGCCCTCTGGCGTCGCCTCGAGTCCAGCTTCTCGTGACACGGCGGTCGGCCGAGGTGCGCTCGTCAGTGACATCAGCGAATATGGTTTCCCGGTGTCCGCTATCCCGGAGACTCCGGTGCGAGCGACGTCCTTCCGGCGGGCAATTTGCGGGGCAGATGAAATGCCAGCGGGGGCATGCGGAGGCAAGCAACTGCTGCCGGGTTCTCGCGTTCTGCCTGCTCAGAGGGCACGACAGACATCGGGCAGTACCTAGTCTCCGGTACGGACGGGTACTCTGTTTGCTACTACGAGCAGATCGGGAACATTCTAGCCCGATGGAATAGTTACGTCCCATCTGGCTGACCAAACGTGACACAGATCGATCTATCAGGAAATCCGAAGTCCTAACGCTGGAAGCGACTGTGAAACAGCGACGATACACAAGATGGCTCAGTAGCTGTGCTATCGCGGTCTCCGCGATTGGCGTGCTGGCAGGATGCGGCTCGGTCTCACCGGGGGCGCATCACGCGTCCGCTGGGCGGGCAATCAAGCTCCCCACATGGCATGTCACCGCATCGCTACTGGTAGTCATGAGCGGAACACTTCAAGGTGGTGCAGACCGTTCCGGCCGGTACTGCGTCTGGCTTCAGGCTGCCGGTGGTGCGCGCGAACCCGTAGTCTGGCCAACCGGTTTTCACGCGCGCATACATCCGTTGCAGGTGATTGACACCAGAGGCGCGGTGTACGCCAGGGGCGGTCACTACGCTCGACTGAGCGGCGGCGCAATGCCGGTCAAGCCCGGCAGCCGATGCATGCTTGGCCAACGCGCGGCATTCTTCGTCTCCGTCCCGTAGGGGCTAAGAGCGCTGGTAGTTGGTATCACTGCTAGAACGGATGCGACACCGCCAAGGGCGCGGTTGCCGTGTCCTATGGTAAGGAGAAGGTCTACGGTTCGATTCCGTAAGGAGGGTCAAGTCTGTGATGATTATTCGAACATTTATCCGGTGAGTGACGATGCCTTCAGGGGGTATTTTGGGCGGGCAACTTAAGCGGTGATTGCGCCTTGACCTGCGTCAGGGCCGCGCGGCCAGGCAACGTGAGCGCTTCTGGCTCGGGAATCTGAGATGCCGGGCGCCTGGGCTAGTCGGCTAAGGCTCCAGGCCCTCGGTCATGGGCGGGTACGGCGTTGGGTCAGCTGGACTGGCTCGGCGCACCGGTCCGCGTTGATGATCCGGTCGGCACGCGATGATCAGCTAGGGCAAGATCACTGCCGCTCAAGCGAGCGGTTACGCCGACGCCCTCCATGCAGCACACCGCGCCCAGGATTACACCCCGGCCGTACTGTCCTCCGGTCGCCTTGGCCGTGTTGGCATGCCTTAGAGAGCCTGGCCGGGCCAAACCCGCTCACCGCGGCAGGTCCGTGTCTGCCGCCTAAGTCACGCGGGGCAGCCTTGCGGCGGTTCGGGTGGCGGGCAGGACCGGAACTGGCCCGAGGCAACTCCGGTGCGGACAAGCATGTCCGCCTAGAGGACATGCCGCTCCCCGTCATCAGACTCGGCCCCAGGGCAGTGGGGGCTCCCAGTCCTCCCGGATCTCGCGGTCTCGCCCAGCCAGGCGATCGTCCACAAGCACCGAACGACCCTGATCGCAGCGACCGTGCTTGGCCACCTTGCTGGCCGGTGAATCCACGCGTGCGTAACGGCAGTGCAGGCCGGTCGCCGACGAGGTCTCAGAACCGGCGGGTGGGCTGCTCAGGTGGTGTAGAGGCGGATCTTCACGCCGATGGCACTGGCGATGCGGGTCAGATCGCCTGGGTCGCTGGTGACGATGGGGGCCTGGTGGCGGACGGCGGTGGCGACGACGATCGCGTCTACGACGTCGGCGGTGCCCGAGGCGGCACAGGCGACCCCGGCGGCACGGCCGATCTTCTGGTCGTCGGGCAGGATGTCACAGCCTTTGAGGACGCGGGAGATCTGGTGCTGAGGGCCGCCGCGCCAGGCCTGGGCCAGGACAATCACTGGGACAACTGGGCGGATGCCGCCGACGATGAGTTCGTCATGCAAGGCGAGGAAATCGGGGTTGCGGCGCTCGGCGGCCAGCAGTGCGCCGGTGTCATAGACGATGGTGGGCACTATCCCGCGGCCTGCTGAGGATCGTCATCGTTAATGAGTCCGACCTCGGCGAGGAACTGGCGGGCGCGCTGGCGTGAGGCTACGGGCAGGGGGCCGTGCTCTTGCTCGTAGTCGGCTACCAGTTCCCGAGCGGCGGCGCGGCCAGCCGCCAAAAGAGCGGCTGTTTGCGCCTTCTCGGTAGCGGCTTCGGCGAGCCAGGTGGACACCGGCTTGCCCTCGTTGGCCGCGGCCGCTTTGATCGTGTCCTCAACCTCAGGGGGCACCGAGATGGAGAGTTTGCGTGCGGTCATGTTGCCAGTGTACCGCTCGGTAGGAAAACGTTCCTACCGAGCGGCCCGTCAGATATGGGCCGGTGGGCAGCGTCACCGGGTGCGGGGACGCTGCGCCGTCCACGTCCATCGTCAGCGCGGCTCGCAGATGACCAGCGGGATGTCACGGCTGGTCCGTCGCTGGTATCGGGCGTAGCCCGGGCAGCCTTGACGCCGTGCGGGTCAGAGATCGGAGTGCGCAGGAGCCTGGCCCGCCTCGTCGAGCAGGGAATTGTCCGGGCGACGGAGATGGGCCGGAACCGGGTACACGAGCTCAACCGGGAGCATATCGCTGCACCGGTCGCCGAGGCCCTGGCCGGGCTGCGGCTGGCACTGTGGGCGAGATTCCGGGCCACGCTGTCTGGGGGGGAATCCCGGGCCGGTCTACGGGTGCATGTTCACGCCGTCCGGACGGCGAGGGCATGCTGGACGGCTTCGAGGATGGCGCGGTTGTCTGCCGTAACCAGGAGCGCCTGGCCAACATAGGCAGATGCGTACTCGCTGAGCAGTTGCCTGCGCTGATCCTCGGTCAAGGTGGGAGGCCGGTCTGCCACCCTGGTGCCCCCGCCGCGCCGGGTGCGGATCAGTCCTGCGGCTTCCAGCTCCCGGTAGGTGCGCGCAACGGTGCCCGCGGCCAGCCCGAGGTCGCCGGCGAGCTGCCGTACCGGCGGCAGGCGTTCTCCCGGCTGAAGGATCCCGGAGCCGATGAGCTGCGCGAATTGTCGTCTCAGCTGTTCGTATGGCGGTGTGGCATCGTCGACGGCGACGGTCAGGACCGTCATCGCGCTGGCTGAGCGGCGGCCCGGGAGGG
Source organism: Actinomycetes bacterium (assembly GCA_021792855.1). Lineage (GTDB taxonomy): Bacteria > Actinomycetota > Actinomycetes > Streptosporangiales > Streptosporangiaceae > Chersky-822. Next base: position 8,121 of record JAJYTW010000016.1, read on the forward strand.
GATCGCGACGGCCAGCCCGCTCCAGCCGAGCAGAGCCGTCCACGCTGGTGTCAGCGCGATAAGCGACCAGGCCGCGACGGTCCACCAGGCAGGGCGGCAGGAGATGGACAGCAGGGCGGCGGAAGTGACGATCGACAGTGCGATCAGCGGGATGCTGACCAGGACGCCGATGGCGCCCGTCACCGTATAGCCCGCCCTGCGGCGCAGCAGGTCGTCGGCGATGGTCACGACGGTGGGGTCGCCAGGACGCGGTCGCATGACCACCGCGCGGACGGTAAGGGCCGCGGCGACGAGTCCGGCGGCGAGGATGGCGGCTAGCGGATAGCTGTAATACGACCCCGCCCACGGCGTGTGGGCCTGGCTGATTGCCGGCGTGCACTGGAGGGCTAGAGCGCGGCCGGCCCGGCCCGCGTCATCAGCCGTGCCCGTTGCCGTAGTCACGACCAGGAGCGCGGTCAGCGCGCCCGTCGCCACCAGCACGGCTTCAGCAGGGCGCCGCGGAAGGTAGTCGCGTGACCGGCGGATCTTGATCGTGGCCTGGCGTGCCGTCACGGTCGGCGCACGAACGCTGAGTTCCGCGCACAAGACGCCGATCAGCACGAACAGGCCGAACAGGGGCGCGGCAAGCAACATGCCGCGGCCCAGCGCGCCGGAAAGGGCGGCGGCGCAGGCGACCAGTCCGCCCGTGGCAATGCCGCCCCACCGCCATGCAGCTGATCTTCGCCACATCGCTGCGGGCACGTCGATGCCTGCGGGTCTCCGGGAACCGCGGACGATGGCGAACAGTCCAGCCGCGCCAACCGTCAGTACGACAACGGCGATGGCCCCCGCAGCCGCCACAGTGACCTCCTTGTACCGGCCTACTGATACAAGGATGCTGGCCGGCCGGGCGTCTTTGTGTCAACTATCTGATACAAAGTGCGCTTACCAGTTGGACGGGAGGCGGGACAGCCGCGGCGGTCTCTCCGGTCTGCTCGGGCACACCGGCCAGTCCAGGCCCGCGATTACAGGTCCGCTCAGAACGGGAGGTTCAGTACGCGGCGCACTCGTCCGGGCAGCTGGGCGGCTGCCTCACCGAGGTCGGCTCGACACCAAACGAGGTCTCGAATCCGGGGCGCCGCCATGCTCGAGTGACGCGTGCAGCGCATCGGCCAGCAACGCCACCAGTGCCTCTACCTGCATGTCGGCCGAGGATGAGACCTCCTGGTCGGAGCCGTCCAGCGCCCGGGCCGCGAGCCCCGCCTTCCCGTCGATCAGCCCGGCGATCCGGGCGTCGATGGTCTGCGCGGCGATGATGCGCCACGCGGTCACCGGCTCGGTCTGCCCGATCCGGTGGCTGCGGTCGATGGCCTGGGTCTGCTCCGCGTCGGTCCAGGACAGTTCCGCCAGCACGATGTTCGAGGCGACCTGCAGGTTCAGGCCCACGCCAGCCGCGGTCAGCGAGCACACCGCGACCGCGACGCCCGGGTCGTTCACGAAGGCTTCGATGGCCGCCTGCCGCGCCGTGGGGCTCTGGCCGCCACGGATCGATGAGAAGCCCACCCCCTGGCTGGCGAAGATCTCCTCGGCGGCGTCCATCACGTCGACATGCTTGGCGAAGAAGACGACCTTGCCGGCGCTGCGGGCCAGCTGAGCCGCGTAGTCCGCGGCCAGTCCGGCCTTGGCCTGGCCGATGCGTCGCATCATCGTGAACACGTTCTCGCCGGACGGCGCGGCCGTCGCCTCCTTCACCTCCCACTGGGCAACCCGGCGGACAAGGTCATGGTCGATGCCCTCGACGCCGGCGTCAGAGGACCGGTTCGCGAGCGCGGTCGTGTACCGCGCCACCATCCGGTGAGCGAGGTCACGCTCGGCGGCCCGGATCGACCGGCCGACTCGTTCGTCCAGCTCAACGGGCAGGTCGGCAATACGGCGGGCCGGAATGTCGGCGGCCACGTCCACCTTGCGCCGGCGCACGATGCCCAGATCGATCACGCACTGGCGCGCCGCTGCGTGGAAGCTCCGGTCGGCGGGCGTCAGGCCGGTCTCCTCCAGCGCGTCCATCAGTTCGTCGAGTGGCTTGCTGTCGTCGATCCAACCGAGGAACTGCCAGATCGCCCGGAAGTCCTCGATGTCGTTGATCAGCGGAGTGCCGGTCAGGGCCATGAGCAAGGGCCGGTCCGTTCGGGACCGGACGCGGCTGGAGAGCGCGAGGACATTCTGCGACCGCTGCGAGGACTTGTTCTTCATGAAGTGAGCTTCGTCAACGACGATCCCGCGGAAGCCGAAGTCACCGAGCCAGCCCATATGGCGGTCGAGAAGCTCGTAGTTGAGCACGACGATGTCGGCGAAGCCGTCAACAGTCTCACCGTCGCCCTGCACCACGGTCGCTGGTCGGCTGGGAGTCCAGCGGTCCGCCTCACGAGCCCAGTTGGTCTTGACGACGTTCGGTACGACGACGAGCAGCGGATAGGCGTTCGCCGCCTGTGCGGCAAGCAGCGCCTGAGCCGTCTTGCCCAGCCCCGGCTCATCGGCGAGCAGGAACGTCCGGTGACCAGCGGCGGCCGCGGCGACCAGTTGCCCCTGGTGCGGCATCAGTTCCAGCCCAGGCGGAGTGAAACGTGCCGTCGGCGCCGGGAGCGTCATGCACGCCTGGGCTCCGCCGCCGGCGCGCTCGAAGGAGCTCAGCAGCGGGCCGAGCAACTCCCAGTCGGACAGTCGGCGCGGACTGGAAGCCCGCTGCGGAGCGGCGGAGAAGTCGGGGGCGAGAAAGGGATTCGCCAGTTGCCGGGAAACTACCGACGGCGGCACGACCTGCCGCTGTGAGCCGCTGGAAACCGGAGCGGTCTGCGCGGGCGCGATCTCTTCCGGCCCTGGGTCGATGCCGAGGTCGGCCATCATCTCCCGCAGGACCGACCGGGTCGCACCGGAGACCTCGGAACCCTCGTCAAGCAGAGCAAGCAGTCCGGCGTCCTGGACAGCGGTCGTCGCGAGGATGGCCGCCACGCCGTCCAGGCGCCTGAGCTGCTCGGACCCAGGACTGCGGCGTCCGGCCGCTGCCCGGACGCGGGCACGCTCGTCCCGCAGCAGCAGGGCGACGGCATGGAACTTCGCGCGCACGGCAGGCGTCACGCGGCCTCGCTGGGCGGCCGCCTCGACCTCACGGACGGTGCGGGCCAGCATCGCGACGACATCGCCGCGGTGGCTGGCGTTTCGCTGCTTGCGCGGGGCGGCAGGGCGAGCGCTCTTCTGGCGCTTGCCTGGTCGAGCCACGGACTTCTCCTCTGGAATGCCTTCTCCTGTGGAATGCCGGAACGAAGGGACGACTGGACCCCGGCCGCATGGCGCGCAACTCACGCGGCCGTCGGCGGTGGCGAACGTCCCCGGACGGAGGATCTGGTGCTGTCAGCGTCCAGTCGGCGTGCGGATCTTCGACGATCGACGCAGGCGGTCTCGGTGGGCATCAGCCCTGAGACGCCGCTCACGGTGCCTGGCAATCACGGCACAGGGCTACTGCCCCACGGCCGACTGGCTACTGAGCTGACGATCATACTAACGCGTGCGAGAGCGCAGAATTCCCGGCCGCGCTGGTCGGGCAAGCTGGCCAGGTGTCCATGAACCGCAAACGCTAACGCGACAAACTGCTCAAATAAACACCACCGTAGTAACGCACCGGAAGTATGTCGGTGTGCCGTCCTACGATGTCGGTCGTGCCGAGTGTGGACGAGATCGCGTGGCTCAGGGACAACAGCCCGGCATGGCGGCTGCTCCGCGCGGACAACGCGCCCCTGGTGCTGAGTTTCCTGCACCGGGTGTTCGTTGAGAGCAACGTCCGGTCCATCTCCGCGGCCGAGTTGGCCAGTCGCTTGGACGACGAGTTGTACGCGCTGAACCAGGCCGCCGGTGAACGGGCCACCCCCAAGTACCCCAAACCGGCCAAGGCCTACCTCGACGACTGGGCCGCGCCCGCGGCTGGCTGGCTGCGCAAGTACTATCCCGACGGCACCGATGAGCCGCACTACGACGCCACGCCCGCGGTGGAGAAGGCACTGCAGTGGCTGGACAGCTTGCGCGAGCGCGACTTTGTGGGTACCGAGTCGCGGCTGAAGATGATCGTCGAATTGCTCCGGCAGATCGTGTTCGGTACCGCGGCCGACTCCGCGGAGCGGCTTGCCGAGCTGCGGCGTCAACGTGCGGCCGTCGACGAGCAGATAGCCCGGATTGAGGCGGGCGATATGCCCATGCTCGACGAGACCGCGGTGCGCGACCGCTACCAGCAGTTCGCAGGCACCGCACGGGAGTTGCTAGCCGACTTCCGCGAGGTCGAGGAGAACTTCCGCAGGCTCGACCGCCAGCTCCGGGAGAAGATCGCGGGCTGGCACGGCGGGAAGGGCGACTTGCTCGATGACGTTCTCAGCAGCAGGGAATCGATTGCCGGTTCGGATCAGGGACGGTCATTCCAGGCCTTCTACGGCTTCCTGCTGTCACAGTCACGCCAGGAGGAGCTGTCCAGCCTGCTGGCTCGCGTGCACGATCTGGACGAGATCGTTGAGCGGGACAGTCGGCTTCGGCACATTCATTACGACTGGCTGGACGCCGCGCAGCGCACCCAGGCGACCGTCCGCCAGCTCTCCGAACAGCTCCGGCGGTTCCTGGACGATCAGGTGTGGTTCGAGAACCGGCGGGTGATCGATATTCTCCGCAGCATCGAGGGCCGGGCGCTGGAAGTGCGCGAAACTGGGCCCGTCCCGGTGATGATGGAACTCGAAGCGCCGTCACCGGCGATCCGGCTGCCGCTAGAGCGTCCGATGTACGCGCCGGTGCGCAAGGCCAGCCTGTCCAGCGATGCGGTCCGCGACGCTGACGAGGAGACCGACCCGGTGGCCCTGTTCGAGCAGGTGTACGTGGACCCGGAGCCGCTGCGTGGCGGTGTGCGCCAGGCGCTGCGCGACCAGCCTCGCGTCGGCCTGGCCGAACTCGTCGCGCGGTACCCGCTCCGGCACGGCGTCGCGGAACTGGTCACCTACCTCTCGCTGCGGGACGAGACGTTCGCCATCGTCTACGACGAACATCATCGCGACCAGATCACCTGGTCCGCCGTTGACGGCCGGGAGCGCACCGCGACGCTGCCGCGGGTCACCTACGCCAGGAGGGGCGGATGACCGCCGAACCGGACTTGCCGCTCGTCGTCACCCAGCTGATGAAGGGCGTTATCTACCGGGACACGCACGACCGCGCATGGCACAGCCTGCTCGAACTGCAGCCGCAGGCCCGGGACTACGTGGACGTGCTAGGCCTGCAGGTAGTCGTCGATGAGGCCGAAGGCTACGCGTTTCTCCGCCAGCGCCCGGTGGACCCGGACGATTCCGCATCGTTGCCCCGGCTGATCCCGCGCCGGGCGCTGTCCTTCCACGTCAGCGTGCTGCTCGCGCTGCTGCGCAAGAAGCTGGCAGAATTCGACGCCCAGGGCGCTGAGACCCGACTGATGCTCACCCGGGACCAGATGGTCGAGATGGTCCGGGTCTTCCTGCCCGAGACCAGCAATGAGGCTCGGCTCACCGATCAGATCGACGCGCACATCAACAAGGTCGTCGAACTCGGCTTCCTGCGGCCCGCGAAGAACTCCGAGCAGACATACGAGGTGCGGCGCATCCTCAAGGCGTTCGTCGATGGCCAGTGGCTGGCCGACTTCGACACCAAGCTGGCCGAGTACGCCGCGCTTCTGGCAGGGGAGGAGCAGGAGTGACCGGCTTCCGGCTGGCCCGCCTGGAGATGTACAACTGGGGCACGTTCGGGGGCCGAGTATGGACGCTTGGCCTGGATGGGCAGAACGCTTTGCTGACCGGGGATATCGGCTCAGGGAAGTCGACGATCGTGGACGCGGTGACCACCCTGCTTCTGCCTGCCCAGCGCATCTCCTACAACAAGGCAGCCGGGGCAGACAACCGGGAGCGGAGCCTGCGTTCGTACGTGCTCGGGTACTACAAGACCGAGCGCAGCGAAGTGACCGGGGCTACCAGGCCGGTGGCGCTGCGCGGCAGTTCGGATTACAGCGTGCTCCTGGGCGTGTTCACTAACCCCGGCTACGACGCGACCGTGAGCCTGGCCCAGGTGTTCTGGCTGCGCGGGGATGCGGCGGGCCAGCCGGACAGGTTCTACGTGACCGCCGACCGGGCGCTGTCGGTGACGGGTGACTTCGCCGACTTCGGCGCCGACATACTGGCGCTGCGCCGACGGCTGCGGGCCTCTCCTGGGGTCCGGGTACACGAGGGGTTCCCCGACTACGGCAAGGACTTCCGGCGACGACTGGGCATCGAGTCGGAGCAGGCCATGGAGCTGTTCCATCAGACGGTCTCGATGAAATCGGTGGGCAACCTCACCGACTTCGTCCGAGATCACATGCTGGAGCCCTTCGACGCGGCGGGCGCCGTGGCCAGCATTGTCGCCCACTTCGAGGACCTGACCAAGGCCCACGAGGCGGTGCGGCGCGCTGAGGCCCAGCTGACCGCGCTCACGCCGATGCTGAAGGATTGTGACCTGGCCGATGCGGTGCGGGCGGAGATCGCAGCCTTCAACGGCCAGCGGACCGCGCTGCGGTACTACTTCGCCGATCTCAAGGCCGGGCTGACGAATGCGGAGCTGACCGTGATCGCGACGGAACAAGCCACGCTCGACGCTCAGCGCCGCGGGCTCGAAGCCGCGCTCGGGGAGTTGCGCGACCGGGAGACCAGCCTCCGAGTCGAGTTGGCCGGGCACGGCGGAAACCGGCTCGCCGAGATCGAGCGCCAGCTCGCCGACTGTGACCAGGCTCACCGGACCCGGATGGGCAAGGCGGATCAGTTCGCCGCGCTGCTGGCCAAGGCGGACTTGAACCCGGTGCAGGATGGCGCGCAGTTCGCCGTGCGGCGTAGCGAGATATCAGCGGCCAGGGACGTTGCCAGGCAGGATCTCACTGATCAGCAGAACGCGCTGATGGAGATCGGGGTGCGGGCGAAGGCCCTGCAGGACGAGGCCGCCGACGTCAACGCCGAGCTGCGCAGCCTGCGGGAGCGCAGGACGAACATCCCGAAGAGGCAGCTGGAGCTGCGTGAGTGGCTGTGCCGCGAGCTGCGGATCGGGGCGGATTCGCTGCCGTTCGCCGGGGAGCTAATCGCGGTTCGGGACGACGAGGCGGACTGGGAGGGCGCGGCGGAACGGCTGCTGCACGGCTTCGCGCTGTCGGTTCTGGTGCCGGACGAGCACTACGCCGCCGTGTCCGACTGGATCGACGGTCACCACCTCAAAGACCGAGTGGTGTACTACCGCGTACCCGAGCCATCGCGGGCCTCGGTCGCGCCACCCCGGCACGGGCCGGGCACGCTGGCCGCCAAGCTGACGGTCAAGGACTCGCCGTTCGCGGGATGGCTGGAACACGAGCTCGGCAGGCGCGCCGACCACGTATGTGTCGAGACGATGGCGGAATTCCGCCGGGAGTCCCGGGCGATTACCAAAGCTGGGCAGGTCAAGGGCAGTGGCGGGCGGCACGAGAAGGACGACCGGTTCCGTATCGACGACCGCCGCCGGTACGTGCTGGGCTGGTCGAACCAGCGCAAGCTCGATGCGCTGCTGGACCAGGCCTCGGCACTGGCCGGCCGCCTCAGCGAGGTCGAGGCCGAGCAGCGGCGGCTCGAGAAGGCACGGGACGCGGCGGTCGAGCGCGGCCAGGTGCTCGCCGGGCTGGACCAGACCCGCGACTTCGCCGAGATCGACTGGCAGTCCGTGGTCATCCGTGCCGGGCAGCTCCGAGCCGAGCAGGGCGAGCTGGAGGCGGCATCGACCGAGCTAGCCCGGCTCAACCGCGAACTCGAGACGGTCAAAGAGGAGATCAGCGCCGCCAACGAGAAGATCCGTGCGCTGGATGGCCATCTCGGGGGTCTCGACAACCGGCAGCGGGCGGCCGAGAACGTACTCCGCGAGGCGCGGGAGATCCTGGCCGAGGATGCCGCGGAGCGGGCTCGGAGCCAGTTCGCCGCTATCGGGGAGCTGCTGGCCAAGGCCGGGCACCCGGGCCCGGCGACCGCCGCGGCCTGCGATCGGGCCGAAACGGAAGCTGGCACCGAGGTCGCCGCGCTGACCGAAAGGCGGCGTGAGCGGCTGTCCCGGCTGTCAAACAAGATCGTCGCCGCCATGGGTGAGTTCCGGCGGCAGTTCCCGGTGGAGACCGCCGAGCTTGACGACTCGGTGGAGTCCGCGGACGGCTACCGCGAGCTGCACGGCCGGCTCACCGGCGACGACCTGCCCCGGTTCCGGCTCCAGTTCAAGACGTACCTGAACCAGAACGCGATCCGGGACATCGCCGGCTTCCAGTCACAGCTGAATAAGCAGGCGGAACTGATCCGGCAGCGGATCGCCACGATCAACGCCTCGCTGGTAGGCGTGGACTACAACCCGGGCCGTTACATCCGGCTGGAGCCGCTGCCGTCCCCGCACGGCGACATTCGTGACTTCCGTGTGGATCTGCGCGCCTGCACCGATGACACGGTCTCCGGCGAGGACTCCGATCACTATTCTGAGCAGAAGTTTCTCCAGGTAAGCCGCATCATCGAGCGGTTCCGCGGTCGCGAGGGACTGACCGAGGCGGACCGGCGGTGGACGAGGTTCGTCACCGACGTGCGGAACTGGTACACGTTCGCCGCATCCGAGCGGTACCGCGAGGACGACACCGAATACGAGCACTACGCCGACTCCGGCGGCAAGTCCGGCGGTCAGAAGGAGAAACTCGCCTACACGATCCTGGCCGCCTCGCTGGCCTACCAGTTCAAGCTGGAATGGGGTGCGGTGAAGTCCCGCACGTTCCGGTTCGCTGTCATCGACGAGGCGTTCGGCCGCGGCTCCGATGAGTCGACCCGGTTCGCGCTGGAACTATTCGACCGCCTTGGGTTGCAGCTGCTGATAGTTACCCCGCTCCAGAAGATCCACGTCATCGAGCCGTACGTTTCCGCGGTGGGCTACGTGGACAACCCGCAGGGCAACAACTCGCGGTTGCAGACCCTCACCATCGACGAGTACCAGGCTCGACGGGCCGCACACCAGATCACCCGGCAGATCGAGGTCAGCGATCTCGTTCCCGCCGCCGGGAGCTGACATGCCTGCGCTGCGCACCCGGCCCGGCTCTCCGGCCGACGGCCCCGCGCGGTGGACCCGCCCGGCCGACGTCCGCGCGGCGATCCGGAAGAAGTGGGACTCCGGCACGTTGCTGACCCGATTCGCGGCCGGGCAGGACTGGGCGCCGATCAGCATCCCGATCCGCGGCCCATCGGCCAGGGAGATCGGCGGGCACCTGACCGAGGTACGGCAGTGGGCCGCCGAATGGGCCGCCGTCGCGAGCGGGCCGCTCCGCGTGGAATACAGGCAGGTCGGTGGCCGGGACTTCGGCACGAACAGCATCCCGTTCCGCGCCTGGCTGGACGGCTACGAGGACGCCTGGACGCTGCTGCGGGTGGGCGCCGACGTCAGCCGCCTGGCCGGGCTGATCTCGGCAGCCCGAGGTACCCGCCTCATCCCGTGGCTGACCGGCCATCCGATGCGGGCGCTGCGGCTGGCGGATGACTGGGACCGGCTGCTGGCCGCCGTCCGGTGGATCGAGCAGCACCAGGCGCCCGGCATGTACCTGCGTCAGGTCGACGCGCCCGGAGTCGACACCAAGTTCATCGAGCGGCACAAAGGCGTGCTGACCGAGTTGCTCGACGCGCAGCTCGATCCATCCCGGGTGGCGGCAGGCGTGTCCGACTTCGCCGGACGCTACGGCTTCCTGCGCAAGCCCGGTTATGTCCGATTCCGGATGGCGGGCGAGTTCCGGGGATTCTCCGAGCTGTCCGTCCGCGCGGATGAGCTCACATCACCGCCGGAGGGCATCACCCGGGCCTACATCCTTGAGAACGAGATCACCTACCTGTCGTTTCCGGTCCCTTCGGCGGCGATAGTCATCCTGGGTGGCGGCTACGCCGTCCAGGTGCTCGATCTGCTGGACTGGCTGGCCGACCTGGACGTGGTGTACTGGGGGGATATCGACACGCACGGCTTCGCGATCCTCAACCGATTGCGCCACTATCTGCCGCACGCGCGCTCCATGCTCATGGACCGGGTCACCCTGCTGGGCCACCGGGACCGGTGGGTCACCGAACCGTCCCCGACCGCCGTGAACCTGGACCGCCTCGACCCGGCCGAATCAGATCTCTACAGCGACCTCATCAAGGGTTCCTACGCCCCATCCGTCCGCTTGGAGCAAGAGCGAATCAGCTTCTCGGCCATCGAGGCAGCCCTGGCCGACAGGTAAGAGCCAGGTTTCGGAGTTTCCGAAGATGCGGGCCGCTGACATCGTCCTCAGGCCTTGCTAGGCCCAGCCGAGCAGGCTGAAGCCATCTGGACATCGGGAGGAGTGAGCAGATGCCGATGGCCGACGGGGTTGCCCGCCGACTGCATCCTGGCTGCTCGCGCTGGCCTGGCTGGTGGCCACGGGCAACGCCGGGGGGAGCGGATCGCGTCGATCGCGGCCTGAATGTCGGCCAGTCGCTGGACTTCCCGGTAGCTCATAGCGCGATCAGGTCGGATTCGACTCGCTCCCGGACGCCCGGTTTGAGATCGGCGGCGGAGACTAGGTCGACGCGTGTGTGGAGGATGTCCTCGAGTTCGGCCTCAACGCGGCCCAGCCCGAACAGGCTCAGTCCAGGCGGGAACTCGGCGAGCAGGTCCACATCGCTGCCGGGATGGTCTTCGCCGCGGGCCACGCTGCCGAACACCTGCAAATTGCTTACCCCGTGCGCGGCCGCTGCGGCGATCAGATCCTGACGGTGGCGGCGGACGCGGCGGCCTATCGGACCGGACAGCTGGATCAGGCGGCCGGGCGGCCGCCGCAAGCCGAGCGTCAGTTCCGAGCCAGTCGCGCCGATCAACCGGGCGAGTACCGGGACGGAGGGCTGCCGCTGCCCGGACTCATACGCGCTGACCACGCTTTGGGTGACGCCCGCGCGGGCGGCGAGGTCGGCCTGAGACAGGCCAGCCCGTTTCCGTGCCTGGCGGAGCAGGGCTCCCGCGGTAGCCGGATCCATACTCTGAGCATAGCGGATCGTCGATAATCGGCTGCCCAGCTACTGGTCACTTCCGGCGCCGGCCGGACTGGCCAGCCTCACCGGGAACCAGAGGTGGCAGCACCTGGCACTGGGCGCCGCGATGCTATCCGGGTCACTGGCGAGCCGCTGCTGAAGCACCGGCCGGATCGCCCCGGCCGGAACCGGGACGCGGCGCGATCGGCGGGCCTGCCGCGGCGGCTCGCATTCACCCGCGCCGGGTGAGCCAGGCCGGGCGCGGCGCGGGCATCTACTGCGCGCATATCCCGGGGGCCGAGCCGTGCCCGCGGGTGGGACGGCGCGGAGGGCGGGCGGCATGCCGACCAGCACGAGGCCAAAGGCCAGCACGAGGCCGGGGGCCAGGACGGGGCGCACAGCCAGGACGGCCGGTCCGACCGGGGAGTTCTTCAGCGATCTGGCCGAACGCGATCCCGACCCGCCGCTGACCGGCGGCGAGCGGACGTTGCGGGTCGATCTGGAGTCCGCCGAGGCCGGGCCGGAGCACTGGATGGTTACGGCCGGCGGCGGCGCGGTCGTCACCTCGCGCCGGGACGCCCGGGCCGACACGGTGATCAAGGCGCCGCGGCACGTCTTCGATGACATCGTGACCGGCCGTCAGAACGCCACCACGGCGGTGCTGCGCGGCCTGATCGAGATCCACGGTGACCCGGGGCTGCTGATGTGGTTCGAGCGGCAGTGCCCGGGCCCGGCCAGGACGGGCCAGGCTCGGCGGCGCGGGCGGCAGGCGGCGACGGACGGCGGCACGGCCGCCCAGAAGCACGGCGGCAGGGGGAGCAGGCGATGACCGACCTGGTGCAGATCCTGGAGGGCAACACCTTCGTCGTCAGCGACGATCGCGGCGACATCGAGGCGTCCCGCACCGACCCGACCGGCCTGTTCTCGGCCGACACCCGGTTCCTGTCGACCTGGGTGCTGTCGGTGAACGGCGAGCGGCTCACCGCCCTGTCCACCGACGACCTGCAGTACTACGAGGCCAGGTTCTTCCTGGTGCCCGGCACCGGCACGGTCTACGTGGACGCGAAGCTGTCGGTGATCAGGCGCCGGGTGGTGGGCGCGGGCTTCACCGAGGAACTGTCGATACTGAACCACGCCGACGAACCGGTCGACCTGGATGTGCGGATCGACGCGGGCGCCGACTTCGCGGACATCTTCGAGGTCAAGGACGCGCTGCGGAAGAAGGGCAGCTATCAGGTCACGGCCGGCCAGCACGACCTGGTGCTCGGCTACCAGCGCGAGAGCTTCCGCCGCGAGACCGTGATCACCTCCACCGAGTCGGCCAGCTACGACGAGCGCGGGCTGAGCTTCGCGGTGCGGATCGATCCGCACGCGCAGTGGACGACGACGCTGACCGTCGAGTCCAGGTACGGCACGCTGGAGAGCCTGCTCGCCCGGCCGGGACGCAGGCAGGCCCGGCAGGCGAGCGCTTCGATGCGGCGCGGCCTGGACAAGTGGGTGGGTAAGGCGCCGCGCCTGGACACCGACTCCGAGTCGCTCCAGTCCACCTACCAGCGCAGCCTGGTCGACCTCGCCGCGCTGCGGTTCGAGGCGATGACGCTGCCCGGCCGCGCGCTGCCGGCTGCGGGGCTGCCGTGGTTCATGACGATCTTCGGCCGGGACTCGATCCTGACCAGCCTCCAGTCGCTGCCGTTCACCCCGGAACTCGCCCAGACCACGCTGCTCGCGCTCGGCGAGCGGCAGGGCACCCGGGTGGATGACTTCCGCGAGGAGGACCCCGGCCGGATCCCGCACGAGAACCGGCTTGGCGAGATGACGGCGTTCGAGGAGCGGCCGCACTCGCCGTATTACGGCACGGCCGACGCGACTCCGCTCTACGTCGTCCTGCTCGATGAGTACGAGCGCTGGACCGGCGACACCGCGCTGGCCAGGCGCCTGGAGCCGGTCGCCAGGGCGGCGCTGAACTGGATCGACGACTTCGCGGACCTGCAGGGCAACGGCTACATCTCCTACCAGCGCCGCAATCGGAAGACCGGGCTGGAGAACCAGTGCTGGAAGGACTCCTGGGACTCCATTTCCTACCGTAACGGGGACCTGCCCGGGTTCCCCCGGGCGACCTGCGAACTCCAGGGCTACGCCTACGACGCCAAGATCCGCGGCGCCCGGCTGGCCAGGCAGATCTGGAAGGACGAGGCGCTGGCCGACCGATTGGAGAAGGAGGCGGCCGACCTGAAGCGCCGGTTCAACCGGGATTTCTGGGTGGAGGACGGAAAGTACTTCGCCCTCGCCCTGGACGCCGACGGCCGGCAGGTGGATGCGCTCACCTCCAACATCGGCCACCTGCTGTGGAGCGGCATCGTCGCGGCGCCGAAGGCGAAGGCCATCGTGGACCACCTGATGAGCGAGCGGATGTTCAGCGGGTGGGGGATCCGCACCATGGCCGAGGGGATGGGCCGGTACAACCCGATCGGGTACCACGTCGGGACCGTGTGGCCGTTCGACAACTCGTTCATCGCCTGGGGCCTGCGCAGGTACGGCTACCGGGAGCAGGCGGCGAAGGTCGCGGCCGGCATCCTGGACGCGGCCGAGTTCTTCGGCGGCCGGCTGCCCGAGGCGTTCGCCGGCTATCCGCGGCAGATGACCAAGTACCCGGTGCAGTACCCGACCGCGTGCAGCCCCCAGGCCTGGTCGACGGGCGCCCCGCTGCTGCTGCTGCGGACCATGCTCGGGCTCGAGCCGACCGGTGACCACCTGATCGTGGACGCCGCGCTGCCGGAGTCGATCGGGCACGTTGCGCTGCTGGACATCCCCGGCCGCTGGGGCAAGATCGACGCCTACGGCCGGTCCAGGCACGCCGCACGGCGGTAACGGCACCAATAACGGGGTCTCGGCGTTAGACCGGCGGGGCAGGCCGGAGGTCTGCCGGAGCGCACCGAAACCGGAGGCACGGGCGTGAGTCTGCTGATCGGCGCTAACTCCAAGGCGTTCGACGTCATGCACGCCGCGGGCATCAACGTCCGCACCTTCCGGGCCTACCGGGACCAGTTCAACTTCATCCCCACCCTCTGGCCTGCCAAGGAGGCCGTGCCGGAGGCCCGGGTCACCTTGTCGATCCGGCCGGTTCCGGCGGACCTGCTGGCCGGCAGGCTGGACGAGCGACTGCGGGCGCTCATCGCCGCCGCGCCGCCCGGGGTGAAGCTGTCGGCCTGGCACGAGGCGTCCAACCTGCCCGGCTACCCGGACTTCATCACCGCGGACGTGATGGCGGCGGTGCACGAGTACCTGCGGGATCTGTGCCGGGGGTCCAACGTCGCCTACGGCTCGATCATCTGCGCCGTCCCCAGCGCGACCAGGCGCTGGATGGGGGCCAATCTGGACTGGTACGGCCTGGACATTTACGACTTCGGTGAGGGCCAGTTCCGGAACTGGCGCGGCGGGATCAGCCGGAGCAAGCTGTTCGCCCGGCTTGACGACATGCGCCGGACCTGCCAGGAGCTCTCCGGCCGGGATCTGCCGGAGATCGACATCTGCGAGACCAACAGCCCGCGCCCCGCGCACCGGCCGGAATGGCTCGCCCTGCTGGCCGAGTGGCTGGCCGACAACGGCGGCAGCCGCCTGCAGATGTTCTTCAACCCGTCGGGCCCGCTGAGCGGCCCCTGGCTGCCCGATGACCAGCGGACCATCGAGCAGTTGCGGTCGCTCTGCGGGACCTAATGACGGCCGCCCGCCGGATCGTGACGGCTGCGCGGCCGGGGACCGAACTGCGATAGTGACCTAGTGGCGGCATCCGATCTCGGTTCTTCCGATGGCACCGGCGAGACCGACGACGACAGCCTGCTGCGGGCCGACGTCCGCCGGATCACCACGCTGCTCGGTGAGTCGCTGGTCCGGCAGGAGGGGCCCGGTCTGCTCGCCGCGGTCGAGCGGGTGCGGGCGCTGTCGAAGGTCGGCACGGCCGGTCCCGGCGGGCCCGAGCAGGAGGCCGCCAGTGAGCAGGTGCGCGAGGTTCTTTCCGCGCTGCCGCTGGCCTCGGCGGTGTCGCTGGCCCGCGCGTTCTCGGCCTACTTCCTGCTGGCCAACGTCGCCGAGCAGGTCAGCCGGGTGCGCGCCGTCCGGCAGCGCCCCGAGGAGGATGGCTGGCTGGCCCGCTGCGTCGCCGACATCGCGGCCGCCGTCGGCCCGGAGGGGCTGACCGGCGCGCTGTCCGCGCTGTCCGTGCGGCCGGTGTTCACCGCCCATCCGACCGAGGTCAACCGGCGGGCGGTGCTGGCCAAGACCCGGCGGATCGCCGACATCCTGGCGGAGCACACCGTGCCGGGGACGCTGGCCAGGCAGCGGCAGGATCACGCGCTCGCCGAACTCATTGACCTGCTCTGGCAGACCAATGAGCTGCGGGTACGCCGGCCGACTCCGGCAGATGAGGCCAGGAACTCGCTGTTCTACCTGACCGAACTCGCGCAGGAGGTGGCCGGGGACCTGATCTGGGACCTGGCCGCCCTGGCCGACCGGCACGGCGCGCACCTGGCCCGGTCGGCCGTCCCGCTGACCTTTGGGACCTGGATCGGCGGCGACCGGGACGGCAATCCGGCGGTCACCGCCGATTTCAGCCGGGAGGTGCTGCGGCTGCAGCACCGGGCGGGTTGTGAGTACCTGATCCGGGCGGTCGACGACCTGCTCGGGCACCTGTCGAACTCCACCGCCATCGTGGGGGTGTCCGACGAACTGCTCTCCTCGCTGGCACAGGATTTGGCCAGCCTGCCCGAGGTCGGCGCCGGGCGCGCGACGGAGCCGCCGGCCGAGCCGTACCGGCTCAAGCTGCTGTGCGTCCGTGCCAGGCTGGCGGCGACCCGGCGCCGGGTCGACCTGGACGAGCCGCACCAGCCCGGCCGGGACTACCTCGGCACGGCCGGCCTGCTCGCGGACTTCGGCCTGATCAGCGACTCGCTGCGGGCCCACGCTGGCGCTCTGATCGCCGACGGGCTGCTGGCCCGCACCGAGCGCACGATCGCCTGCCTCGGGGTGCACTTGGCCACCATGGACGTCCGGGAGCACGCCGACGCGCATCATCACGCCGTCGGCCTGCTGATCGACGCGAGCGAGGAGAACGCCCGGCCGTACCGGGAGCTGAGCCGGACCGAGCGGATGCGGGCGCTGGCCGGGGAACTCACCGCGCGCCGGCCGCTGGTCAGCCCGGCTTCGGTGCTCGACGAGCCGGCGCTGCGGACGTTCTCGGTGTTCACCATGATCGCCGAGGCGCTGGACACCCTCGGTCCGGACGTGATCGAGAGCTACATCGTTTCCATGACCCGGGGCGCCGACGACGTGCTCGCGGCGGTGATTCTCGCCCGGGAGGCGGGCCTGGTGAGCATCAGGGACGCCGGACCGCACGGCGGCCAGCCGCCAGCGTCCTTCGCGCGGGTCGGCTTCGTGCCGCTGCTGGAAACGCCCGGTGAGCTGAGCCGGGCCGGCGAACTGCTCGATGAGCTGCTAAGTGAGCCCGGCTACCGGCACGTCGTGGCGCTCCGCGGCGATGTGCAGGAGGTGATGATCGGCTACTCCGACTCAAGCAAGGAGGGCGGCATCGCCACCTCCCAGTGGGAGATCCACCGGGCCCAGCGAGCGATGCGCGACGTGGCGGCGCGGCACCGGGTCAGGCTCCGGCTGTTCCACGGTCGCGGCGGCACCGTGGGCCGGGGCGGCGGCCCCACCTACGACTCGATCCTGGCCCAGCCCTGGGGCGTGCTCGACGGGCAGCTGAAGCTGACCGAGCAGGGCGAGGTGATCAGCGATAAGTACGCGCTGCCGGTGCTGGCCAGGGAGAACCTGGAACTGACCCTGGCTGCGGTGCTCCGGGCCTCGACGCTGCACCGGTCGGCCAGGCAGCCAGCGGAACTGCTGGAAAGCTGGGACCAGTGCATGACCGTGGTCAGCGACGCGGCGCACGCCGCCTACCGCGACTTCGCCGCCCACCCTGACCTGCCCGGATACTTCCTCACCTCCACCCCGGTCGATCAGCTTGGCTCGCTCAACATCGGCTCGCGGCCGGTCCGGCGCCCGGGCGCCGCCGCCGACCTTGGCGGCCTGCGGGCGATCCCGTGGGTCTTCGGCTGGACCCAGTCCCGGCAGATCGTCCCCGGCTGGTTCGGGGTTGGCCGGGGCCTGGCGGCCGCCCGGGCCTCCGGTCTCGGCGACCTGCTCGCGGACATGCACCAGAACTGGCACTTCTTCCGTGCCTTCATCTCGAACGTGGAGATGACCCTGGCCAAGACCGATCTGGGCATCGCCGCGCACTACGTGGACTCCCTGGTGCCGCCGCCGCTCCGGCACCTGTTCGGTGTGATCCGCGCGGAGTACGAGCGCACCGTCGCCGAGGTGCTCAGCCTGACCGGCGAGCAAGACCTGCTCGACAACGCGCCCACGCTCCAGCGGACCCTGGCGGTCCGGGACGCCTACCTCGCGCCGCTGTCCTACCTTCAGGTCGAACTGCTCGCGCGGGTCCGCGCGGAGACCGGGCCGCCCGACCCCGACCTGCGGCGCGCCCTGCTGGTAACCGTCAACGGCATCGCGGCCGGCCTGCGGAACACCGGCTGACGCCCGGTCACTGCGCTGGTCCCGGGTGGCCCGGTGCCAGTTGACCTGTCATTGCCGGTATGGCTCCGTTATGAAGCTGTCGGTACTTATTGTTTGAATCGTTATTTAGTGCTAGTAATGTCCTCCAAACTTACGTGATAACCCTTTCTCGTATTGGGGGCACCGCTATGCGCGTGAGTTCCAAAGGTGTGCTGAGGCGTTCGAGTCTGCTCGTAGCGCTCGCGGGAGTCCTGTCACTCGTCCTGGCAGCCTGCGGATCATCGGCGTCGCCCTCATCGGCGTCGGGACCGAGGCAGCACGGTGGCACCGTATACCTGGCGGAATCGCCGGGTCAGCCACCCAATTACATCTTCCCGTTCGAGTCGGCGTCCTACTACACCGGTTCGAACAGCGAGGATTTCTCGTACATGTTCTGGCTGCCGGTGTACTGGTTCGGCCAGGGCAGTTCGCCGAACATCAACTGGTCACTCTCGCTGGGTGAAAAGCCGGTCTACAGCAACGGCGGCAAGGTCGTCTCAATAACCATCAAGCCGTACAAATGGTCCGACGGCAAGCCGGTCACGGCGCAGGACGTCCTGTTCTGGATGCAGATCATGAAGGCGGAGAAGGCGAACTGGGGCGCGTACGTGCCCGGCGGTTTTCCCGACAACGTGACCTCGATGCACGTGGTCGGCCAGCACACGATCGTGTTCGACCTGAACCGCGCCTACTCCAGCCTCTGGTTCACCTATAACGAGCTCTCACAGCTCGTGGCCATCCCCCAGCAGTCCTGGGACAGGACGTCTGCCAACGGCCCAGTCGGCAACTACGCGGCCACGCCAGCCGGCGCCAAGGCGGTCTACAACTTCCTGAACAGCCAGTCCCAGAAGCTGTCGACCTATGCGACGAACCCGCTGTGGCAGGTCGTCGACGGGCCGTTCCGGCTGCAGTCCTTCACCCCGGCTGGCGAGGCCACGATGGTGCTCAACCACTCGTACTCGGGGTCGCCGGAGACCGGGATCAACAAGCTGGTTGAACTTCCGTTCACGTCATCGGCGGCAGAGTTCAACGCCCTGCTGGCGGGTCACACGCTGGATGTCGGATACGTGCCGATCAACGACTTGGCCGCCGCGTCCCGGCTGACCTCGCTCGGCTACCTGAAGCAGCCGCAGAAGACCTGGTCCATCACCTACATCGACCTCAACTACGCCAACCCGCAGGCAGGGCCGCTGTTCAAGCAGCTCTACCTGAGGGAGGCGATGCAGCGCCTGATCAACCAGCCGTCCTACATCACCAACATCCTGCACGGGGCGGGCTGGCCAACCTACGGCCCGGTCCCGTCGTATCCGCCTAGCCGGTACCTGAGCACTGCGGAGAAGTCCAATCCGTTCCCGTACAGCCCGTCGACGGCGCTGCAACTGCTGCGCGGTCACGGCTGGGCCGTGCATCCGGGGGGTGTCGACGTCTGCGCCCGCCCGGGATCAGCGAGCAACGAGTGCGGGCCGGGTGTCGCCAAGGGCGCCAGGCTGGCGTTCAAGATGCTGGTGAACTCCGGCACCACCTCGGGCGCGGACCTGGCCGCGGCCATGCGCTCCTCGTGGAACAACGCCGGGATTCAGGTCACCATCAGCTACGAGTCGAACAACGACGTCTTCTCGGCCGTCAACAGCTGCCTGGGATCGGCTCCGTCCTCGTCTGCCTGCTCCTGGCAGATGGGAGACTCCGGCGCCGGCGGCATCTCCTGGTTCTACTCAGATGACTACCTGCCGACTGGCGGCAGTCTCTACGCGACGGGCGGGACGTCCAACGCGGGCCAGTACTCCAACGCCGCGATCGACCGGCTCGTGACCGCGACACATGTCTCGTCCAGCCTCTCGACCTTCTACCAGTACGAGAACACCCTCGCCAAGCAGCTTCCGGTGCTCTGGATGCCGAGCACGGCCAGCGTGATCGTGTGGCAGAACAAGCTGCACGGCGTGCTGCCGCTCTCGTCGGTGTACAGCATCACTCCCTGGACCTGGTACTTCACCAAGTAGCAGGCGGAACCGGACCTGGCTGCCCCGGGCACTCCACCTCGCGGTGGCCTGCCCGGGGCTGGCCGGACAGCCGTCGGCGAGGCAGGAGCGGAGGGGACTGAAGTTGTCGATGGTGCGCATGGAACCGCCGGCTGATGAGGTGCCGCTGACCGGCGCCGGAGCGTGCCGGTGAGCGGTTACATCGTTCGCAGACTGTTCCAGGCGCTGCTCGTCCTGTTCGGTGTGTCGATCATTGTCTTCATCATCATCCACATGCTGCCGGGCGGGCCTCGCGCGCTACTCGGCCCCAAATCCTCGCCTGCGGTCGTGCACGCGTTTATCGTCGCCAATGGCTACAACAGGCCCATCTACATTCAGTACTGGCACTACCTCGATAAGCTGCTGCACGGAAACCTGGGCTACTCCTACCACTTCAATCAGACGGTGAATTCGCTGCTGGCCGAGGATCTGCCGAAGACCGGCGTCCTGGTCGGATTGGCCGTGGTCCTGGCCATCCTGGCATCCATACCGCTTGGAATCGTGCAGGCCACCCGGCGCAACCGCCCGCTGGACTACGCGCTGACCGGGGCCGCGTTCGTCGGCTACTCGATGCCCACGTTCTGGCTCGGAATCCTGCTGACCCTGGCCTTCTCGGTGTCGCTGCACTGGCTGCCGCCGGAGGCTCCGCAGGGCGCGACGGTAGGCGCGGTGCTCCAGCAACCGTCGGGCCTGGTGCTGCCGGTGATAACCCTGGCGGTGGTCAGCATCGCCGGCTACAGCCGGTTCATGCGCTCGTCGACGATCGAGAACATGATCCAGGACTACACGCGCACCGCACGCTCAGTGGGCGACTCCAACTCGCAGGTGCTGTTCCGCCACGTGCTCAGGAACTCGCTGCTGCCGATGATTACCCTGATCGGCCTGAGCCTTCCGGCCGTGGTCTCCGGGGCGATCGTCACCGAGACGATCTTCAACTACCCGGGCATGGGCCTGCTGTTCTGGAACGCCGCGACCAGCCACGACTATCCGGTGCTGATGGGTACCACCCTCGTGGTCGGCACCGCGACTGTGCTCGGGAACCTGATCGCCGACATTCTCTACGCCGTAGCCGACCCTCGCATCCGATACACCTAATCCGCTTTCCGTCCATTACGCACGAGGAGGATCACGCGCTTGCGGCTCCCAGATTTCCTCTCTGGCGTCGTCTTGCCCAGACGGCTGTCGGCACAGGGCGCCGGTGACGTCGCGGTAGACCTCGACGTGCCGACCAGGACGGCCGAGCCCGACGTCAGCTATGACCAGAGCACCTGGCGGCTCGTGCTGCGGGTCTTCATCCAGAGCAAGCTGGCGGTCATCGGGCTCATCATCATCATCTTGATGATCTTGTTCTCGTTCGTCGGGCCGCTCGTCTACCACACCAATCAGGTCCAGGTGAACCTGACCCAGGTGACCAGGGCCCCGAGCGCCAGCCACCTGCTCGGGACCGACGATCTGGGCTACGACGTGCTCGGCCGCCTGATGGCGGGTGGTCAGTCCTCACTGGAGGTGGGCCTCGCCGCCGCCGTGCTCGCGAGCGTGGTCGGCACCATCTATGGCGCGATCTCGGGCTTCGTCGGCGGGTGGATCGACGGTCTGATGATGCGCGTGCTTGACTCCCTGCTGGCGCTGCCCAGCCTGCTCCTTGTGCTGGTAGTGGCAAGTATCGTGACGCCGACCATTCCGGTACTGATCGGTGTGATCACGCTGGTTGCGTGGCTGGTTCCGGCCAGGCTGGTACGCGGCGAGACGCTGGCCATCCGCACCCGGCCCTACGTCGAGGCCGGTCAGGCCGCTGGCGCGCATGTGTGGCGGCTGATCGCCCGGCACGTCGTCCCTAACGTGATCGGCATCGTCATCGTGCAGACCACCCTGGCCGTGGCCGATGCGATGCTGCTGCTCGCCTCGCTCGGCTTCCTCGGTCTCGGCCCGCCGCCGCCCGCCACCAACTGGGGGGCGATGCTCTCGAACGGCCTGAACTACATCTACGACGGGTACTGGTGGCTGATCTACCCGGCGGGCCTGTGCATTGTGCTCACGGTTATCTCCTTCAACTTCCTCGGCGACGCGCTCAGAGATGCTTTCGAAGTAAGACTCCGCCAGCGGTAGGCAGCTAGCTGGACGGTTCGCATGGCGACCGCCCCATCCCGGTGCCCGGCGCGGTAGTTCCCGCGACTTTCTCGGCCATGCGAAGCGCGTTCCCTACGTCGACCCGGCCCGTGCCCGAGTCGTGGATCAGGACGTCCGGTGACAGGCGGGCCAGCGAGGCGACCGCGTATCCGGCGATTTCCTGGTAGCTGTTGTCGGTCGGCTGCCCGAGACCGGTTTCCATCATGTCGACGGCCCGCATCTTGCCGACCATCTGGGTCAGGAATAGATAGGCGAACAGGAAGATGCGCCCGGCGAGAATGTCATTCCCGGTGGCGTTGGCCAGCCCGCAAGCCTGGGCCCACCACCGCCATGGCCGATTGGTGACGTCTTCCACCGACCTGCCGTCCACGATCTCTCGCAGGGTAGCCTCGCCGCCCTGGAATCCGCCCTGGCGCGCGATCGACTCGATGCAGTTCCAGACCGCGTCGCTATCGCCCAGGCTGGCATCCCACCGGTCCATCAGCCTGGAGGCGGCAGCGAGATCGGCCTCGGACACCTCGGGCGGAGGCTCAGCCGGCGGCCCGTCGCCGGAGGATTTTCGCTTTCTGCCGAACCTCGCCATGGCTAGGCCTCTCCTGTTGCTGCCAGACTGCCTTCCGGTGTCGTGGCCGCGCACCGGGCGCGCACGCCGGCCGATGTGACCGTTTGCCCAGGATGAGCGCCCGCGCGGCCGGTGCCTAGCGCGGTGCGAACAGTCGGACAACCTCGGACAGCACCGCTTGCCCGCGCGCCCGGCGGGTGACAGCCTGACCGTCATGCAGAGCATCTACCAGGCCGCCGGTGGCATCGACGGGCTGACCCGCCTGGCTGAGGCCTGGCACCTCCGGGTGCTGCGGAGATGGATCGGCGTGCCGTCGCCTGCTTCGACCAGGCGCTGACCGACGCGGGGCTGACGGCGGAGCCGGTCCGGCGGGTGCTGCACGACTACTTCGCCTGGGCCACTACTACGACCATGGCGCGCTACCCGGCCGCTACGGACGACGTGCCCGCCGGCCTGGCCATCCCGCGGTGGTCCTGGGACGGCCCTGCGTCCTGACCCGTCGCGGCGCAGGTACCGGCTCAGGCACGCTCGCGTGCTTCCATCAGGCGCAGGATGAACGGTGTGAGGATGAGCTGCATCGCCAGTTCCATTTTCCCGCCGGGCACGACGATGCTGTTCGGCCGGGACATGAATGAGTCGTGCAGCATGGAGAGCAGGTACGGGAAGTCGATGCCCTTGGGATTGGCGAACCGGATCACGACGAAGCTCTCGTCGGCGCTCGGGATGTTGCGGGCGATGAACGGGTTTGAGGTGTCCACCGTCGGCACCCGCTGGAAGTTCACGTGGGTACGGGAGAACTGCGGGCAAATGTAGCTCACGTAGTCCGGCATCCGGCGCAGCACCGTGTGGACCACGTCCTCGCTGCTGTACCCGCGGGTGGACTTGTCCCGGTGCAGTTTCTGGATCCACTCCAGGTTGATGATCGGGACGACGCCGATCACCAGGTCGGCGTGCCGGGCGATGTCCGCCTTGTCGGTCACCGCCGCTCCGTGCAGTCCCTCGTAGTAGAGCAGGTCGCTGCCGGCAGCGATGTCCCACCACGGCGTGAACGTTCCTGGCGGCTGTCCGAACGGCGCGGCCTCCTCGTCGTTGTGCAGGTAGGCGCGGATCCGGCCGGTGCCGTTCTCGCCGTACTGGCGGAACAGGTCCTCGAGTTCCTCCAGCAGGTTGGCCTCGGGCGAGAAGTGCGAGAAGTGCTGATTCCCCGCGCTCTCCGCCTCCGCCATGGCGACCTTCATCTCCGCGCGGTCGTACCGGTGGAACGCGTCGCCCTCCACGATGGTCGCGCTGATCTGCTCCCGCCGGAAGATGTGCTGGAACGTCCGGGTCACCGAACTGGTGCCCGCTCCGGACGAACCGGTCACGGCGACGATGGGATGCCTGGCTGACATGGGTGCGCCAATCGTGTTACTGGACCCGGAACAGGGACCGGCTGTTGAACAGCGAATTGTCAAAGGCAGTGCCCGCCGCGTCGGCCTGCTCGCGGTGGTACCGCTCGATCCGCTCGACCTCGTTCCGTGATCCGAAGATGAACGGAACCCGCTGGTGCAGGCTGTCCGGCTGAAGGTCGAGCACTCGTTCCCGGCCGGTGCTCGCGGCGCCGCCGGCCTGCTCGACCAGGAACGCGACCGGGTTGCACTCGTACAGCAGTCGCAGCCGGCCCGGCTTGGCCGGCGGCCGACTGTCCCTGGGATAGAGGAACACGCCGCCCCGGGTCAGGATCCGGTAGGTCTCGGCCACCAGCGACGCGATCCAGCGCATGTTGAAATCGCGCTCCCGCGGGCCGGTCTGGCCGGCCAGGCACTCGCTGATGTACCTGCGCACCGGCGGTTCCCAGAACCGCTCGTTGGACGCGTTGATCGCGAACTCCCCGGAATCCTCCGGTATCCGCATCTGCGGATGGGTGAGCACGAACGCGCCGATGTCGCGGTCGAGCGTGAAGCCGTCGACGCCGTCTCCGGTGGTGAGGACCAGCATCGTGGACGGCCCGTATAGGGCGAACCCGGCGCAGACCTGGGTGACGCCAGGCTGCAGGAAGTGCTCGGCGGTCGGCTCAGCCTCCGGGTCCGGGCTGCGCAGGATCGAGAAGATCGTGCCGACCGAGATGTTGACGTCGATGTTGCTCGATCCGTCCAGCGGGTCGAAGACCAGCAGGTACTTCCCGTGCCGGTACCCGGGCCCGATGGCGTGGACGTCGGTCATCTCCTCCGATGCCATCGCGGCCAGGTGACCGGTCCACTCGGTCTCGGCGACCATCACCTCGTTGCTGATGATGTCGAGCTTCTTCTGGATCTCGCCCTGCACGTTCTCCGCGTCTGCGCTGCCGAGCGTTCCGGCCAGGGAGCCGCGGCCGACCTGGTTGCTGATCATCTTCACGGCCGTGGCGACCGCGTTGAGCAGGCCGGAGAAGTCCCCGGTCGAGCCGGGGTGGCGGTGCTCAGCCTCGATCGTGTACCGCGTCAGCGTCGTGCGTACGGTCCGCATGCCGCAAGGCTCCAGTCCTGCCGGGATCGCGACGGCGTCCGCCGCCTCCTGCCGCAGGCTAGGACAACTGGCCGGGCGGTTGCCTCACCCGCGCGAGTAGGTGACCGGGTGAAATCCGGTGCGCTGTCGTGGGCTATGCTCCGGCACTCGTGTAACGGGCACGATGCCACGTAAAGGACGGATGACATGTATTACGCGCGGCCTGTGAGATGCTTAGCGCGCTTTCAAGGCATCTCATTCTTTGTCAGGAGAAGAGCTACTCGATGACTATCACGCTGCGCGAGCGCTTGGACGCACCGGAGATCCGGGAGGCCGTGATCGCCGACTGCCAGGCCATGGTGGATCAGGAGATCTCGGAGAAGTCCGGGATGTCAGGAACCGCGGTAAAGATTGCCTACAAGACCGTTACCGGCTTCGCTCCCGGTTACTATCACGACGTACTAGCAGGCCTGATCCCACGGTTCGCGACGCAGCTTGATCCTTTCTGGACCGATTTCACCACCTCCGGTGGTTCGATGTTCGGCGACTACCTCGCCAAGCGCGGCGATGAGGTGTCGGAGGCCCTGCTCGCGGTGACCGACGAGATGGCCGAGGCTTCCGGGCGAGCCGTGATCGTCAAGGCGTACCGCACGGTTCGCGGTGGTGCGGGCAAGCACGTCCAGACAGCGCTGCCCCGACTGGGCGACCTGATCACGAAGTACGCGGTCTAAGCGATCCGGTCGACGCGGCCGGCGCACCAATGGTGGTGTCGGCCCGGTCTGGCAGGTCGGCCGGGCGCAACCTCGCGCGCGGCGGCGATCGCGGGGCGCGGTCCGGGCAGTCGCACCGACGCCAGCGGGCCATGGTGGTCGACCAGTTCGGCCCGGAGTAGCCGGGGCAGGAAGCCAAGCGTTCGTCCAGGTGCCGGCCGCGAGTCCGCGGCTGTACTGCGGCCACGGCGGCGGACAGCGAGCAGAGCGAGTCGAGTACCGGCGCCGGGTCGAACGTCGGCAGCAGCACGCCCCCATCTGATTCCCATTCCGGCATTATCCGTCGGCCATCATAGGCCGGCCGGGGCTTAGCTCGGGGTCCGGCGCGGGCGCGGGTGGGGCGGGACCGGATGGCCGGCGCCCGGTCCCGTAGGCTGGCATCATGCTCGGGCTCCCGACCGGCGTGCGGGGGTGCCTGTTCGACCTGGACGGCGTGCTGACCAGGACGGCCCAGGTGCACGACGCCGCGTGGAAGGAGATGTTCGACGCCTTCCTGCGCGAGCGATCCGCGCGGGAGGGCCAGCCATTCGTGCCATTCGACCCCGTCAGCGACTATGACGAGTACGTCGACGGCAAGCCGCGCCTGGACGGCACCCGGTCGTTCCTGGCTGCCCGCGGGATCATCCTCCCCGAGGGCGGATCGGACGATCCGCCGGACGCCGAGACCGTGCACGGCCTCGCCCGCCGCAAGAACGAGATCGTCAAGCGGCGGATAGCGAGCGGCGGGGTCGAGGCCTACGACGGGTCGGTGCGGTACGTGCGCGCCGTCCGGGACGCAGGACTGCGCCGAGCCGTGGTCTCCTCCAGCCGGAACTGCCACGACGTGCTGGTCGCCGCGGGTATTGACGACCTGTTCGAGGCCAGGATCGACGGCGTCGTCGCCGAGCGCGAGCAGCTGCGCGGCAAGCCCGCCCCGGACGGCTTCCTGGCCGGGGCACGGGCGCTGGGGCTGGATCCGGGCGCTGCCGCGGTGTTCGAGGACGCGCTGGCCGGGGTGGCGGCCGGCCGGGCCGGCGGCTTCGGCTTCGTGGTCGGCGTGGACCGGGCCGGCCAGGCCGACGCGCTGCGCGAGCACGGCGCCGATGTCGTGGTCAGCGACCTGGCCGAATTGCTGGACCGGCCGGCGTGATCCGTCAGGGCACGTTCACGGTCGAGCCCTGGTCGCTCCGGGAGATCGCGCTCGACCTGGATCTGCTCGCGCAGAGCGAGTCGGTGTTCGCGCTGTCCAACGGCCATCTCGGCTGGCGCGGGAACCTAGACGAGGGCGAGCCGCACGGGCTGCCTGGCAGCTACCTTAACGGCGTCTACGAGACCCGCCCGCTACCCTATGCCGAGCCGTCCTACGGACTGCCGGAGTCCGGGCAGGCGATCATCAATGTCACGAACGGGAAGCTGATCCGGCTGTTCGTCGACGACGCGCCGTTCGACGTCCGGTACGGCGAACTGCGCTCGCACGAGCGGGTTCTGGACTTCCGGACCGGGCTGCTCAGCCGGAGTGCCGAGTGGGTATCGCCGGCCGGCTCGGCGGTCCGGGTGGCCTCGGCCCGGCTGGTTTCCTTCACCCAGCGGGCGATCGCCGCGATCTGTTACGAGGTAGCGCCGGTCTCGGCGCGGGCGCGGATCGCGGTGCAGTCCCAGTTGCTGGCCAACGAGCAGCTTCCGCCGGGGAACGGCGACCCGCGGGCCGCCGAGGCGCTGAACGACGTGCTGGTCCCCGAGGGCCAGTGGGCGAGTGGCGCGTCCGCCGTGCTGGTGCACCAGACCCGCCGCAGCAAGCTCAGGATCGGCGCCGGGATGGATCACGTGATCGACAGCCCACGTGACACCCAGGTCGAGCCGCAGGTGTTTCCGGACGGGGCGGCGATCACGATGACCACGGTGCTTGAGCCGGGGGAGCGGCTGCGGCTGATCAAGTTCGTCGGCTACGGCTGGTCGGGCCAGCGGTCCCTGCCCGGCGTGCGGGACCAGGTCTGGGCGGCGCTCAGCGCCGCCCGCCAGACCGGCTGGGACGGCCTGCTGGCCGAGCAGCGCGGATACCTCGATGATTTCTGGGACCGCGCCGACGTGCAGGTGGACGGCGACGCGGAGGTGCAGCAGGCGGTCAGGTTCGGGCTGTTCCACGTGCTCCAGGCCGGCGCCCGCGGCGAGAACCGGCCGATCCCGGCGAAGGGGCTGACCGGCACCGGCTACGACGGGCACGCCTTCTGGGACACCGAGGTGTTCGTGCTCCCACTGCTGACGCTGACGGCGCCGGAAGCGGCCGCCAGCGCGCTGCGCTGGCGGCACGCGATCGCGCCGCAGGCGGTCGAGCGGGCGGCTCAACTCGGCTTCGCCGGGGCGGCGTTCCCGTGGCGGACGATCGCCGGCCAGGAATGCTCGGGCTACTGGCCGGCCGGGACGGCGGCCTTTCACGTCAACGCCGACATCGCGCACGCCGTGGCCAGGTACGTGGACGCGACCGGGGACGAGGAGTTCGAGCGCGGCCCGGGCATGGACCTGCTGACCTGCACCGCCCGGCTGTGGCGATCGCTTGGCCACCACGACGCGGCGGGCAGGTTCCACATCGACGGCGTCACCGGGCCGGACGAGTACAGCGCCGTGGCCGACGACAACGTCTACACGAACCTGATGGCGCGGCAGAATCTGATCGCGGCGGCAGAGGCGGCCAGCCGGTACCCGGAGCGGGCCAGGGAACTTGACATCGACGTCGAGGAGGCCGCTAGCTGGCGGCACGCCGCCGAGTCGATGCACATCCCCTACGACGAGGCGCTCGGCGTGCACTCCCAGTCCGAGGGGTTCACCAGGCACCAGGTCTGGGACTTCGCCGGGACCCCGCCGGAGAAGTACCCGCTGCTGCAGCACTTCCCCTACGTCGACCTGTACCGCAAGCAGGTCGTCAAGCAGGCCGACCTGGTGCTCGCGATGATGCTGTGCGGGCACGAGTTCACCTCCGAGCAGAAGGCGCGCAACTTCGCCTACTACGAGCCGCTGACGGTCCGGGATTCCTCCCTGTCGGCCTGCGTCCAGGCGGTGATGGCGGCCGAGGCGGGCCATCTCGACCTGGCCCATGACTACCTCGGCGAGGCCGCCCTGATGGACCTGCGCGATCTGGAGCACAACACTCGCGACGGCGTGCACATCGCGTCACTGGCGGGCACCTGGATGGCGCTGGTCGGCGGCTTCGGCGGGCTGCGCTACCGGCCCGGCATGATCATCTTCTCGCCGCGGCTGCCGGATGGCCTGGCCAGGATCGCGTTCACGGTGCTGTTCCGCGGCCGCCGTCTCCGGGTGGAGATCAGTCACGCCGCCGCCACCTACTCACTCGCCACCGGGGATCCGGTGCTGCTGCGGCACCATGACGAGGAGTTCACGCTGTCCGCCGGAGCGCCGCAGGTCCGGCCGATCCCGCCGATCGCACCCGGTGAGCGGCCGCGCCAGCCGGCCGGGCGGGCCCCGGTCCAGCGACGGCTGAACGAGACCTGACCAGCCCCGGCCGGCGTCCGCTCGACGGACGGCCCGGGCAACGGCGAAGATATGGGCGTGCAACGCCACCAGCTGGACCCATCGCCCACCACGACCGCCGAGGTATTCAGCCGGGACCTGCCGCCCGCCCTGACCGTGGATCCCGGCGACACGGTGCTGCTCAGGTCGCTGGACGCCTCGGGGCACCTGGAGCGGCAGCAGCATCCGGGCCAGGACGTGCCGACCATGTTCAGCCAGCGCCGGGGGCACTGCCTGACCGGGCCGATCGCGGTCCGCGGTGCGGCTCCCGGGGACGTGCTCGCGGTGCGGTTCGAGTCGATGCGGCCCGACGACTGGGGCTGGACCGCCGCGGCGTCCAGGGACACCCCGCTGACCCGGAGCCTCGGCCTGCACGAGGGTCCGCCGGAGTGGCTGCTGTGGCAGATCGACGCCGACGCGGGGGTGGCCACCAGCAACCTGGGGCACGCGGTCCGGACCGCACCGTTCCACGGCGTCGCCGGAGTCGCCTGGGATGAGCCCGGCGAGCACTCGACGGTGCCGCCGCGGGCGATCGGCGGGGGCAACATTGACTGCCGGGAACTCGTCGCGGGATCGGTGCTCTATCTTCCGGTGCGGGTGCCCGGGGCGCTGCTCAGCATCGGCGACGGGCACGCCGCGCAGGGCGACGGTGAGGTCGCCGGGACGGCGATCGAGTGCGGCATGACCACCCGGATCAGCCTGGACCTGGTGACCGGTCGGCCGGTCGACGGCGTGCACGCCGAGACGCCGGCCGGGCGGATCACGTTCGGCTTCAGCGCCGATCTGAATGAGGCGACCTACCAGGCGCTCGACGCCATGCTGACCTGGATGCGGCGGCTCTACGGCCTGAGCAAG